>JAGADO010000158.1 GCA_017613535.1 Clostridia bacterium | reverse complement strand
GTTCGGGTATCAGGTCAATGATGATGAGCCCGTTTTCGATCCTTACAATGCTGTTTTTGCTGAAACGACCGAGGATTCCGTTAAAGAAAAAGGCGGCGAATATGCGAGAAGATATCGCGTGGTTATCCCGCTCAGCAGCGGCGACCAGAGTTCTATGCGCGTCGTTGCCAAGCTGGTTGACGGCACGATCGTTAAGCTGAACGGCACGAAAAAAGGGACAAACACTGATTTTTTGACGAACAATACCGACGTCGTTCCTTTCAAGAGCATCAGCAATGTTATCGATTACGACGATTCCGAGGATATCGTGATGAACCTGGACAGAATAGACTGGAACTTCAGCCCTCTTGTTTCCGAAGGTGTTACTACCAGAGCGTATGCCGATACGTTCCTTGATCCCGATGACGTTCTCGACGCGGTGCAGTACAGCGGATCTTTTATTTCATATGCCGGCTGGGTCTGCTTCACACAGCCTGTAATCGGATTCGGATATATGGTTGGTGGCGATATCGTTTTAAAAGAAGGGTTCCTTGCATATAACGAGGAAGACGATCCAAATACCGGTGCGCAAGGCCTCAGGTCAACGATCAGTTCATGGGGCGTTGACGGTTCCAACGCACAGAGATTCTATATCAACGTTCCTATCAGTTCTTACACAGGCACTAATGAGGTCTGCGCTGTCGCGCAGCTTCAGGACGGCACCGTCGTTAAACTGAACAGCGAACTCCACCACGAACGCAGCACTGCTTTTACGATCAAAGGACTCGAAGTTCCTCAGGGAACGGCTGCGCCCGCTACGGAACCCGCTACCGCAAAGCCTACCGATGAACCGGCTCCAACCGATGCACCCGCTCCGACCGAGGCTCCTAAAGTTACCGACGCTCCTGCTCCAACAGGAGGGAAGACCTATACGGATAAGACAAGCGCTCCCGATGAGAAGGATGTTAAGAAGAACAATACCGGTCTGGTCATCGGAATCGTATGCGGCGCAGTTATTCTCGCAGCCGCAGTCGCAGGCATAATTGTCGCGTCAAAGAAAAAGAAGAAATAGTTTCTGTAATTGACACCCGGCCCTGATAAATGGTAAACTTCCGCAGTACTGATCCTGCAAACTTCTGCAGAAAAGTATTGCGAGAGGTTTACCATGAACTATCTTTATTTGCCTGACAGTATGCTGCTTTCGGTCGAAAAGCCCGGAAGATATATAGGCGGCGAACTGAACAGCGTAACGAAAGAACCCGGAGAATATGACGTACATTTGGCGATGTGCTTTGCCGACGTGTACGATATAGGCATGTCCCACCTCGGGTTCAAATTGCTCTACCACCTTCTTAACGATCAGGATCGCGTGTGGTGTGAGCGCGTTTTTGCCCCGTGGCCCGATCTTGAGGACAAGATGCGCGCTTCCGGGTATAAGCTTTTTACGCTTGAGTCGCAAGGGGAGGCCGCGAACCTCGATATGCTCTCTTTCTCGCTCCAGTACGAGATGAGCTACACGAACGTGGTCAATATGCTTGACCTTGCCGGGATCCCGGTGCTTTCGGCGGAGCGCGGCGAGAACGATCCTATCATCTTCTGCGGCGGTCCGAGCGCGAACAATACCGAGCCAATGGCGGATTTCTTTGATTTCTTCAACCTCGGAGAGGGAGAGGAAATGCTTCCGGAGATCGTTGAAACGTTCCGCGTGTGCAAACTGAAGGGCGCTTCGAGGCTTGATACGCTTAAAGAGATCGCGAAGATCAGCGGAGTGTACGTGCCCGCGTTTTATGACTGCGTGTTCGATGAAAACGGAACATTCGTATCACTGAAGCCCAAAAAAGAATTCATTGACGTCGCGCCTGAAAGGATAAGAAAACGCGTTGTCTCCAATTTCGAAAATTCATATTTACCTGAAAAAATGATCGTGCCCAACATCGAAGTTGTCCACGACCGAATTATGCTTGAGATTTTCCGCGGTTGCACGAGAGGCTGCAGGTTCTGCCAGGCGGGATTCATTTACCGCCCCGTGCGCGAACGTTCGCCCGAAAGACTCGTTGAGATCGCCGGAAAACTGCTCGATTCCACCGGATATGAAGAAATATCGATGCTGAGCCTTTCTACGAGCGATTATACGCGCCTGGGAGAGCTTACGGACAAGCTTCTTGAGATCACCGTGCCTAAGCGTGTGAGTCTCGCGCTGCCTTCGCTCCGTCTCGATTCTTTCTCGTTCGAACTTATGGAGAAGGTCTCGGCTGTGCGCAAAAGCGGTCTTACGTTCGCTCCTGAGGCAGGCACGCAGAGGCTGCGCGATATTATCAATAAAGGTGTCAATGAGACCGATCTGCTTCGTTCGTGCCGCACCGCTTTCGAGGGCGGCTGGAGCACAGTCAAACTATATTTCATGCTTGGGCTGCCGTTCGAGACAGACGATGACCTTATAGGTATCGCCGAACTCGCGCACAAAGTCCTCGCGCTGTACGACGAGATCCATGCGGGGCGGAAAGCGAGAAGGCCCAATATCACAGTCAGTGTGTCGACGTTTGTACCGAAGCCTTTTACGCCTTTCCAGTGGGCGCCGCAGATCCCGGTGCCTGAGATCATCCGCCGACAGAACGTTATCAAGCAGCATCTGAGCCGCCGGGTCAGTTTCAGCTGGCACGATCCGGAGACGTCTGTGCTGGAGGGAGCGATATCCAGAGGCGACAGGCGCATCGGTAAAGTTATATACGACGTATGGAAAGCGGGAGCGAGATACGACGCGTGGCAGGAATATCTTGACTACGGCCGCTGGATGGAAGCTTTTGCGAAGAACGGCCTTCATGCGGAAGATTTCAACAGGAGAGAAAGATCGCTCGAAGAAGCGCTCCCGTGGGATCATGTTGACGTTGGTGTGACCAAGGCTTTCCTGAAGCGCGAGCTTGACAGAGCACGGCAGGGGATCGTCACGCCCAACTGCGCCGAGAAATGTGCCGGATGCGGAGTAACATCGTACGGAAGGGGGATCTGCGTTGGTAAAATACAGGATTAGATTCTGCAAGACGGGACGCGCTAAATATGTGTCTCATCTCGATCTCCTTAAGGTGTTTACGCGCTGCGCCAGACGGACAGGGCTTGATCTGGAGTATTCGCAGGGGTTCAATCCTCACGCGGAGATGGTGTTCAGCGCGCCTCTTCCGCTCGGAATGACGAGCGAGGCAGAATATGTCGACATAGATCTTACCGGGGAGAGAGATACGGAAGAACTGCTGGAAGTGCTGATAAAATCATTACCGTCTGGGATTGTTCCTGTGAAGATCAGAAAGCTCGAACCGGGAGAGGGGTCCGTTATGAAGCCGGTAAGATACGCCGCGTACAGGATCAGTGTTTCCTGCCCGGAAGGAGAGGTACGGGAAATATTTCTTGACGCTGTCGGACGCTGTCTGGAGTCCGGCGAGGCAGTGATGACGGCAAAAAAGTCGAAAAGCGGCGTCAAAGTCGTTGACATCAGGCCTATGATCCTGTCTTTCGGCAGTGATCCTGCAGTTTGCGAAGGCGGTCAGCTTTCGTTCGGAGCTGTTCTGGCGTGCGGAAATGAAGTTAATCTGAGACCTGAAGTGGCTTTCAGGGGCATTTTTGATAAAATCAGCGGCGTTGATATTTCTAAAAGCGCGGATGAACAGGATGAAAGTGTCCCGGGGCCTTTTTCAGGATTCGAATTCGTATCTGCGCATAAGCTCGTATTCCTCGATTCCGAAAAAAACGAGCTTTGGTGAGCACACGAAAATTGACATGAACCGCACGATGTGATATAAAATTGACAGGAGCCGGTCGGTACGGTCGCGGGAGGTGAGCGCAGTGGTCATAGGAATTATTTACGACGAGAATAAAGCTGAATGCTTCGAATTTGCAAAGGTGCTCGAAGCTACATCGAGATCGGTTAAAGAGTCTGATCACGCTATTACAGGCGTCTCTGTCTCCGGAGTTTCCGACTGCGCAAAAACCGTTTCAGAAGCCGATCTGCTTATCAGCGTCGGAGGAGACGGTACGTTTTTAAAAACGGCGTCAATGGCGCTTTCGCGCGATCTTCCCGTATGCGGTTTCAACCTTGGCACGCTTGGCCTCCTTACTGAATTTGAGCACGATAACCCCGAAGAGATCATAAGAAGGCTCGCAAAAGGTGATTACGTGATCGAGGACAGGCACGTGCTGAGGGTGCAGGTTTCTGACGCTGACGGAAACATCGTGTTCGATGAGTATGCCCTTAACGACTGCGTGCTTGAAAGAGGAACTCTCGCAAAACTCGCATATGTGACCGTAAATATAGGCGGGGCGTTCGTTGATAATTACCCCTGCAACGGAATCGTCGTTGCCACTCAGACCGGTTCGACTGCTTACTCGATGTCGTCCGGAGGCCCGATCGTAGAGCCGGGTAATGATGTTATAGTCGTTACGCCCGTGTGTGCGCATTTCACAGACGGCCGACCGATAATTGCCCGTGCCGACAGCACAGTGACGCTTTCGATGCGGATCGAACATGAATCAATGTACGTTTCGGTCGACGGCCATAAAAATATAAAATTCGGAAAAGGTTTTGTCTGCCGCTGCATGCCTTCCGGCATGAGCGTTCGCGTCATCCGCATGGATCCTCCTAATTTTTACGAGGTCCTCAGACAAAAAGCCGAAGAGAGACGGAGGAAGCTCGCGAGATGAAATACGGCAGACGTGAAGAGATTTTAAAGATCATATCCTCTGAAGAGATTCAGAAGCAGGAGGAGCTTGCGGAGAAGTTAAGAGAAAGAGGCTACGACGTAGGTCAGGCCACGGTCTCGCGCGATATAAAGGCGCTGAATCTTGTTAAGCGTGCGGCTCCCGGAGGAAAACTCGTTTATACCGAGCTGTTTTCTCAGAACGCGTCGATGCCCGAAAAGCTTGTTCCTGTTTTCAGGAATGCGTTTGTTTCGTGTGATTATGCGTGCAACATGGTAGTTGTCAGGACGCTTTCGGGTATGGCGAACGCGCTTGCTTCAGCCGTTGATTCGATGGAGTTCGGAGGTATTCTCGGCTCGATCGCGGGCGATGATACAGTTTTGATCGTTTGCAGGACCGATGATATTGCTTCGGAGGTCTGTGCGCTGCTTGCAAAGGAAGCGGGCTCTTCTGCGGACGATGCGCGCCGGAGGACGGGCCGGGAGTGATCGTATGCTCAGACTGCTTAAAATCAGGAATATAGCGCTCGCGGAAAACGTTGACCTTTCGTTTGCGCAAGGAATGAATTGCCTCACCGGCGAGACCGGCGCGGGGAAGTCTATCATTATCGACTCTATAAGTGCGCTGCTTGGTTTGAGAGTTAAAAAGGATATTGTCCGGTCGGGGTGCGATTCAGGCCGCGTGACAGGTGAATTTACCGGTATTTCCGGAGAAACGGCCGAGGCGATCAATTCCGTTCTTCCGCCTAATTCTCCGCGCGTTTCCGCAGGCGACAGCGTCGTGCTTGAGCGTGAGATATCTCAGGGCGGAAGGCACGTGTGCCGTGTCTGCGGCAGGGCGGTGAATTCCGCAGGACTTAAAAAGATCGGCGAAACACTTATAGATATTCACGGCCAGAACGAGAGCAGGCTGCTTACTGACAATATTTCCCAGCTTCGCCTTATCGATGCTTTTGCGGGGGAGCGCGTCGCTGCCGAGCTTGATTCGTACCGGACAATGCTTTCCGAGTACCGTTCTTTGCGGCGCAGTCTTGCAGATCTTTCCGGAAGCCCGGCTGAGCGTGCCCGGGCAATGGATCTTCTGGGTTATCAGATCCGCGAGATCGACGGCGCCCAGCTTTCTCCTGACGAGGAGGAGTATCTCGTGGAGCGCCTCAAATTTCTCTCACACGCCGAGAAGATAAGGGAACTACTTGTTGACGCGGTGTATGCCGCACAGGGCGAGGATGATTCTGAAGGAGTGGTAGGGCTGCTTGAAAGGATCATGTCTGACACGGGAAAGGCCGCCGAACTGAGCGACTCGCTTGAAGGCCTCAGAAACGCCGCAGAATCGATTTTCTACGAAGTAAAGGATTTTATCGCCGAACTCAGAAACGCGTCTATAAAGGCCGAATACGACCCTCAGGAAGCGGATCTGGCGGGAAGAAGGCTCGATTACCTGTACAGACTGAAAAACAAGTACGGGAACAGCTACGAAGAGATCATGAAATACCGCGATTCGGCTCAGAAAAAGCTCGATTTTTTAAACGATTCCGAGAAGAATGCCGCCGAGATAACAGAGCGTCTTACTGACCTTTCAGGGAAGCTGCTAGATTCGGCCTCTGAACTAAGCCGTCTGAGGCAGGATGCCGGAAATGCTTTTTCGAAGCGGATAGCTTCCGAGCTCGAGGAACTTGAGATGGGCGGCACCGAATTCGAGACTGACGTCACGTTCTTTTACGAACCTGCCGAGAACGGATTCGCCGAATTCGGAAGCGACGGACTTGACGACGTCGAGTTTATGATTTCTCCGAACCCCGGGCAGCCTCTGAAACCACTTTCGAGGATCGCTTCCGGAGGAGAACTCTCCCGCATAATGCTCGCCGTTAAATCGGTCCAGAGCAGTTCGGACAATATTCCGACTCTTATATTTGATGAGATCGACAACGGCATCAGCGGTGTTGCCGCTAACCGCATCGCGCGCAAATTAAAGACTCTTTCGAACGATCGTCAGATAATATGCGTAACGCACCACGCGCAGCTGGCGGCCGTTGCCGACGAACATATTTTCGTGTCAAAATCAGTCTCGGAAGGGAATACTGCGACGTCTGTTAAAAACCTTTACGATAAAGACCGTGTACGAGAGATCGCGCGTCTTCTGGACGGAGACGACTTATCTGAAATATCTCTGAAACACGCCTCGGAACTCCTTCGCATATTCTCCGCAAACTGATCGGATCAATTATACACTGAATAAAATAAGGGGCTGTTAAACAACTGCTGAATTACAGTTTTTAACAGCCTCATAATTTTAATCCGTGTTATGTGAACTCTTAAATTATTTGAGAGTTACGTTCGGGCAATTCGCAAACGCGTCTTCTGCAACATTGATCGCGGCTGTGTCAACAGTTATTTCCAGCGCTTTGCAGCCGTTGAAAGCACGCTCCGCAATTTCCGTAACGCCGCTGAGGTCTATTTCCTCAAGTGCCGTGCAGCCTGAGAACGCGTATTCAGGAATGACAGTCATCGAAGCAGGAAGCTTCACGGAAACCGTGAACTCATTTTCAAAAGCGCCGCCCGCGATATCGGTGATCGTATCCGGAAGTACGGCCTCTGAATCACCGTTATACTTAACGAGCGTAGTTCCGATGATGAAAAGATCTTCATTATGATACTGGAACCACGGAGTGCCTGTAAACGCGAACGAACCAACTTCGGTAACACCTGCCGGGATCTCAAGCTCGTAAATGCTGTAGCAATTATAGAACGCGTATTTTCCGATCGAAGTGACGGTCTCGGGAATTACGACTTCCGAAAGGGAAGTGCAGCCGTAGAATGTGTAATCCCTGATCTCCGTGAGCGTAGCCGGAAGTTTAACGGACTCGATCTTCGAACAGCCGTAGAACGCCTTTTCGCCGATCTCGGTAACAGAATCCGCGATGAAAACTTTATCAAGATTCTCGCAGAAATAGAATGCGTAATCACCGATGCGCGTTACGCCTTCGGGAATCGTCACGCTCTTGGGCAGTTTCGATCCGTAGAACTCGCGGTCCTTGATCTCGGTCCAGCCGTTGAACGTGAAAGCACCGATCGACTTAACATTATCCGGGATAACGATGTCGCTGTTAACAATATCTGCCTTAATGAGAACTCCGTTTCCGAAAATATGGAACTGGTTCTCGGTTATAGGCTCGTCATAGACAGAAAGGTCGTTGTACCACTTGGTGTTATCGAACGCCTGAACGCCAACGTCGGAAAGCTTCAGCGTGAATATGAACGTGCTGATGTTTTCGCAGTCTTTAAACGCGTAGTTTCCGATGCTCTCGATTGAAGACGGGAACTCGATTTTTGTGAGGCCGAGGCATTTGTAGAATGCATTGTCACCGATCGAAGTGATCGTATCGGGAAGGTAGATCTCTTTAAGAACTGTGCAGTTCATAAACGATTCGTTACCGACGGAAACGAGTTTGCTGTTAACATTGACCGTCTCGAGATTAACGCAGTCTGCGAAAAGACCGTCGTTTATCGTTTTAAGTTTCGAGGGAAGTGTGATCTGAGTAAGTTTCACTGCGCCGCGGAAAAGATTATCTCCGAGGAACTCGAGCCTTCCTCCTGAAGAGAACGTTATGGAAGTGAGGCGGTCAATAACAGCGTCGAATGCTCCTTCGCAGAGCGAGTATGCGTTTTCTGAGATGTTAAGGGCAACATCGCCGCTCTCGTTTTCGGGCACAAAGTATATGATCGCGTTCTGGCCGACTGTAATGTATCCGGCTTCTTCCTTCTTTTCAGTTTCGGCTGCGGCAATATTGTTTTTGGTTTCTTCGATCTTCGCCTTCATCCACGGAGTATCGCTGAACGAACCGCCGCCAATGAGGTACAGTACTTTGGGGATATTGATAGTTTCAAGAGAAGTGCATCCGGCGAAAACGTTTTTACCCAGTTCTCTGAGCTTATCGGGAAGCGTGATCTCTTTAAGTGCGGTGCAGTTTTCAAATGCGTTATCGCCGATGGAAGCAGCTTCTTTGAATATAGTAACGTCTGTAAGAGAGGTGCAGCCGGAGAATGTGTATGCCGGGAGCACAGTGGTGGAGTTTGCGTCAAGGAATTTCTCGGGAAGGACTACTTTCTGCAGTCCGGTGCAGCCTTCGAAAATATGCTCGCCGAAAGCATATAGTTTGTTTTCAAAGGAGATCTCGGTGATCCCGGTGCAGTCTTTGAAAGCGAAGTCTTCGATGTAGTTAAGGTTATTGGGAGGATTGAACTTTCCTGTAAGTCCAGTGCATCCTTCGAAAGCGTATGCTTCAATATATGTGACCGAGCGGGGGAAGGTGATCGATGTTACCTTAGAGGCACCTGCGAATGCGCTGGCTCCGATTACTGTGATATCATTCGGGACAACGACGTCTCCGCCTTCTCCTATGTATTCGACCAGCTTACTTCCGGATACGATGAACTGTTCCGGGTCGTATTCGATATTATAGATCGGCGACAATGTCGCGGCCTGATGCGTCGGTTCCGCGGTAGGTACGGGTGTCGCTTCCGGTTCTTCATCTTTACACGCGGCAAAGAATGACGCGACAACGCATATGGCGAGCAGCAGCGCCAATTTTTTTAATACGGATCTGGATGCGGTTTTATTCATAAGGGACAAACCTCCGTTAAGAATGAATAAAAGCTCTCGCTTCCTTTGAGAAGCATTCCGCGCGGCGTTTTGAGATCCGTTCATCGGTCCATGCGGGCGCGGTATATAGCTTTATTTATTATATATTTTTCAATTGCCGAAGTCAACCTCTTTTCGTTTGAGGCTCTTTCCGTGATTCCGTGATCGATCGAGCTGCCGTATCCTGCGATGTCGCTCATTTTTGCGGCCTGAGGCTGTAGTAGTCCGCGGATTACGGCAGATTTTTATAACCACGCTTAAATCGAAAGCATCTTGAACTGAAACGGCTGCGGGCGTATAATCAGTAACAGAACGGTACGCGCCGAAACGAGCGCACGAACGAACGCGAAACGCAATGGCCGTTGTCCGAACGCTTGCTAAGTAAGGAGAAAACAAATTGATCAGGACAGAGATATTGTCCGTAGGGACCGAGCTTCTGATGGGGCAGATCGCGAATACCGATGCCCAGTATATTTCCGCCAGACTTCCCGAAACGGGTGCAGGCGTTTTTTTCCATACTGTCGTGGGTGACAATCCTTCTAGGCTCAGGGAGTGCCTCGATATCGCGCTCGGCCGCTCTGACGTAGTTATTACAACAGGCGGTCTCGGGCCTACTCAGGATGATCTTACGAAGCAGGTCATAGCCGATCATTTCGGGCTTAAACTTATAGATGACGCCGGATCGAGGCGCAGGATAGAAGAATTCTTTAAACGCCGCGGCCAGATCCCGACGGATAACAATTACAGGCAGTCTCTCATTCCTGAAGGAGCACGAATAATTCCGAATGAAAACGGGACTGCGCCTGGGTGCATGATTTTCGGTACGGGAGCGTTTTCCGGTAAAACTGTCATTATGCTTCCGGGCCCTCCGAAAGAATTGAAACCGATGTTTGACAGATATGTCATGGAGTATTTTGCAGGGCGGTCAGGTATGGCTTTAAAGTCGCGCTTCGTCAGGATCTGCGGTACGGGAGAGTCTGCGGTCGAGACGAAACTTATGGCGCTGATCGACGGGCAGACTAATCCGACTTTTGCAACATATGCTAAAGACGGTCTGGTGACGGTGCGCGTTACAGCAGGTGCGAAAGACGAGAAAGAAGCGGACGAGCTCGTCGAAAGTGGAGTTAATCAAATAATCAATATTCTTGGCGACGATGTTTATTCGGTCGATAATGAAGAACCGGAAGAGGCGCTTATCAGGCTGCTGAAAGCAAATTCGCTTACCGTTTCCGCTGCCGAATCTCTTACAGGAGGCATGATCTCGTCCAAACTGACGTCAGTTCCGGGAGCATCATCAGTGTTCATGGGCGGTGTCGTTTCATATACTGACGCTGTAAAGCACGGTGTACTTGGTGTAAAGCAGGAAACGTTGACAAAGTTTACCGCTGTAAGCAGTGAGACTTGCCGCGAAATGGCAGACGGTGTTAAAAGGCTTATCGGTACTGATATATCGATCGCCGTTACGGGATATGCCGGACCTGCCGTTGCGGACGAACCGGTGGGACTTGTCTTTATCGGCGTGGCTGCCGGAGGCCTTACGTACGTTAAGGAATGCCATTTCTCGGGTTCAAGAGACAGGATAAGAACGCTCACTGCTGTCAATGCGATCGACTTTACACGTAGGATCGTTAATGAATTGACCGCGGCGCTCGGCTGCGGAGAATCGGAGGGGGACAATGCATAAGGGTCGTTCGGGCATTTCCGCGCAGACGATGGCGCGCGGGTTTGCGATATTGTCCGTGGCAAGCATTGCCGTTAAAGTGCTTTCTCTGCTGTTCGTTCCCATACTCAGAAAGCTTATGGGCGGTTCGGCGGGATACCAGGTGTATACCAGCGCTAACCAGATCTACGCGTTCGTGTACGTGATCGCAACCGCGGGACTTCCTGTGGCAATATCCAAGTCAGTCACCGAGTTTCTTTCTCTGGGCGACCGCAAATCTGCCGGAAGATCATTCAGGCTTTCCAGGACGCTCCTCGCCTCGATGGGAATACTGCTCACAATCGTCCTTATCCTATTCTCAAAAATGATCGCACGTGCTTCCGGATACGAAGAAGCCTGGCTCGGCATCGTTGTTATCGCCCCGAACCTGCTTGTCTGCGCGATCCTTTCAGCATACAGGGGATACCTTCAGGGCCTCAAAAACATGACACCAACGGCCGTTTCGCAGGTCATCGAACAGATCGTTCATCTGCTCGTCGCTATCGTTGCCGTCCTGATACTCAGAAACAAAGGGCTTATGTGGGCAGTCGCCGGCGCTTCGTTCGGCACTGTCGCCGGTTCGCTTACGGCGCTAGCGATCGTGATCTATTATTATCTGAAATCCGGCACTCCTGCGCTCGCTGAGGGAGTCGAAGAAAAACACGTTAATTATCCAACGTCGTATTATTTGAAGATGATCGCACGCTACAGCATACCGATCACGCTCAGTGCAGCGATCCAGTACGGCGGGACAATAATCGACGTTTTCATTGTTAAATCAAGGCTTATCGCTTCGGGCCTTTCGGATTATGAGGCAGCGTCAATGCACGGCGATCTCAGCTGCGCCCGTCAGCTTATTAATGTTCCTACAGCGCTCGTTACAGCGCTATGCGTAAGCGTGCTCCCTGTAATTGCCGGCCTGCACGCCGAAGGTAAAAAAGAGGAGGCGGAAAAGAAAGCGCAGGAAAGTTTCAAACTGTGTTTTATTGCCGCTGTGCCGTGCGCGGTCGCGATGACCGTCTTCGCGTCCCAAATATACGGCGTGCTCGATTTCGACATGCCTCTTATTATGACAACGATGGCGCTCAGCGTCGTCTTTATGGGCATTGTCCATCTTCAGAGTTCGATAATGCAGAGCGTAAACCTGCTTTACCAGTCAATGATCTTCGTCGGAGTAGGCGTTCTGCTTAAAGCGATACTGAACTACATCCTCATCGGTATCCCCGGGCTCAATATCTACGGCGCCGTTATTTCCACTTATGTTTCGTACATCGTTCCGATGGTGCTGAACGCCATCGTGCTCATCAGAAGAAGGGCAATGAAGCTCGACATGTTCCAGCCTCTTCTTTATCCTACGATCGCGAGCACCGTGATGCTGATTCCGTCATTTCCGGCGTACTTCCTGCTCCATTTCATCCTGAAGTTCACAGACCCGTACGTTTCGAACCTGATCGCATTCGGAATAGCCGCCGTTATTGCCGTCGTTACATACTATATCACGATGCGTCTGACCGGAGGCCTTACGAGATCGGATCTGGAATCTATCTCGCCTAAACTGGCAAGGAAGCTCAAACTCTGATACAGCTGTCCCTCTTGAAATCGCTATTTATTAAGTTTATAATACCCTTATCGGGCGCGCAGGGCGCAAAAATGATTTTATCTGTTCCCTCCGTTCTCGTAAATACTTAGCGAAGGGGACATTATCAATGGCTAAAGTCACATTCAGGATCGAGCGATGCAAAGGATGCAGGCTCTGTCTGACCGTTTGTCCCAAGAAGATCATTGCGATCGATGAAAACGTTTTGAACGCAAAAGGATATCATCCGGCAGGAGTCACCGAGCAGGAAAAGTGCATCGGCTGTGCTTTCTGCGCCACTGTCTGTCCCGATTGCGTAATTACGGTAGAACGGTAGAAAGGCAGGCTGAATATGGGAGAAAAAATTTTGATGAAGGGTAACGAAGTGATCGCAGAGGCTGCGTTGAGAGCCGGCTGCCGTCACTATTTCGGTTACCCCATAACTCCTCAGACTGAGGTTGCTCATTATATGGCGCGGAAAATGGAGGAGATCGGAGGCACGTTCGTGCAGGCCGAGAGCGAAGTTGCCGCGATTAATATGGTCTACGGTGCCGCCAGCGCAGGCGTGAGGGCGATGACATCTTCGTCAAGCCCCGGGATCAGCTTAAAGCAGGAGGGTATTTCGTACGCGGCAGGAGCCGAACTGCCGATAGTCGTAATCGACATTGTCCGCTGCGGACCCGGTCTGGGCGGTATCCTTCCGGCACAGTGCGACTACTTCCAGATGGTAAAAGGCGGCGGTCACGGCGACTACCATAACATTGTCCTCGCCCCGCAGGGAGTACAGGAAATGTACGAACTCGTCGTTGACGCGTTTAATCTGGCGGACAAATACCGCAACCCAGTAGTGGTCATGGGCGACGGATATATGGGCCAGATGATGGAAGCCGTCGAATTCCGCGACGTGGAAAAGATCGAAAAGTACGATAAGCCCTGGGCAGCGTGCGGAAGCGAAATGAAGCGTCCTCATAACACGATCACGTCGATATATATCGAAGCTGACGTTCTCGAGGCACACGTTCGCCATATGTATGAAAAATACAAAGTTATCGAAGAGAACGAAGCGCGCGTAGACGTACAGAACTGCGACGGTGCGGACGTGATAGTAGCTGCGTACGGAACATGTGCGAGAGTTACGAAAAACGTCATTAAAGACGCGGCGAAGCTCGGCATTAAAGTAGGACTTATCCGTCCGATAACACTCTGGCCGTTCCCGAAAGCAGCGTTCGAAAAGTACGCGACCACTCCGAAAGGTTTCCTGACGGTCGAGATGAGCATGGGCCAGATGGTCGAAGACGTGCGGCTCGCGGTCGGCGGACGAAACAGCGTCGCATTTTACGGCAGAACGGGCGGAAACGTACCGGCACAGAAAGATATACTTGCGGAAGTAATTAAAATTGCCCGCGGCGAAAGTGAAGGGGGGAATAATTGATGAGCATCGTTTTTCAGAGACCTCACGCATTGATAGACAAGCCGCTTCATTATTGTCCCGGCTGCACCCACGGAATTATTCACCGCCTCGTAGCAGAAGTACTCGACGAACTCGGAATTGAAGGCACTACGGTAGGTGTCGCTTCGGTCGGATGTACGTATAACAGTTACGAATATTTTAACTGCGATATGGTCCAGGCGGCTCACGGAAGGGCCCCGGCAGTAGCGACAGGACTTCGCAGATCACTTCCGGACCGCACTGTATTTACATACCAGGGCGACGGAGACCTCGCGGCAATCGGTACCGCGGAGATCGTGCATGCGGCAACGCGCGGCGAGAAGATCACCACAATATTCGTTAACAACGCGATCTATGGCATGACTTCCGGCCAGATGGCTCCTACGACGCTCGTCGGACAGGTCACTACGACAACTCCTTTCGGCCGCAAACCTGAACTTCACGGATATCCCATCAGAGTCTGCGAAATGCTCTCGACTCTTGAAGGTGCGGTGTTCGTAGAGCGCGTCGCTGTTAATAACGTGGCCAATATCCGCAAGGCGAAGGCTGCCATTAAAAGAGCGTTCCAGGTCCAGCAGGCCGGGCTTGGCTTCTCTATCGTCGAGGTGCTGTCGATCTGCCCCACGAACTGGGGAATGAGCCCTGAGAAATCACTCGAATGGCTCGGAGAAAACATGATACCGCATTATCCGCTCGGGAATTACAAGAACGTTGAGCTTCCGTCGGATAAAGCAGGCGGTTCGAAATAAGGAGGCGCACTGATGGACAATCAAATAATTTTTGCCGGATTCGGCGGTCAGGGCATCCTTTCTATGGGCAGGTTTATCGCTCACGCAGGGCTTCACGAGGGCAGGCACGTTTCGTGGCTTCCTTCATACGGACCCGAGATGCGCGGCGGAACGGCAAACTGCAACGTGATCGTCTCTGACGAGGAAGTCGGATCACCTATAATAAGCGAAGCAACGGCACTCGTTGTCATGAACCAGCCTTCGCTGGAAAAATTCGAATCAGCCGTCGAACCTGGCGGAGTGATCGTGCTCGACAGCGACCTTGTCCCTGTACGTCCTGAAAGAACCGACGTGCGCGTATTTGCCATCCCCGCGACTAAGATGGCTTACGATATGGGGAATCCCACTTTCGCAGGCGTCATCCTTCTCGGAAAGCTTATAGGAGAGACAGGCGTAGTAAAATTTGAGAGTTTCGAAGCTGCCTTAAAGGGCATACTGAAACCGAAAAAACATTATCTGATACCGGAAGAAATGAAAGCCCTTCGCGCAGGAGCAGAATACTGAGCCGGAAAGAACCGGCTCAAACCGATCACACAGACAATTCGCACGGAGTGACAGCCATATGAACGACCAAAGCAAAACAAAATCAGGCGGCCGAACGTCCACAGAACAGGTTTTCAGATCCCGGAGAAGGATCCCGGTCATAGTTATGCTGTTATTCCTTACGGCAGTCATTGCCTTATCTTCCGGAGCGTATGTTTCGGCATCACCCGAAGAACTGATCGACGCTAAATATATTATCCTGAATGATCCCGGATACCTCGATTTCTTTTCCGGAAATGTGATCGCGAGCCTGGAATTCGGCCTTGAGGACGGGATCGGTTTCACACGCGTTAATTTTGTTCCGCTTGGAGTAGACCCGTTCATATATATGCCGATCAACGTCATACGCGAAGGCGTTAACTGTGACGAATATCCGTATGTAGCTATAAGTGTTCGTGCTGCTGTCCGGACCGGATGTAATCTTTATTATGGCACGAGCCAGGAAGCGGGGCTTGATGAATCTAAAAACATACCCTCCAGAATAGGGATCAGCGGAAGTAATGACTGGGAGACTGTCGTTTTTTACTGCGGCGAGTATCCTAAATGGAGCGGCACCCTGTCCACTGCACGTTTTGACCCGTACGGAACACTTCCGGAAGGGGTGGATCATATCGATATCCGCTGGATGGCTTTTGTGAAAAACGAAGAAGATCTGGAAAAGCTTGACGTTTCTCTCGAACAGATGGAGAACAACGAACAGTACACAAGGATGCCGATATATTCTACGCCCGACAGGACGAAACCTCCGGAGAATACTTTCAGACCGTCTGCCAATACCGAGATCATTCCCGGTAAAGATTCGGTTAACCGCGGTTTTTCGCCCGCCGTACTTATCATTGTATCGTCTTTGCTTGTGCTCAGCATAGCTGCCGCGACAGCCGGTATCATATTGTTAAAAAAGAAAAATAAAAATGGAAGTAGAGAAGATAAGAAAATATAAAAGGATCGTTCTGATCGGGATGCCGTGTGCCGGAAAATCGTCGATCGGTCGTGTGCTTTCACAGCATTACAGGCTTGAATTTTACGACCTTGACGAAGAGATCGAGAAATATGCCGGTATGACGATCGAAGAAATATTCAGGACGAAAGGCGAGGCCGAATTCAGAAAGATCGAGACGCACGTCACCTCGATGATGGCAAACACCGAAGACGCTGTGATCGCCACCGGCGGAGGTATCGTCACGAAGCCCGAAAATATGGCTCTTTTGAAATGCGAAGGCAGTCTGGTGGTCTATATCCACAGAGATTTTTACAAGCTCGCCACTACGCCCAGAAAGGTGAGGGACAAGCGCCCAGTTCTCAGAGAGGCTAATTTTCAGGAGCTGTTCACTTTATATAAGACGCGGCTCCCGCTCTATAAAAAATATGCCGATATCGAAGTTCGCAACGACAACGGCAGAGAGGATTCCGCTGCGAAGATAATCAAGGCTCTGGACGGGATATTGTTCGAAGAAGAGCCTTTTGCGGAACAAGAGCAGTAATGTTTAAACGAATGAAGCCGCGGTATAAATACGACAATATATACGCCATTGATACAGGCGAAATGTACGCGTCAGGTATCCGCGGCTTTTTCTTTGATATTGACAATACGATGGAACCTTACAGTACGCCCCGTCCCGGTAAGCGCCTGACGGAATGGCTTGTTGGACTTGACAGCGCGGGATTCAAGATAGGGATATTGTCAAACGCCAGACGGGAGAGGATCGAACATTTTGTTTCAGGTTTTCCCGACGGGTTAAAAGAAAAAATATATTATGTTTGCGATGCGGGCAAGCCGCTGAAAAAAGGATTCCGAAAGCTGTGCGCCTCCGCCGGGCTGGAACCGGGTCAGGCAGCGATGGTGGGCGATCAGCTTTTTACGGATATTCTGGGCGGCAACCGCTCCGGACTCATCACTATTCTTGTTAAACCGATCGACCCGACTATAGAGCCTCCTTTCGTGAGGTTCAAAAGATTTTTTGAGAGGCCTTTTTTATGAAAGAAACAGTATTCGAGATCACGAAGAGAAGAACAGACTCGCTGCGCGCGTACGCCGCCGAAAAAAACATTGATGCCGTTTTCGTGTCGTCCGGCCCCGGAGTCAGATATCTGTCCGGTTTTGCCGGCACGCCGGGAGACGCTTCCTTGCTTATAACCGCTGACAACGCGTACATTTTCACTGATTCGCGCTATACGATCCAGGCTTGCGAGCAATGTCCTTATTACGAGCTTCGAAGCGCAGGTGCGTCCGATTTTTCGAAGGTAAAAGAAGCGCTTCCCTCCGGGACGCCGGTGGTCGGATTTGAAAATCTCGAGATCTCGTACAACCATTTTACGAGGATGAAGGATACCTTCGGGTTTGATAATTTTGCTGGGATCGGAACAGCTATTGCCGACCTGCGAAACATAAAAGATGATTCGGAACTCGAATATATCAAAAAAGCGTGCGAGATAGCCTGCGCATCTATCGCTGATACGGTTCCTTACATCAAAGACGGAGTGCTTGAAACAGACCTTGCCACCGAGCTGGAGTACCGCATGAAAAAACACGGCGCATCCGGTCCGTCATTCGATACTATCGTTGCTTCCGGCGTCAGGGGCGCGCTTCCGCACGGTCTGGCGTCCTCCAAAGCTGTCCGCAGCGGAGAGATGATCACGTTCGATTTCGGCAGCCTCTACAACGGATATTGTTCGGATATGACGAGAACTTTCGCTCTCGGCGATCCGGATCCGGAGATGGTAAAGATTTACAATACCGTGCTTTACGCTCAGATGACGGCGATCGACGCATACAGGCCGGGGATGCCGGGAAGCGATCTCGATAAAGTCGCGCGCAGCATAATAGAGGAGGCCGGGTACGGTAAATATTTCGGCCACGGTCTCGGGCACGGAGTCGGACTAGAGATACATGAAGGCGTGGGAGCAGGCCCCAGAAGCGGATCGATGCTTGTCGAAAGAACCGTTTTCAGCGTGGAACCCGGTATCTATATTGAAAATTTTGGCGGCGTCAGGATCGAAGACCTTATAACATGCGTCGACGGAGTAAAAACCGTATTGACCGCATCCAGCCCGAAAGGCTTAATGATTCTTTAATCAATTGTCCGGAATCGTCCGGCCCGGTTTGATTTCAACGGGTGAGGCAGGGGAGAATGCAAAATGCCACGAAAACTATCACGCGCACTTATAATGCTCGCAGTCACAGCTACTGTCGCACTGTCTGTTTTTACGGGCGGCTGCAGTACCGGAGGAAAGAAGAATATGTGGTTTGAACACTCGACTAAAAAGATATTGTCCGGCTACGTTAACAGCGCCGGAAAGGACAGTTATACGCTTTATCTTTCGCGAAACGAATATGAGGGCTGCCAGATCGCGGTAAATCCCGACGAGACGTATGATGATTTTTCGTTTGAGATCTCCGGTCCGGACGGCGTCGTTCCGGGCGGCGGCGACATAGCTGAGGGCATTTCGGTCGAGCTGTTTTCGGAGAGTTTTCTGAGAGCTCCCAAATATTATCCTTTCTTTCAGGTCTCTTACGACGAAGAAGGTAAATACGAGGAATATCCCGATGCGCTCGCACCTTTAACAGGCAGCGTAACTGTCAGGAGGATGGAGACGACACCGTTCTATGTACTCGTGCACGCAAGGCCGGAAGCTTCGGCGGGCGAGTATGAAGTGAGCATAACAGCTAAGGCGGGGGACAATGTCATCGGTTCGTGCCGTCTTACGGTTCATGTGTGGGATTTCACTCTTCCCGAAACTCCTTCGCTTTCGGCGGTCGCGGGGCTCGGTGTGTACGACATCGCAAGAGTTACTGAAACGAAGGACAATGACGAGCTCCAGCTCCTTTATGAGAAGTATTATGACTTCCTTGCGGAACATAAGATCTCGCCGTATTCACTGCCTTACGACGTTCTCGACGGGAGGGCGGACAAGTTCATGGATGATCCCAGAGTGACCGGTTTCAAGGTGGAATACGGAAATGACGATTATATTCTGGCAGTCCGCGAAAAGCTGCTTTCCAAGCCCGGAAGAGTCGAAAAAGCATACTTCTACTTCCTTGACGAGCCGTCAACTCCCGAAGCGTACGAGCACCTCGTATCAAAGAGCCGTCACCTCCTCGAATTGTTCCCGGAAGCGCGAATAGTTTCTCCGTTCTTTGTCGATCCCGACATGTATGACGGCCGCGACGCAGTCGAATATTCGTTTGATTCGGTCAATATCTGGTGTGCGAAACTTCACTGCTTCGATGTGAACAATCCGAACAACATATACAGCGATCTTCAGAATGCAAGGCTCGCTTCGCTTAAAGACCGTCTGGCTGAGCGCAGGGCAATGGGCGAGGACGTCTGGACGTACGTTTGCTGGGAGCCCGGAGAGCCGTACCTCAACCTGTACGTCAATATGCCCGGTATCAGGCACAGGCTCATTTTCTGGCAGAACTATCTCGTAGGCGCGAACGGCTTTTTATACTGGAGCAGCACCTATTGGTCAAAGGTCTCCGACCCGTGGTCTGATATGAGCACGGTCAAAAACCTTTCGCCTAATGTTTTCGGAGACGGTTCTCTTCTTTACAACGGGAGCAAGGTCGGCGTGTTCGGCGCCTGCTCGTCTCTCAGGCTCGAAATGATCCGAGACGGTATCGATGACTATGAATATTTCGCTATGCTCGAAAACCTCGGAGTGAGCCGCGACGAACTTTTAAAAATCGTCTCCCGTCTGTCGCCTTCGCTTACCGAATATACATCCGACGATGATCTGCTATATAGGGTAAGGATAATGCTGGGAGATATGATCGAAAAGCTGACAGAAAGAGGCAAGTTGTAAAATTAAATGACGCAAAAGGATGACTCATCGAGTCAAAACTGGTAGAATTAAAGCGACCAAACCAAATTCGCCAGGAGGACAAGATGAGTCAAGAGGAGTATAACAAAAAATCG
>JAGADO010000157.1 GCA_017613535.1 Clostridia bacterium | reverse complement strand
TTGTTAAAGCAGCATCAAATAGATGCACACCCCACATTGGTTCTCCGCCTTTCTTTAACAATTTATAATCAGGTGTTGTATCAGTTACCGCATACCCCACTGAATCCGTGCCTATATCAAGTCCAAGATAATAATTTTTCGTGTCCATATTGACAACCTCCACAATTATTGATATCATATCTCTGTAAACTTTAGTCCCCTAAAGTTTTACACTACGAGTTCAAATAAGAATTCATTTACATCGTCGGCTCGTCCGACCGCACAGTGTGTGCTACGGAAAGTCCCTTTAGAGGGACTTTTTCAGTTATCTTGTTTTTAGTTTCAAAACGTCATAACAATGATAGCGCACTGATAGAATACTACTTTTTTTGCCTTTCGTCAAATAAAAAACCACCCGCAGCTTCGCCGTGTGATCACGGCCGGCAACGGGCGGTTTTTTGTTGTTATTCGCTTTTAGTTCGCGACGCTTTTACGCCTGGGCGTCCTCGTCGGGATTGACCGAGTCGTCGAGATAGACCTCGTCACCGGCGTTATCGCCGTTGTCCGAAATGATCTCGGATTCGTTGACTTCGATTGCCTCGGCGCCGTCTGCGGCTTCGGTATCCTCGTCTTCAAAATCGTCGTGCGGTACGAGCGCCTGAGGAACGTGGTCGAGGATCGATACGTCGATTCCGATGTCCTTGTAGCGCGGCAGACCGGTTCCGGCGGGAATGAGTTTACCGATGATAACGTTCTCTTTAAGGCCGAGCAGATAGTCGCGCTTGTTCTTGATGGCGGCTTCGGTGAGTACGCGCGTGGTCTCCTGGAAGGATGCGGCGGACAGGAACGAATCGGTGGCGAGGGCCGCTTTGGTAATACCGAGCAGCGCCGTTTCACCTTTCGCGAAGTCTTCCTCTCCGTATCCGGCTTCTTCAAGAGCCTTGTTTGCGTCAATGAATTCGAACTTGTCGACTACGCTGCCGCTGAGCAGGTTCGTCTTGCCCGAATCGATGACTTTCACCTTGCGCATCATCTGGCGGACGATTACTTCGATGTGGCGGTCGTTGATTTTAACGCCCTGGAGGTTATAAACCTTCTGTACCTCTTCGATAATGTAATTCTGTACGCCCTGGTCGCCGATGACTCTGATGATATCCTGCGGGTTGACGCTGCCGCCGACGATCAGATCGCCTTTCTTAACGGTGTCGCCTTCGGATACTTTAAGCACAACGCCGATCGGGAACGATACGGAGAACGCTTCTTTGCCGTCTTCGCCGATTATACGCACTTCGCGCTTCTTGGCGGTCTCGTAGATCGAAACAACGCCGTCCGCTTCCGCGATGGTCGCCGCGCCCTTCGGTTTTCTCGCCTCGAACAGCTCTTCAACTCTGGGAAGACCCTGAGTGATATCGTCTGCCGAAGCAACGCCGCCGGTGTGGAACGTTCTCATCGTAAGCTGCGTACCGGGCTCACCGATCGACTGAGCGGCTATAACGCCTACCGCGTCACCTACGTTGCAGCGCGTGTGGGAAGCAAGGTTTGCGCCGTAGCACTTGGAGCATACGCCGAATCTGGCTTCGCACGCCATTACGGAACGCACTTTGACGGAAACAACACCCGCTTTTTCGATCGCTTCCGCAAGGTCGTCGTCGATGAGCGTGTCGGTGTCGGCCATTATCTCACCCGTCTTGGGATTAATAATGTCTTCCGCCGGGAATCTGCCGGATATTCTCGCCGACAGCGGAACGAGCGGAGGCTGATCCTTGGCTTCGCTGTTCGCGATAGCCCTGACTTCGAAATATCCCTTGGTACCGCAGTCGTCTTCGCGGATAATGACTTCCTGAGAAACGTCTACGAGCCTTCTGGTAAGGTAACCGGAGTCGGCCGTTCTCAGAGCGGTGTCCGACAGCGTCTTTCTGGTGCCGTGGCTGGAGATGAAGAATTCCAGAACGTCCAGACCTTCACGGAAGTTTGCCTTGATCGGTATCTCGATCGTACGTCCGGCGGTGGCTGACATAAGTCCGCGCATACCGGCCAGCTGCTTGATCTGGTTGATATTGCCTCGGGCACCCGAGTCGGACATCATGTTGATGGGGTTGAATTCGCCCATGTTCGCTTTCAGGATCTTCGTCAGTTCGTCGATGGCGGCCGTCCACGCTTTGATAACGTTTTCGTGACGCTCTTCGTCGGTGATCTTGCCGCGGCGGTATTCGTGATTTATTCTGTCAACGATCTTGTCGGTCGCTTCGATCAGCGCATGTTTCTCTTCGGGAACGATGATATCTTCGATACCTACCGTGATAGCGCCTTTCGTGGAGAACTTGTAGCCGAGCGCCTTGATCCTGTCGAGCACTTCCGCCGTAACGGTAAGTCCGTGCTTCTTTATGCAGCGGTCAAGTATATCGCCCAGAGTGCCTTTCTTAACGAGCTTGTCCATTTCGAGCACGAGAGCGTTTTCGCGCACGCTTCTGTCAACAAAACCGAGGTCCTGAGGAATGGCTTCGTTGAAGATCAGCTTGCCCATCGTGGTGTTGATGATCTGCGTGATCGGTTCGCCGTTGAACTCGCCGAAACGTCTTACGCGGATCGCGGTGTGAAGCGTGATCTCGCCCAGATCATAGGCCAGTTTTGCCTCGTCAAAGGAGGTGAACACAGGTGCGTTCGTGTAATCTTTTTCCTTTACGAGCGTCAGATAATAGCTGCCGAGCACCATGTCCTGCGTGGGAACGGTGATGGGTTTGCCGTCTTTCGGAGCAAGGAGGTTGTTCGCGGAGAGCATAAGGATCCTTGCCTCGGCCTGAGCTTCAGCGGACAGCGGCACGTGAATAGCCATCTGGTCTCCGTCGAAGTCGGCGTTGTAGGCGGTACAAACCAGCGGATGAAGCTTGAGCGCGTGGCCTTCTACCAGGATCGGCTCGAACGCCTGTATACCGAGGCGGTGCAGCGTGGGAGCACGGTTCAGGAGCACGGGATGCTCTTTGATTATCTCGTCCAGGATATCCCAGACCTCGGGCTTCATCTGGTCAACGTCTCTTCTCGCGGCTCTTACGTTGTTCGCCTTGCCGGTGCTGACAAGCTTATAGATCACGAAGGGCTTGAACAATTCGATCGCCATTTCTTTCGGCACACCGCACTGATAGATCTTCAGTTCGGGACCGACGACGATAACGCTTCGTCCGGAGTAGTCGACACGTTTGCCGAGCAGGTTCTGACGGAAACGTCCCTGTTTGCCTCTCAGCATATCGGACAACGATTTGAGCGGTCTGTTGGAGGCACCGGTGATGGCGCGTCCGCGTTTGCCGTTGTCCAGCAGTGCGTCAACGGCTTCCTGCAGCATTCTCTTCTCGTTTCTGATAATGACGCCGGGAGCGCGCAGTTCGAGCAGTCTGCTGAGACGGTTGTTGCGGTTGATGACTCTGCGGTAAAGGTCGTTGAGGTCGGAAGTGGCGAATCTGCCGCCGTCGAGCTGTACCAGAGGACGAAGATCCGGAGGAATGACCGGAATGATCGTGAGGATCATCCATTCGGGGCGGTTGTGGGAATCGATGAACGACTGCACAACTTCAAGCCTCTTAAGGAGCGCCGCTTTTCTCTGCTGCACCGTCTGGCTGACTTTTTCTTTGCCTTTTTCCTGCTCTTCGATATCCGCGATCTCGGTCCTGAGTTCTTTGCCGAGTTCGTCGAGGTCAACTTTTTCGAGCAGTTCGCGCACGGCTTCCGCACCCATTTTTGCGGTGAATCCGTACATACCGTAGTCTTTTACGGCCTTCTGGTATTCATGCTCGTTAAGCACCTGCTTATATTCGAGCGCCGTCTGACCGGGATCGATGACCACGTAGGAAGCGAAGTAAATGATCTTTTCAAGATCCTTCGGCTTCATATCGAGGATCAGACCGATGCGGCACGGAGGTCCCTTGAAGAACCAGATGTGGGAAACGGGAGCGGCAAGCTCGATGTGACCCATACGCGTACGGCGGACTTTGGAGCTCGTAACTTCAACGCCGCACTTGTCGCAGACGATGCCCTTATAGCGGCCGCGCTTATAGCGTCCGCAATGACATTCCCAGTCCTTCGTCGGCCCGAAAATACG
>JAGADO010000156.1 GCA_017613535.1 Clostridia bacterium | reverse complement strand
GCCTGTAATTTGATTATTCCGGGTTGAGGCTGCAGCTCAGACCATCGCTGCAGCCCGGCAGGCCGTGCCGGGATGAAACTCACGAGGCTTGCCGTCCCGGCAAGCCTTTTTGTTGTCCGCCTTATAGAGCTTATAAGGCATTCGCAGATAATTCTGAAAATATGAGATATAAACCTGTTTCCGGCGCCTGCCGGAGGCATAAAAATAAAATCGAACGGAGTGGCACTTATGCAAGTTAAGACAAACGAGATCAAAACTAATCTCATCGGTATGGAGATCGAATCCACGCCTGAAGTAATAGAAGAAGGAATCGAAAGAGCGTACCGCGCCCGTAAAAACGAGTTCCGCATCAAAGGTTTCAGACCCGGAAAGGCCTCGAGACACATTGTCGAGCAGGTCTACGGAAAGGAGATCTTTTACAACGACGCTGCCGATTACGTGCTGAATAAAGAATACGAAGCCGCGCTTGAAGAGACCGGACTTGACGTCGTATCTTACCCCCAGAACGTTAAGCTTGTCGAATTCTCGGCCGAAAAAGCGGTGTTCACGCTCGAAGTTTACGTGCGTCCCGAAGTGAAGCTCGGGCAGTATAAAGGCATAGAGGTTACTAAAGCAGATACCGAAGTAACCGACGAAGACGTCGAAGAAGAGCTTAAAAAAGAAGCCGAAAAGAACTCGCGCATGATATCTGTCGACGACAGAGCCGCGCAGCTCGGCGATACCGTCAGCCTCGACTTCGAAGGATTCGTTGACGGCGAAGCTTTTGAAGGCGGAAAAGGCGAGAACTATTCGCTCAAGCTTGGATCCGGCCAGTTCATCCCCGGTTTCGAAGATCAGCTCGTTGGCGCGCAGATCGGTCAGGATGTCGAGGTCAATGTAACGTTCCCCGAGGAGTACCAGGAGAAAACGCTTGCCGGAAAGCCCGCCGTGTTCAAGTGCAAGGTGAATGAGATCAAAGTCCAGGAACTGCCCGTTATCGACGACGATTTTGCTTCCGACGTGAGCGAATTCGAAACTCTTGACGAATACAAGGCTGACCTCCGTAAAAAGATCGGCGAGCGCAAGGAGAAGCAGGCTAAGAACCAGATCCGCGAAGAAGCCATGAAGAAAGCTCTTGATAACGCCGAGATCGAGATTCCCGAGCCCATGATCGCTTCAGAGCAGGACGCGGAAGTTAAGCGTATGGAAGAGCAGCTCAGATCCTACGGCATGAAGCTCGACCAGTACCTCCAGTATATGGGAGTGGACGAAGCCGGATACAGAGAGAGGATCAGACCTCAGGCAGAGATCAACGTCAGACGCGACCTGGTCATGGACGCTATCGCTAAGGCAGAAGAGCTTACCGTGACCGAAGAAGAAGTGGATAAGGAATACGCCGCTGCAGCCGAGTATATGAAAATGCCTCTCGAGCAGGTTAAGACCGTATACGCAGGCAGCAGAGAAGGGATCGAGCGCGACATCAAACGCAGAAAAGCTGCTGATATGATCGCGGATTCGGCCGTACAGGTCGAGAAGGCCGCAGAGGCCGAATAATTATCTGAATTTAGTTCAGGGGCACGCGACGCCGCACGGCGGTACTGCGCTGTCCTGCACTTCCGGCTGCTTGCTGCCGGATGCGTAAAGGAGGGTTTGCTATGGCATATATACCTATGGTCGTGGAACAGACGAGCCGCGGAGAACGCTCGTACGACATCTTTTCCAGACTACTCAACGACCGCATCGTTATGCTCAGCGACGAGGTCAATGACGTGACTGCCAGCCTGGTGGTCGCCCAGCTCCTTTTCCTGGAATCCGAGAACCCGGACAAGGACATTCAGCTTTACATCAACAGCCCCGGCGGCTCTGTTACAGCCGGTATGGCTATCTACGATACGATGCAGTTTATTAAATGCGACGTGTCCACTATATGCGTCGGTATGGCCGCCAGCATGGGAGCCGTGCTGCTCGCGGCAGGTGCGAAGGGCAAGCGTTTTGCTCTGCCTAACAGCGAGATCATGATCCACCAGCCTCTGGGCGGATTCCAGGGCCAGGCGACAGATATGCAGATCCACACGGATCATATTATCCGCACGCGCAAAAAGCTCAACCAGATCCTGAGCGATTGCACCGGAAAGCCCATTGAGATCATCGATAAAGATACTGACAGGGATAATTTCCTCACGGCTGAGCAGGCACTTGAATACGGTTTGATTGACAAGGTCATGACGCACAGGGCGTAAACGTCCCGCGGGGCAGAAAGGGATAATTATGGCAAATAATAACGAGTCTGTCCGCTGCTCCTTCTGCGGTAGAAGCGAGGGGCAGGTCAAACGCATAATTGCCGGGCCTGGTGTTTTTATATGCAGCGACTGCATTGACCTGTGCTGTGAAATATTGACCGCAGATGAGAACAGTGAAGAGGGCGAAACCATTCTGAACGACGATCTCGAAGCCGGTTCCGTAAAGCTGCTCAGACCGGCCGAAATAAAGGCTGCGCTCGATGAATATGTCATCGGCCAGGATGACGCTAAAAAAGCGCTGGCTGTCGCGGTCTATAACCATTATAAACGAATTCTGTTCTTTGACGAGAGGAACAGAGGGGCGCATCCGGCCGGTAAAAATGCTTTTGCCAGGGACAACGATCCCGGCGACAGTTTTTCCGATGCCGCGAAACGCGATGAGAATGATTGCGAGATACAGAAGTCGAACGTGCTTCTGATCGGCCCGACCGGTGTCGGAAAAACATATCTTGCTCAGACGATGGCAAAGATCCTGAACGTTCCTTTTGCGATCGCTGATGCCACTACGCTTACCGAGGCCGGATATGTCGGCGAAGACGTCGAGAATATCCTGCTCAGGCTGATCCAGGCTGCCGATTACGACGTGCAGCGCGCCGAACTGGGCATCGTTTTTGTTGACGAGATCGATAAGATATCAAAGAAGAGCGACAGCCCTTCGATCACGCGCGATGTCAGCGGCGAGGGAGTGCAGCAGAGCCTTCTCAAGATCCTTGAGGGAACGGTCGCGTCGGTGCCTCCGCAGGGCGGCAGAAAGCATCCTCAGCAGGAATATATCAAGATCGATACCACGAATATATTGTTCATATGCTCCGGAGCTTTCGACGGGCTTCCGAAGATAATTGACCGCCGCATCGGTAAAAATACGATCGGCTTTTCGGGCACTGTTCACAGCCAGCAGACGCTGAATGTCGATAACCTCCTTTCAAAAGTCGAGCCGCAGGATCTGCTTAAATTCGGCCTTATTCCGGAGTTTATCGGACGTGTTCCTGCGATCGTTACGCTGAACGCGCTCGACGAGGATATGCTTTGCCGGATAATGACTGAGCCGAAGAACGCTATTGTGAAGCAGTATAAGAAGCTGCTTGAATTTGACGGCGTAAAACTCGACTTTGAGCCTGAAGCCGTGCGCGCGATCGCTAAAATTGCCCTTGACAGAGGCACAGGCGCCCGCGGCCTTCGTTCGATCGTGGAGAAGGCGATGCAGGAGGTCATGTTCAATATTCCGTCGCTGGATGACGTGGAACGATGCATTATTACGGAGCGTACGATCACGGAAGGCGAGGAACCTGAGCTGATTTACAGAAACCAGACAGCCGAAGGGGCGGATAATCCTTCAAGGGCCAGGAAAAAGGCGGTATGAGTCTTTTAACTCTCGGAATCGAATCAAGTTGCGATGAAACCTCTGCCGCGGTCGTTGCTGACGGCAGAGTTGTATTATCTGACGTTATTGCGTCGTCGCTGGAGTTCCATAAACAGTACGGTGGCGTTGTCCCGGAGATCGCTTCGAGGAAGCACGCGGAAGTTATCGATTCCGTTGTCGCAAAGGCGCTGGATGACGCTGGAGTGACGCCTGCCGATATATCCAATATCGGAGTGACGCGCGGCCCGGGGCTCATCGGAGCGCTGCTTGTAGGCGTTTCTGCCGCAAAAGCGCTTGCGTACGTGTGGGATAAGCCTCTCGTGCCTGTTCATCATCTGGAGGGGCATATAAGCGCGAATTTTCTGCAGTCGCCAGAGCTGGAACCTCCTTTTACGTGCCTGGTGGTTTCGGGCGGCCACAGCCATATCGTACGCGTTTCGGATTACGGAAAGTTCACCATTCTTGGACGGACAAGGGACGATGCCGCGGGTGAGGCGTTCGATAAGATCGCGCGTGCTCTCGGGCTGGGTTATCCCGGCGGACCGGTGATCGACCGCGAGGCAAAAGGCGGAGATCCGCATGCGATAAGGTTCCCCGAGACAAGGTTTCCTGACAGCCTTGATTTCAGTTTCAGCGGCCTTAAGACCGCGGTGCTTAACTATATGAACAATACCCGTGCGCGCGGCGGTGAGATCAACATCTCTGACGTTTGCGCATCGTTCCAGTATGCCGTTGTCGACGTGCTAAGCGATAATCTGATCGCAGCCGCGGAGATGACGGGAGATATAAAAATTGCCCTCGCAGGGGGCGTGGCGGCAAATTCCGCGCTGAAAGAAGCGGTGAATCGCAAGGCTTTCGCGGCCGGGCTCGAAGTATTCTGCCCGAAGCCGGTATTGTGCACGGACAATGCCGCTATGATCGCCTCTGCCGCTCATTATGCCGCATTAAACGGCCGCTTCGCCGGTTCGGACATGAACGCCGTGGCGAACTGGAGCCTGGAAGATCTTTAATTGCTATATTATCCCGGATCAGCCGCCCTTAAATTCATTACCAGACCGAAATCCCAGAAAAGCATATTTCCAAACTCTTGCAAGGGCACGGTCACTGCAAGCGTTTCGCGCTCGCCTGTCTTTCCGTTGGGAGAATGGATCGAAAGAAATAAACCGCCGTTAATGCCGCAGAAAATCATTCCGTGGCCGCCGTCGTAACTGTCTGCAAACTTATTGGAATAAAGCTGATAATCAAGCTGCGTCCATTTGCCGTCGATCTTTCCGTTCGAAGACTTCGCGATACCGACCGCGTATCCGGCCTCGTCGAAATTCGACCAGATCATCAGCAGATCGCCGCCCTTCGTAGTGTAGAGCCACGGACCGTCGGTGATCGTGCCGGTCGCCCACGTCGTATCGGTCGCCATGAAAATATCTTTCGGCTCAGTGATGAGTTTTTTTAGATCAGGGGACAATTTCGCGATAGACATCCTGCCGATATTGTCCGCCGTGCCCGTCCACTCATGCACGAACACCATCCACGGCTGGCCGGATCTGTCAACGTACAGCGTGCCGTCAATGCAGTCCCAGTCCGAAGGCGTTACGTGCCCGTCCGACCACATTTCAAACGGCCCCTCCGGCGTCTCCGAGCGGTAGATCACGCAGCCGCGGTGGTCGTTGTCGATCTTATGATACGTCGTAAACATATAATACGCGTCGCCGTACTTATGCACTTCCGGAGCCCAGTACTGGCTGTCCGAATCGGCCGGCTTCTCGCTTACGCACGGATGCGGACCTTCCCACGGCCCGTCGAGCTCACGGCTGTTATTTATGAAATACTTCCAGCCCGTGCCGTACATATAATACACGCCGTCATCAGGAAGGATGCACGGATCACGCAGAGACACGTCGGTGGTGGTGATCAGATCATCGGCACTCACGCTGGCCTTATAATCAGAATTTAACGGGATACTAAGAGAGCCGTCGTAGACGTCAATGCCCATATTGCATTGATACAGCAGCGTGCTGATCGCGGCACGTCTGGCAAGACCGCCGTTAAACGCGACGGCAACGATTATTTCGGGTTTTTCCAGCTCTCCGTTCCCCTGGAAAACTTTGATCGCGTACTCGTTTTTCTGAAGCGAATTCATAAGCGAGGCACATTCGGGAACGTCGTATGAACCGAAAGCGAATATGTATTTACCGAATTTATCAGGTTCACTACCGGAAACGCGCGTGATCTTCGCGTTTAAGTAATTCTCCACCGCGGAAACGAACGCTTCGGCGTCCGCAGCGGCATCGGCGGTCTGACAGGAATCCGTGACAAAAACAAACGGCGAGCGGCAATCCAGTCTCGCAAGCTTGACCATATTATTTTCGACAGGCGCGTTAGTTTTAGTGCATCCGGCCGCTGCAGCCAGGCCCAGGGCGATCACAGCCAGCCCGGCGATCCCGGTCATTTTAACAAGCCTTCTGAACCAGTATCTGTTCTTCGCGTTATTCATTGTTCACAGCCGCCTTTCACACCTGAAAATAAACAACCGGATCCGCTCAGGCCCCGATCAGTCAAAGAACTCCTCGTACAGCGCCTTGACAGCCGCCTTCGCATCGCCGCCGTCAACGCCGAACATGATGCTGACCTCGCTCGAACCCTGGTTGATCATATTGATGTTGATACCGGCACGGTTGAACGCTTCGGCAGCGCGTGCGGCAATACCTACGGATTTGGTCATGCCTCGTCCGACCAGCATCACTATGGCCTGGTCGCGGACGATATGCACCGAGTTCACGCCGAGCGTGGCGTTGATCTTCTCCACGATGCGCTCCTGCTTTTCGATGGGGCAATTCGATTCGCGCACGATGATCGATATACTGTCGATTCCCGAAGGCGTATGCTCGTACGAAACGCCCTCTTCCTCGAGGATCTGCAAGAGTCTGCGGCCGAAACCTATCTCGCGGTTCATCATGTACTTGTAAACATGGATCGTCATAAAGCCCTTGTCCGCCGCGATACCCACGACCGGGAACGTAGACTTCGGAGCCTTATTATCCGGAACGATGAACGTACCGGGAGCATCCGGGTTATTGGTATTGCGGATATTGACCGGGATACCGAGGCTGTACACCGGAGCCAGCGCCTCTTCGTGAAGCACGCTGAAACCGCCGTATGAAAGCTCCCGCATCTCCTCGTAAGTAAACAGCGGGATAGGGAAGGGCTTATCGATAATGTGCGGGTTCGCAGCGTACACGAAATCTACGTCGGTGAAGTTCTCGTACACGTCAGCACCGAGCGCCGCGGCCAGAATTCCGCCTGTGACGTCAGATCCGCCTCTTGAGAACGTGACGATATCGCCCTCCTCGGAATAACCGAAAAAGCCGGGGAACACGATGATCGCGTCGCGCTTCAAAAGTTTCTTAAGCAGCTCGTACGACCTGGGCAGCACCTGCGCGTTGCCGAACTCCTTAGTAAGGAACAGGCCCGCGTCCTTCGGGTCAACATACTCCGCCTTGCACCCGCGGCTCTGGAGGTATGCGGCCATCAGCTTAGCCGTGTTATCCTCGCCGGCAGCTTTCATCGAATCGAGGAATTTTATATAATCGTCGCTGCGCCGCGCGATGCGGGCAATGATGTCTGCACGGATGGCGGCAATGATCTTCCGGTCGAGTTTCAGATCTTTCGCGATCGACTCGAAACGCGTCACGACGTTGTCAACTGCATCGCCGATATCCCCGTTGTCCCTTACTGCCTCGGCCAGCGCGATCAGCAGATCGGTCACCTTCGTATCGTTCTCGCCGCGCTTGCCCGGTGCGGAAACCACAACGACGCGCCTCTCGGGATCCGACAGCACGATGTTAGCCACTTTATTGAACTGCTTTGCGTCAGCCATCGAGCTTCCGCCGAACTTTATAACTTTCATTTCAAATACCTCCGTAACGGAACAAAACTATGCTGTCAGTCATCGAGAACTTTCAGTGTCAGGCGGAGAGTCGCGCCGAGCGGGTTCAGGCCGGGGACCTTTTCCGCGAGTTCTTCCGGCGTGAACGCAGGTGTTATAACGGCGCCCGTGACGTCAACATCTATGTCTTCCCACGGGTCTTTTTCGACCTTGGAATACAGGCAGAGCGTATCGTCTCCGAACAGGTCGATCAGCGAACCGGCGCGGATCGGGCGAAGAGATGTGAAGCGCAGGTAGTAGCGCGCGGGACGGTTATCGGGGGCAACGGTCGCCTTTTTATTAACGAATTCGGGGAGCGTCACCGTCGAAGGAGTCCCGAGCAGTTCGATTATATCGCCGACAACAGCGCTGGCCGTAGCTTCCTTGCCCGCGCCCTGCCCGTAGAAAAGCGTATCGCCCGTGTAGCAGCCCTTCGTCAGGATCGCATTGTACACCGAATTAACGTCGGAAAGCAGGTGGCCTCTGGGCACGAGCTTCGGCTCAACGCTGATGTATACGCATCCGTCTTCGAACCGGCTTCCGGCGATAAGCTTGATCGTGAAGCCTGCTTTATCCGCGAGCTCGTGGTCGCACAGGAGCACTTTTCTGATGCCGCGGCAGGGCACTTCGCGGTAATCCACGAATCCGCCGTATGCGATAGACGAAAGGATAGCGATCTTTCTCGCAGCGTCGTAACCGTCAACGTCCGCCGTGGGGTCTGCTTCCGCGTACCCTTTGCGCTGCGCCCTCGCGAGCATCTCGTCGAACGAAGCGTGCCTCCTGAACATACCGGTAAGCATATAGTTCGTCGTGCCGTTCAGAATACCCTGGATCTCGGTGATATCGTTAGCGTAAAGGCAGATATTGAGCGGACGGATGATAGGAATCCCGCCTCCGACGCTTGCTTCGTACATAAAACGGCGCCGCTTGGAAAAAGCAAGTTTCTCCAGCTCCGGACCGTGCGCGGCAACGACGGCTTTGTTCGAAGTTACGACGTGTTTTCCTGCTTCGAGTGCTTTGAAGCAGTAATCTGCCGCGAGATCGAGCCCGCCTATAGTTATCGTCACGACCTGCACTTCGGGGTCGGACAATATCGTTTCAAGGCTGTCCGTTTTATATTCTTCGTAAGGTGTGCCTTTAAGGTCGCGTATATCGAGCACGTACGCAAGTCCCACGTCCTGCGCAAACCTTCTGCTAAGTTTTTCGCGCTGGTGTATGAGCGCGTCGCACACGCCCGAACCGACAACACCGCAGCCGCAAACAGCTATTTTATACATCCTATCTCATTCCTTTCGATTTACGCTCCCTGAGCGCCGTTCCGTCCTACATCACGCACCGCGTCCCGCTCGAGAAAGTCGAGGACCGCCTGCTTCATTGCATCCTTATCGCACACGCCTGTGTGCAGGATCTGCTTCTTATTAAGGCCCGCCAGAGGAGCAGGCACGTCGATACCCGTTGCCTCCGACAGAATAGAGAGAAGAGCAAATTCATTGATCGAACCGATATCCGGAGTATTGAGCGGCTCCTGCGAAGAGCCGGAATTGTCCGCCTGACCGAACACGGCCGAAGCCACGCTTCTGTTGAACTTGAACGGGCTGGCGGTCGATACGGCAACGGTAGGTGTAAGGTCTCCGGTGGAGATAACGTATTTATCGTAAACATTCACGCCTACAGCCGTGTGCGGGTCGATCAGGTAGCGGTAACGGTTCCAGACCTCGGCAATCGTTGCCGTCGTCTCGGTTTCACTGGCCGAGCTTGCCCAGAACAGGCTCCTGATGCCCGAAAGCGTGCTGCGGTCAATATTGTAGCAGCCGCCTGTCATCAGTTCCATCATCAGCCTCGACGTTGCTTTTTCGTCTTCGCCGGACATGTCGTAGATCAGGCGCTCGAGGTTCGACGAGATCAAAATATCCATCGCGGGGGAGATCGTTACCATGAACTCGCGGTTTGCGTTGTAAAATCCGGTATTTATGAAGTCGGCGACAACGCTGTTTGAGTTTACGGCGCAGATCAGGTGTCCTACGGGCAGCCCGCATTTGAATGCGTAGTATGCGGCAAGTATGTCTCCGAAGTTTCCGGTGGGGACAACGAAGTTTACTTTCGTTCCGAGGTTTATCTGTTCCGAGCGCACCAGTTCGGCATATGCGTGGAAATAGTACACGATCTGAGGAAGGAGCCGCCCGAAATTGATCGAGTTTGCGGATGAGAGCTGCCAGCCGTCCTTCCGGATCAGCCTGCGGAATTCGTCATCTCCGAAAATGCGCTTGACCCCGCTCTGCGCGTCATCGAAATTTCCGCGCACGGCAACGACCCTGATGTTTCCGCCTTCCTGTGTCTGCATCTGTCTTTTCTGCATCTCGCTCACGCCGTTTTCAGGGAAGAACACCATGATATCTATCCCGTCTGCGTCGCGAAAGCCTTCCATCGCGGCTTTACCGGTGTCTCCGCTCGTGGCGGTCAGGATGGCAATGCGTCCCATACCGTCGGCTGTTCCGGCTGATTGCTTTTTCTTTTTCAGCGCGACCGACATAAACGCCGGCAGCACCTGCAGCGCCATATCTTTAAACGCCGAAGTCGGTCCGTGCCAGAGTTCAAGCACGTTCAGGTTTTCGCTTAATCTTACGACCGGAGCCGGATCGTCCGCGGGAAATCTGCTGTTTTTACCGTATGCTCTGTCAACGCAGTATTCGATTTCTTCGTCGCTGAAGTCTGTTGCGTAGCGCTTGAATATGTATGCGGCAAGCGTTTTGTAGTCCATTCCGCACATTTCTGCCAGTTCGAGCGAATCAAATCTGACGTCTTGTTCGGGCACAAACAGGCCTCCGTCCGGGGCAATGCCTTTGAGCACTGCTTCGGAGAAGCTTATTCCTTTTACCGCGCCTCTCGTGCTTTTGTATGTCATCCGTTCTCGGTTCCTTTCTTTGTATAGAGCGGCTTAGCGCCCGCGGCAGGAGCCGAGAGCGTTAATTATATTATAATATATTATTTAAGATTTTATTTCAAGGAATAAT
>JAGADO010000155.1 GCA_017613535.1 Clostridia bacterium | reverse complement strand
GATTGTGGCCGTATGAATTGGGATTGGCGCACGGCCACAAACGGCGATTCCTTCAGTTGCGGCCGTGCTTTTGTTTGGAGGTATACGGCCACATTTAGTATTATCGCTGATTGTGGCCGTATGAATTGGGCTTGGCGCACGGCCACAAACGGAGATTTCTTCAGTTGCAGCCGTGCTTTTGCTTTCTTTTTGGGCTTATATGTGGTCCAATATTAATTAATCGAATTCAAGTTGATCTTTGCGGAACGAGGGAGGCTGGCACCAAAATGAAGAAATTGTCCGGGAAGAGTGTAGTGCTTAAAACTATTGTCCTGATTCTGACATTAGTGATTTTCTTTGGCCTTTTAGGGTGTGTCGGGAAAGTGGTACAGACCGGCGACGTTGACCAGAACGCTACGGAAAGCGATCTGAATATTCGCGGCACGATCGTGTTTACCGTTACCGATGACATTTCCGAAGAGGATGAAATGGCGCCGCGGAATATAATCAATGCGTTTATGAACAGGTATCCCGAAACGAAGGTCCTGTTTCAGAAGGGCGCCAGAAGTTCGTTTCCGACGCGTATTTCTTCGGGAGATATCGGAGATGTGTTCTGGGTCGATCCCATCGATTGCAGCGATTATCAGCATAACCACAACGCGCTGATGCCGCTCGACTCGTATCTGAAACCGCTGAATATTGACCTCGGCGATATTTTTACCGGTGCGCTCGAGTGCGGGAAGGTTGACGGAAGGCTTTATATGGCTCCGAGAGCCATTGCCGAGCAGCTGCTCATTTATAACCAGTCGATGATGGAGAGTGCCGGAATTGATTTCGATAACACGACCGCTTGTTCCTGGGAGAGTTTCAAAGATCTGTGCAAGCGTATGACGGTTATCGAGAACGGTACGGTCCAGCAGGCGGGTGCGTCAATGAAGATCTGGTGGGAGCCCGTATGGCCAATGTTTTTCCGCGGTTTCGGCGGTGAGTGGATCAACAATATCGAGCACAGAGTTACGATCACATCGAGTACCGAAGTTATGCAGGGCATTGACGAGATTGTGACGGGTGTTCTGGAGGGCTGGCTTTTCCCTGAGGATATTTCGGGGCAGATTCGTGCTATGAAGTACGGCTTTGGCGACGGTACGGACAATATGGCGCATGTTTGTTTTAAGACGTTTAACGGTATGTCGTGGCTTTTTTCTTACGGGAGGATGTATGACATTCTGCAGGTCGACTGGGATCTTTGCCCGTTCCCGGCTTTTCCGACTCATACGGTTTCTACCGGTGCTACCGGGTATGTCGTGTATAACAGGACAAGGAACCCGGATGTTGCGGCTGCTTTTGCGCTGTTTTTCCTGACGACGGAGGGCCAGATCGCGTACCAGGGTCAGAAGGGCGGCAATGTTCCTGTTCTGAAGTCTTTGTCTGAGGATGATTTCTGGAAGGGCGTCGGTACTGAATGGACGGACAAGAATTATGCCGCGCTCGTGGCGTATCCGGAGCAGACCAGGCCGTGCAATACTGTTTTGTTTGCTCCTGTTGAGATCGCGGATATTTTTTCGAATGAGAATATGACGAGTGCGTTTGTCAGGATCATTAACGGTTCGGCTGATGCCCAGACTGTTTTCGGACAGATGGAGCGGAAGGCTAACGAGAAGTGGGCGACGCTGTACAACTGATTTTTTACAGGCGTTCTGCCGCTTGAGCAGGTAAGAAAACTGCCCGGCTCCTTGTTTGTGAGGGAGCCGGGCAGCATTTTTTGCGCCTTTTTGTATTTTTACCTTTTTATCTTATTGTTTTGGTTTCTTTTTACTGTTTTTAGCGATGATGAGCGCGACTGCTGCTATTGCCGCCGCTCCGAGCACGGCGCCGATGATGATCGCGGCGGTTTTGCCACCGTTTTTGGAACTGTCATTGTCCGCGGTTTTTTCGGTGGGCTGCACGACAGGTTCGGAAGTGGGAGGCGTTGTCGGTTCCTGCGTGGGTTCGGCGGTGGGCTCCTGTGTCGGTTCTTCGGTGGGTTCTTCCGTGGGGGCTTCGGTTGCGGGGATTTTTTCGCCGTATACTTCAATCTCGCTGAATTCAGAGAGGTATGAGCCGGTGCCGTCAACTTTATCGCTGTGTTCGGTTATGGCTATGCGTACGTAGCGGCCGGGTGCCGGATCGAATGTGTATATCTGGTCTTCGGCTTCGGTGAGGACAAGCCCTTCAACCTGTGCTACGGTCGTCCATGTGCTGCCGTCTTCCGAAATCTGCACCTCGTAAGTGCTGGGCATTTTTTCGCCGTTGTTGTAGAGGCAGGGGCGGATGACGATCGTGTCAAGGATGTATGTGCGCCAGAGGTCGATCGTGATGTTTACGGGTTCGTCGCGCGGGATGACGCTGAAGGGGTCGATCGACCAGCCTGCGTGCGGGTCTTCGTCGAGGGGGACGTGCACGCCGTCGGTGAGGAACGCGGCGGAAAACCACTGGTTATTTTCAAATGAATTGTCCGCTTCAACGTCGGTTTCGAGTGCCAGGTTTTCGCGGTCAATGGCTGTTTCGGCTCCTGCCGGGATCGCGGCCCCGATCGAGAGCGCGAGGATAATTGTCAACGCTGCGGCTGCTATTTTTTTCATTTTATCATTTCCTTTCTTCGGCTGTAATTATAACTCCCGCAGAGGCGGGCAGTCAATCGGAGCGCACAAGTGGACCGGGGGACAGGTACCTTTTCCGCACCGATTTTTGCATCTTGCTTTTTTATGGTGCGCTAAAGCAAGATGCCTGTAATTTGATGAGAAAAAAGCGGAAAAGGTACCTGTCCCCTGGTCCACTTGGGCGGAAAAGGTACCTGTCCCCTGGTCCACTCTGTCCCCTGGTCCACTTGGGCGACGGTCCCCGGTCCACTTGGGCGTTGATAATCGGGAGGATTGGGGTTATAATAAAAACGAGAGGAGAGGGGTATATATGCGATTTATTGCCGACCACGATCTGCACATCCATTCTCAGCTTTCGCTTTGTTCGGGAGACCCGGCACAGACGCCGGAAGAGATCCTGGCATACGGCGAAGCAAACGGATTAAAGACGTCGTGCCTGACCGACCACATGTGGGATCCGGCCGTGCCCGGAGCATCAGACTGGTACGCTGTACAGACGTACGAACGCACGAAAAGCGCATTGCCGCTGCCGCAATCGGACAAGGTGAAATTCCTGTTCGGGTGCGAGACGGAAATGGACAGAAACTGCGTCATCGGAGTATCGGCGCAGACAATGAAAGAACTCGACTTTATTATTGTCCCGACGACGCACCTTCACATGGACGGCTTTACGCTGGACGGGAGCGAAGGAGCGGAAGAACGCGCAAAACTCTGGATAAAACGGTTTGACGCACTGCTTGACGCGCCAATGCCGTTCGAAAAGACCGGAATCGCGCATCTGACCTGCTCGCTGATCTGGAACAGGGGCGATTACCTCGAGGTCCTTAAACGGATTCCGCTTTCGGAATATCACCGCCTCTTCGAACGCGCGGCAAAGGCCGGACTCGGGATCGAACTGAATTTCCCGGCATACGGAATGAGCGCGAGCAAAGCCGAAACGGAGCTTGTCCCTTACAAGATCGCGAAGGAAGAGGGCTGCAGATTCTACCTCGGCGGCGATGCACATAACCCGAAAGACCTGGCAATCGGGAGGAAAAACTTTGACGCGATGATCGACGCGCTCGGTCTTACGGAAGACGATAAAATACTGATGCTGCAGGGCGGCTGACAGGAGCTGGCGGATATGAGTTACACGCAGCAGCTTAAAATGATAAGGCGGTCCGGGCCGGTGAAACAGGTACCGCTGCCGGAAGGATATACGTTCGAGTACTTTACAGGGCTCAGGGAACAGATCGAAGACTGGATCGAAATATGCAGGGAAGGACTCATATCGCCGTTGTCCGGAGAAGAAGCGTTTATGGCTGCGATCGCGAACTACCCTGACCTGAAACCGGCGAAAGACCTCGTTTTTGTCCGTGACGGAAAAGGAGAAAGGGTCGCTACGATCGCGTTCGTGCTGCACAGTAACGGGGCCGGATACGTCCATATGGTCTGCTGCAAAAAAGCGCACCGCGGGAGAGGGATCGGAGACGCGATGAACTCGTTTGCGTTGTCAAGGCTCGAGGAGCGCGGCGCTGCGTATTCGTACCTCACGACGGATGATTTCAGGCTCGGTGCTGTCAAGACGTACCTGCGCGCAGGGTTCGAGCCGTGTATCGACACGGATGAGATGAGAGAGCGATGGGACAATGTGTTGTCGAAACTAGGGGTGAGCTTCAATGAAAAAGCGTAAAATGAAACTGTTCAAAACGGTAGTGGCGGTCGCATTGGCCGCGCTGGGAGGTGTCGCGCTGTTCGCAGCGTGCGGAAAAGGCGGAGAAAACCAGAGCGGAAACGGAAAAGGAATTGACGCCACACCATCACCCGTGCCGCAGCCACAGCCCGAACCAATCCCCGCGATCACAGCTACGATCGACACGACGAGACTCAGGTATAACCAGCTCAGATCGTTCGAGGTCAACGACACGCCGATATTGACCGGCGTATATAATCTATATAATTTCGAGGTCGAGCGCGTTGACGACGCGGAATATCCGTACAGAGCATGGGTGTTCGGCGAATCCACGGGCGACCCGTCAAACCCCGATACGGGGTACGACTCTATTTTCCACGGCAGGAGCAAAGACCTTCAGCACTGGGAGATGTGGTGCGGCGATTCATCCGGAAAGGCCGTCTGGGACAGTTCCGGCGATCCGTCGCTCTGGGTACCGGTGCTCAGGCGCGCAGATAAAAAGTACGATTCCGTCCACAACGGCGATCCGTCGGCCGTGTACAGGAACGGCAGGTTTTATATGGCTTTTTCGTGCGTCGGATTCGACAACCGCGGCGGAATCACGTATATTGTCAACAACATAATGGGTGCGGTTTCTGACGACGGTATCCACTGGACCAAGACCGATGCGCCTATACTGATCTGGGACCGCGAATACACGGAAGGATGGGAAGCGGGCACGCCTTGTCCGCCATCCACCGGCGGGTACCACCGCCCCTCGCTGATGTGGGACGAAGAAGAGCAGAAGTGGAAAATGTGGTTCGACTACTACCTGCCCGGCACGTTCCTGTCAATGGGTTACGCGGTGAACAGCGGTGATTTCACGGATCCGTCGCACTGGCAGCTGATCCACGCGGAGGAGACGCCGCAGCTTAAAGACTGGCCTAATCCGGAAGTGACGAAGATCGACGGAAAATATTACGCTTTTTCGGATGCTCCGGGGTACGGCGTATCGCGCGGAGGGGCGCAGAACGACAGGCAGCTCGTGATGGCGGTATCGGACAACGGCTGGGATTGGCGCGTTGCAGGCCGCATTCTGCCCGAGGGCAAAGAGTGGGGCACGCATCTTCCGCAGACGTTCGTTGATACCGCTCCGGACGGCGTCAGGAGACTTTATCTGTTCTATTCGATGACGGACAAAGAACATTTGCCCAAATATGTAGCGGAGAATTATTGTTCGATCCCCGTTTCGGAACTGGCCGCGCTGGCGGCGGAGAGTTAAAAATGTACCGGCGCCGGAGCGATCCGGTCTTCTCACAGAGCAGAATTTTTTCTGTATTGCAAAGGTGATTGGCCCTCGTGATATTTGAAAAATTTAATGAATAAATTAACGTCTTCCCACCCGAGAAACCGTGCGACGGACGCTACCGAAATATCGGAAGTCACCAGCAGTTTTTTAGCCTGATCAAGCTTGCATGTGTTTATATAGTCTTTCACGGTCGTCCCGTATTTAGCTTTGAAAACACGGCTCAGATAGTCTTTATTGTACATAAACAGGTCCGAAAGATCGTCAACGGTAGTGGGTTTCATCAGATTTTTAAGTATATGATCACGTATTCTTTCCGCAAGCTGTTCCTGAGGGGTCGCCACTTTGGTCAGCTTTTCGGCAATGTATATCAGTTCCAGCAGGATCGCGTCATATATGTAGCTGCCCTGTTCGCCTCTTGTATATTTGTCCGCCAGTTCGGCCATTATGCCCCGAGCGGCGTCCGCATCCGGAAACAGTGCATATTTGTCTAAAGGGAAAAATGTAAAATTGCTGCAGCCGAATTCGACCATATGAAACTCAAGCTCGTCATGGCAGCCTGAACTGTCATTGACCGTTTCCGATGTGCCGCTATAGTACATGAACGGAGAAATGAGCGCGAGACTGTTTCTGCCGAGCTTCAGAGTATCGCCGGCAACTTCCAGCGACAGCCTGCCCTCTGTCACGTAGATAAACAGATAATTGTCAAGAAAAGTTCGCCTTATTGAGGCGCTTTCGGTAAAACGCAGCTTCGATGAAGAGATGAAATCGATCGTGCACGGAGTCTCTTTTTTGGTCTCAAAGTGTGTATATACCGTGGGCTCAAACCTGATCATGTCGTAAAATTTCCTTTTCCGGGTTTTTCGTCTGTTGTGGCGATTATACCTAAGAGCGGTTAATGTGTCAACATTCTGCCGAAGGCGGTCCTGCTCCCGGAATTGCATTGATCGCGACGGATTCCTGCAGCTGCTTCGGTCGAAAAGTCGCATTTTTTCTGAAAAGTTACAGATTTTTCACTGGAGCGGGTTGGCTGAGTCTGCTATAATTTAATTAACAAAAGTGCGGGGTGAATCAAGTGCGAAACTGCCGGAAACTGATTACAGTATTAGTGCTAACGGTCGTGACAGCGGCGATCGCTTTTGCGGGCTGCGCCGGTGGCAATGACAATACGAAAAAAAGCGGAAGCGAAAAACCCGCCGTTGATCCCGGAATCATTTATGAAGAGCCGGAAACTCTTGTCAATGCGGATCCGGAAAAGCATATGCGCATAACACTTCTTGACGACGGAACGGACATATTCCAGCCGGTAAACGGGTATTCATACCGGTACGGTCCCACGATGCTCACTTATAAAGACGGCACGATGGACGCGTGGTTTGCCACGCCCGGGACTCACGGGGAATGGGACTGGATCACGTACCGCCGCTACGATTCTGTGACAGGAACCTGGACGAAAGAAGTTGCCGCGGTACAGCCCACGGGAGAATCGTGGGACAGATTGTCGTGCTGCGATCCGGGAGCGGTTTACTTCGGCGGGTACTATTATATCGGATACACATCGACCGTTGACATCGGAGGAGTAAGAAACAACGTGTACGTTGCCCGCTCGCGCATCCCCGACGGACCGTATGAGAAATGGAACGGCTCAGGGTGGGGCGGCGATCCGTACCCGGTCATATATTATGACGGAAAAGCAGATGAATTCGGAGCGGGCGAGCCTGCCATGACTGTCGTCGGAGATACTATATACTTCTACTACACCTGGAAAAGCGCATATTCCAGCGGGGCAAAAATAAACCAGCTGCGCGTATCGACAGGCAATGCAAATGACGAAAACTGGCCTGCTACGCTGACTTACAGAGGAGTCTGCTTCGATTGCGCCTCGCCTACAGGCCAGGATTCATCTGACGTAAAATACGTTGAGGATTACGGAAAATTCCTGGCTGTCTGCACCGATGAACGCTTTACCGATAAAAGCGCGCTGGTGTTTTACGAATCCGACGACGGACTGGCGTTTACCCGCATCGCAGAACTGCATACGGGACTCGCATGCAAGCTTCACAACTCAGGTATGTCGTCAAGGCAGAACGGCCATATCAACACCGCCGACACGGTATACGTCGCGTATGCATACGGAAGCGACTGGGGCGTGTGGGCAACGCGTATGCACCGTATCAGTATCACGCTTGCAGATGAGCCGGATTTTTCCGATAAAAACGGCAAAAACACGGAATATAAAGTTGAACTTGCCGAAGTTCCCGATACGCTTTGGACCGTAGGTATAACGACGCTGCCGCACGCGTACAGGCAGCTGGTCGGAGACGAATTCGTGCTGAGCGTTTATGTTATGGATACCGCGTTTGCCGGTCCGAAAGCGGTCACCGATGCGAAAGCGATAAAATTTACCGGGTACGACAGGTCCGTTATATCCGTAAGCGGAACAAGTGCCAAAGCGCTTAGGGCAGGCGAAACGTTCGTCACGGCGGAGTACGACGGACGAAGCACGACGTTCCCGGTAAGAGTGTACGAACGCGGAACCGATCTTATCGCGGGCGCCGGGAACATACTGTCACTAAAAGCGACAGAAACAGAGTACGTCATCGATATCGGGAGCCGCGAAGCGCTTCAGATAAGAGTAACAGCGGCATACGCGGACGGAACGTGGAACGAGATATTCAAGGCGGAAGAAGGCGTCGCGTATTCCGGGTATGACACCGATATAATACGCGTAAGCAAAGACGGCGCGATCTCATCGCGCAAGCAAAAAGGAGAAACGTGGGTCACCGTGACCGCAGGAAACGCGGAGGTCAAAGTAAAAGTGATATGCCGCTGACCGGCAGGGAGTGTTCAGCAAATGAAACAGGCAAAGATCTCACATACGAAGATCGGCGACAGGAGAGCGGCAAGGACCGTCATCGGTGCTTTTGCGGCCGCTATGGCGATAATATTATTTACAGGAGGGTACATAATGGGAACTGGTTCGCGTAAAACATTTGCCGCCGGTGAGGCCGGGCAGACTGAAAATCAGCAGGGAGATGCGCTCAGACCCGCATATCATTTCACCGCGAATTACGGCTGGATCAACGACCCTAACGGGCTCGTGTACAACAGCGAAACGGGCGAGTATAACCTTTTTTATCAATGCAACCAGACGCTTAAGGAAGATATCGGGGCGAAATGCTGGGGACACGCCGTAAGCCGCGATCTGATGCACTGGACCGAACTGGAACCGGCGATATTGCCCGACGAAAACGGCGCGATATGGTCAGGCTCGGCGGTGATCGACCGCGACAATACGTCGGGCCTTTTTGACGGCAGCATTCCCCCTGGCGCGCGTATGGTGGTGTTTTTCACATATTTCGGAGGAGATCGGTCGATCGGAGCGGAAAAGCAGGGGCTTGCGTATTCCGTTGACAACGGCCGCACGTGGATCAAATACGGCGGTAATCCGATAATCGCCGAACCGTCTGTTACCGACGGTTTCCGCGACCCGAAAGTGTTCCGGTTTACGGACGCGAACGGCAATGCAAAGTGGGGCCTGGTCGTGGCCGGGGGCAAGGCGCGCCTTTATACGTCTGACGATCTTATCCACTGGCTGCCGGCCGGTTTCTGCCGCGATATCAACGGAAATGTTATCACCACAGAATGCCCGGATCTGTTCTGCATTGCCGCGGACGGCGGGAACGGTTCCTGCTGGGTGCTCAGCTGCGCAGGCAGAGCTTATTACACCGGTACACTTACTCCGGGGACTGACGGAAGCCTCGGGTTTCGGGCAGACAGCACGCAGAAAACGCTGGCAGACGGGTCCGGTGATATGTACGCGTTCCAGACTTTTTCGGACGTGCCTGACGGACGGAGACTCGGTTTTTACTGGCTGATCGACACAACGATGCAGGGCGAAAACGCCTCGCTGCTTGAGGGCAAGAATTGGGACGGTGTCGAGTCGCTGCCGCTGGAGCTGAAACTTGTAGCCGGGGAAGGCGGAACGCGTCTGGCGGCATATCCGGCTGAAGAAGTGTACGATTATGCCGGAAAGGAGCCTGTCTGGAGCTGCGGCGAAATGACGCTGGGCGAGGAAGGGATAGCGCTGTATCCCGAGGGCGATCTTTCCTCGGCGCTGCTGCGGCTGAGATTCCGTGCTGACGAAAAGGCACGCCTTTCCGTAGAGCTGCTGAAACGCGGAGATGAGAGCACAGGTATATCTTACAGCTCCGCCGGCGGAAGCGTCACTCTGGTGCGTTCGCGGAATTCAGGAGCGGTAAAAAAGAACAATGTGAGCATAAAGGTATTGCCCGCCGGCGACGGTACGGTATGCCTGGATATTTTTACGGATAAATCTGTCGTGAGTGTTTTTGACGGGCAGGGAGGCGCGCTCGAAGGGCTGGTGTTCCCGGCCGGTACAGGGAAAGCCGGAATAACGATCTGCGCACGCGGCGGCAGCGTCGAACTGATAAGTGCCGAAATTTACGAAATGACGGGAAATAACGGCAGCGGAAACAGCGGAGATAACGAGGGACCCGCGACTCCGGAAGGCGGTACTGACGGGAACGGTACGAGCGGCAATGGCAGGCTTTCGGCCGGAGTTACTGCGGCAATAATCGCTGCGATCGCTCTTGTCGGGGCGGCGTCCGTCGGAGCTATTCTGATACTCGGCAGAAAGCGGTAATCAAACCGTCAATATAAAATCAGGTGGCATTATGAAAAAAGCGTTTAAAGTATTGTGCCTTTTGTGCGGTCTGTCTTTAGCGGGCATCGCACTGATGAGCTGCGCAGGCAGAAAAACCGGACCGGTTCCCTCAAACGGGACCCCCGCGGACGAGCCGGATAAGACATCCGGAAAAGCGGAAAACACGCAGCATGAGCAGATCGTTCCTCTTCCGTCGGAAAAAACAGGAAAAGCGTACTGGAAGGGCAAAACGGTTGCTTACCTCGGAGACAGCATCACCGCTCTGAGCGAGTACCAGATCTATCTCAGGCGGATACTTGAACTTGGCCGCGGGTATACTTTCGCGGTGAGCGGAACGCAGCTGACCGGAGAAGATCAGTCGTTTACTCAGCGCGCGGAAGAGATCGGCATTGACACCGATCTCATATTCGTATTGGGAGGCACAAACGACTTCCACGTCGGAGCTCCTCTCGGTACGCCTCAGGATCCGCCTTGCCGCACAACTTTCTGCGGTGCCGTTAAGCTGGTCTGTGAAACGCTCAGGCGAGACCATCCGGATGCGCTGATAGTTTTTGCCACGCCCACGCGCCGCACTGCTCCTCCGGGAAGCGGCATACCTGATAAAAACGGTATCGGACTCAGTCTGGGAGACTACAGGCAGGCGATAATCGACGTCTGTGCACAGTACGGCATTCCGGTGCTCGATTTGTATACGGTAAGCCGCATTTCCGAGGAGACCGCCGAACGGTATCTTAGCGACGGACTGCATCCGAACACTGCCGGATTCGAGCAGATGGCTAAAGAAATAGCAGCATATCTCTGCCCCGGGGAGATAGAATACTGAGCCAGGGGTGTGTTATAATAAAAAATGTCAGAAGGCGGTTTTAAAGCGGGGGCGATATCAAGATGCTGATCACAGGCAATTACCTGTCTATACCATATAACCGGGATATGACCAGAAAAAGGCTGCTTTTTTACGCGGACGGCGAGTTCGTTTTCGATATTGAAGAAGCGGCTGATTTCTGTACCCCGAGACGCAGGGTCTACCTTGACTGTTCGCGCTGGAAAGGCAGGGATATCAGGATCAGGTGCATATTCGGCGAAGAGACAGTTTGCGATGACTGTACTTTACTCGTATCACATGACGGGGTACCGCTCATTGAGCAGTTTGAATCCGTTCCGGACGGACATGAGGAAAAATTCCCGAAACCTTTCATACATTATATGCGCGACCGCGGCTGGCTGAGCGACCCGAACGGCCCTGTGTATTTCGGCGGAAAATATCATGTTTTTTTCCAGACAAACCCTGTGAGCTGCGAACACAAAAATATGCACTGGGGCCATGCGTGTTCAGAAGATCTTTTTCACTGGGAAACGCTTTCCGAGGCGCTCAGACCGGACGTGAACGGGGAGGTGTTTTCCGGCAGTTCGGTCGCGAAGGGCAATAAAATAATACTGTTCTACACCGCGGCAGGGGGAATAACGCAATTATCCAGCGGAAACACATTTTGCATCTGCAGGGCGGATTCAAACGATGGGGTCAATTTCACGCCATACAAGAACAACCCGCTTCTCACCGGTGCGGAGGCATATTCACGCGACCCGAAAGTTGTATTTTGCGAAGAGTTCGGCGTATATCTTATGCTCATATATAAGAGCGAAAGCAGCTACGCGCTCCTTTCCTCCGAAAATCTCAGGTCATGGCGCACGGAACAGATCATTGAGATCCCCGGCGATTCGGAATGCCCGGATATATATAAACTGTACGCCGACGGCAAGCGAGATGCGCCTTTCTGGATAATTTCGGGTGCGTCGGACCGGTACATTGTAGGGCATTTCGAAAGGGCAGAAAATTCTGACGACGGCGGAAAAAGCGGTATCGCTTTTGTGCGTGACCAGCGTCCCGGAAGACTGCATTACGGCAGCGCCAGCTATGCGGGTCAATCCTTTTTCGGTACCGGAGACGGCGACGTTAAGCGGCTCACGTGGCTGACTACGGCGAACACCGACTCACCGGCAAAGGGGCAATTATCCGTGCCGATGCAGATGAGCCTTAAGAGCGACGGAGAGCAGCTGTATCTGTGCGCGCTGCCGGAAGACGGAATAAAAAAGCTGTACGGACAGAAATACGAGTATTCCGATCTCAGAATAGCCGGCAATACTTTTTTGCCCGGTCCCGGCGGCGGAGAGCTTGCGCTTCCTCAGAAGGCACTTGACATTACGCTGTCGCTGCCTGCTGCGAGGACCGGTGAATTTACGCTGTCATTTTTTGGTTTTTCATTGACAGTAGATTACAAGAAAAATACGGTCAGATGCGGAGATACGGCTGCGCCTCTGCGCACGGGAGAAGCTCTTTCGGAATTGCGCATCATAGCAGACCGGCTCAGTTTTGAACTGTTTATGGATGGCGGCAAGTTTTTTATCAGTTCGGATTCAGTCTGCGATTACAACCTGAACCGCGTCTTTTTCGAGACAGGCGATGAGATACAGATACCGCACCTTTGTATAACAGAACTTGAACACGACGGCGGCGGAAAAGAAAACAAATCCGAAAAGATTGCCGGAAGCATAAGCCCCGGCGGAAAAACGGCACTGGGAATAGACGTAGGTTCGACCACGATCAGTTTTGACCTTACAGATCTATGTACGGGCCGCGAACTTAGATCCGTTACCATACCCAATAATACGCGCGTTACCGGAAAACCGTATGAAGTTCTGTATGACGCGGATGCGTGTGTAGAGATCATTCGCAGAACAATCGCAGATTTTTCGGAAGGCCCGGAATACCCGGCGCCTTCGTGTATAGGCGTTACGGGACAAATGCACGGGATACTGTATGTTAACGCCGAGGGTAATGCGCTGTCGCCTCTTTATTCGTGGATGGACGGTACCGGAGGGCAGCCTGACATGGCGCTGGGAGGAAGGAGCGCGGCAGAATATATCCGGGAGGCAACGGGTCGAGATATGGCAACGGGCTGGGGGATCGCCACGCTGCTCAGTCACAAGGCAAACGGCTTGATCCCGCCTGAAGCGGTAAGCGTATGCACCGTGGCCGACTACGTGGTGATGAAATTGACCGGCAGAAAAACGCCGCTCATGCATTCTTCCAACGCAGCGAGCCTGGGATTGTTTGATGAGGAGAGATACTGCTTTATTGACGAGGTCTGCGACCTGATCGGAACTGATGCTTCTCTTTTGCCGCAGGTTACGGACAAATATGTGACTGCCGGTTATTTAGGAGATATCCCGGTGGCTGTGGCGATCGGGGACAATCAAGCCAGCTTTCTGGCCTCGGTCAGAGAACCCCTCGAAACGGTCCAGGTGAATATAGGTACAGGCAGTCAGATCTCTTTTTTGAGCAGGGACAGCGGAAAACGGCCCGGCCTGGAGCTCAGACCTCTCGGAGAGGGAGAGTGTTTACAAGTCGGATCTTCTCTGTGCGGCGGCAGATCGCTATCGATCCTTGAGTCGTTTTTCCGCAAAACGGCCGAGCTCGTGGCGGGAGAAAAGTTCGGCAGCGCGTACAAGGGGATCGACAATTATCTGGATGCTTTGCTCGTGTCAAAGGGAGAGGAAGCGTACGGGCACAGCCTGAGCGTTGACACATTGTTCGAGGGAACACGTGCCGAGCCGTGGCGCCGCGGGTCGGTCACAGGCATCAACGCGGACAATTTCACTCCGGACGAGCTTATTAAGGGGTTCATATTCGGTATGGCTGAGGAACTTAAATCGATATATGACGAAAGCGGTTCCGAAGGGGCAAGGCTGCTGGTGGCTTCAGGTGGGGCTGTAAGAAAAAGCGCTTACTTAAGGGGAGCGCTCGAGCGTGTTTTCGGAATGAAAGTTCTGGTACCGTTATCCCGCGAATCGGCCGCGTACGGGAGTACGATCGCATCAGCCGTTGCCGCCGGACTGGTACCGTCCGTTTCCGCGGCACGCCGGATGATCGAATACGCATAAAGTCGTTTTTTCTCCTTTTTATTGACCGTATATCACTATTATTAATCTTTTTTGCATAATATAATTGACAATGTAAAACCGGGGAGGTTGATAATAATGAATAAAAGACACAGCATTTGGGCTTCCGCTGCCGCCGCAGTGATCGTATTGTGCCTGATGTTTGCGCTGAACGCGTCGTTTATGCCTGAAGAAACGGCGGTGCTTGCCGCGGGATCAGCGTTCGAAACGAACCTGTCGGACTGGGCTGCGGTCGACGGCAGTATCTGGAGCGAGACAGAAAACGGATTTACCTCGGATATGAATTCGGCCATTGAAGATGAACCGCTGAAATATCTCGTTAAATCCGGGCAGAAGGTTGACGGAAGCAAATCGTTCCGGTATGAAGTGGAGTTTGTTATCGACGGATACGGTGCGGGACTTTCCATCAGCACCGGATCGAGGACTAATTTTTATGCCGTGGAAGTCAACAAGGAAGGGCATGTGTATTTTCCGTCAATGAGTAAAAACGGCTGGAGCGTGTTTGCCGATTATGCAGCTCCGCTCAGCAGCGAGGAGAAAGAAGCGTTTAGCGGCAGGCATAACATGGTGCTGGAGTATGACTCGTCAACGAAAACCGCAAGCGTGACCGTTGACGGCATCGTCAGAAGCGACAGTACCGCGATTCCCGGAAAAGCGCTTGGCGGAAATCTGGGCCTGTATTTCGAGGGGTGCAATTCGTGCTATTTTACAAAAGCGGTCTATACCGAGACGGGGGAGAGTTCGGGCGACGTGGATCTTAAAGATTATTTCGAAACGAATATGGAGTTCGAGGCTGTAACTGAGAACGGGTTCGATTATTCAGCGAAAGGGTTCGGGGGAACGAACGGCGGCGAAAAACCGCAGTGCCTGGCAAAGTCGAACATTGTCATCGACGGGACCAAATCGTTCAAATATGAGGTGACGTTCAGCTACAGCGGCTACGGCGCGGGAATGGGATTCAACGTTGTCGACGCGGACAACTACGCCGCGGTCGAGATCAATACCGAGTCGCACGTGTATTTTCCGCTGAAGATCGACGGCAACTGGCAGACGTTTTATCCCAATGCTCCCGATCTGACTGAGGAGGATCAGGCGCGGACCGAGCACAACATCGTGTTCACGTTCGATGCTTTTGACTGGTATGCGGAAGTATATGTGGACGGACAGCTTTACCAGGAAATATACGATCTTGATCCGGAAGTCATATCCGGAAACCTCGGTCTGTTCTTCGAAGGCGCCACTACGTATTATACAAAAGCAATCTACACGGAGCTTGAGACAAGGACTCAGGCGCCTGAGCAGCCCACCGAAGAAGCGGCACCTACCGAAGTTCCGGCGACCGATGCTCCCGTGACCGCGACGCCAGACAGCGAACCGGCTGCTACTGAGCCTGCCGCGACCGAAAACGGTTCAAAAGATAACAAAAAAGAGAATAACGGAGATTTGGGCAAAATACTGCTTATCGCCGGTGCAGGCGTGCTGGCCGCTGCTGCCGTTATAATTACTGCGGTGCTTGTAAATCGCAGGAAGAAAACAAAGGAGTGAGAATCATGAAAAACCAGAATACTAAGAGCATCCTGAAGATCCTGGCAGCGCTTACGGCGGCAATATGTCTGATGACAGCCGCAGGCATTCCTGCGTTTGCCAAAACGAATGAAGTTAAATATGAGACCGCTGATTTCTTCGGCGGATTTATATCCTGCGGGAACAGCAGATGGACTGTAAAAGACGGTGCGCTGACAAACGGCGCTTCCGGAAAAGACGGACGGTCCGTAGTTGCTTTTGACGCTGCGCTGACCGGTACCGAATCGTTTAAATACGAAGTCGTTTATTCTTATACGGGTTACGGCGTGGGACTTACGTTTAAAACCGTTGACGAGGACGGCTATTTCGGAGTCGAGACAAACGGTGATCAGCCAAACGGTAAAATCTATTCTATGAAGCGCGATCCCGGCTGGAGCATCTGGCAGCTGTCGCACGTTGAAATCAACGAAAAAACCGACGTTTACGATCTTGTCTTCGAATGGGATGCTTCTTCAAAGAAAGCGGTCATCTCGCTTAACGGTACGGTGTACAACACCGCCGAAGGTTATGACGCTGCCGAGCTTGCCGGAAAAGTCGGTTTCTTTACCGAGGATGCTTCTGTCAATATCACCAAAGCGGAGCTGACGGTTGGAGGAAATAAACAAGACCTTCTGGGAGCGATCGTTATGCCCGGAAACGGAAGCGGCGAATGGACGATCACGGCAGACGGACTTGTCAATTACCGCAACGGCGATACCGACAGGGCTGTGGCCGTATTCGGGATCGGGATCGACGGGACCAAGTCGTTTAAGTACGAAGCGGTCTACACCTATGAAGGATACGGCGTAGGACCTGCTTTCAAAGCTGTTGACCAGAACGGATATTACGCTCTCGAAACGAACGTTGATAATTATGTTTACTCGCTGAAGCGTACGCCCGACTGGAGCATCTGGCAACTATCGCACACCAATATTGAACCGAAGGCAGATACGTACGACATTTCGTTTGAGTGGGACGCGTCCTCGCGCAAAGCGGTCATCACGCTCAACGGCACGGTGTACAATACCGCCAATGATTATGATGCCGCCGAGATAGCAGGAAGCCTTGGCTTCTTTACGGAAGGAGGCGCGGTGGCTAAGGTCAGCGCGCTGACACTTACCGTGACCGAGGAACTTCCCGATGATCCCACGGATGATCCCGCGACGAACGAACCTGCAGCTACCGACGAACCGGCAGCAACCGGCGAACCTGTTGTCACCGACGAACCCGCGCCTAAAACGAGCGAGCCTGTGCCGTCCACGGGAGACGCCGCGCTTGTCCCTGCCGTGATAGTTCTGGCAAGTTCGGCATTGCTTCTTGCCGCCGTATTCGTTACAATAAAAAAACGGGCCTGAACATGAAACGGTTTTACTTTCTGATAATCGGGGTGATTTTTATGGCGGCAATGGTTTCCGGTGCCGCGGAGGGTTTTTCTGCGGGGAAGGTGTTTGCGGATGAAGGTGCGGTCCGGCTGATCACGGGCGTGCGCGTGGGAGAAGAGGAACTCACATCGTTTCAGGGTGCGGACAATATGCTGATGGCGAGAGCGGTCCCGGCCGAAACTGCGGAAACGGAATTGACCGTGCACGCCGCCGAAGGAGCGAAGATAAGCATTGACGGCAGCCCCGCCGACGCCGGATCGCCATATAATGTGAGCCTGAAAGACGGCTTCAACTCGTTTACTATTGTCGCCAGCCTGCCTTCGGCGGACGGCGCAGAGGCGAGGGAGGAGACGGTCTACGTTAACGTGGAGAGGCTTCCTGCGGGATTGTACGAAGAGAGCACGCGGCCTTTATACCATTTCACCCCGTACCGGCATCAGATGAACGACCCGAACGGGCTGGTATACGACGCGGAAACAGGGCTTTATCACCTGTTTTTCCAGTGCAACCGTCCGTTTGCGAGCGGAGTTGAAGCGAAGACGCGCACTACCGGCTGGGGGCATGCCGTTTCGAAAAATCTGGTCGAATGGGAGGAGCAGCCGATGGCTGTAACGCCTGACCTGCTCGGAGCCGCATGGTCCGGATCGGGCGTCGTTGACCGCGACAATACTTCGGGTTTGTTTGACGATTCCGTTCCGCCTGATTCGCGCCTTGTCGTGTTTTACGCGAGTGTTTACGGAGATGAGACGTACGGCATGGCGAAGATAAGCATGGCGTATTCGAAGGACGGGGGGAGGTCGTGGATCAAGTACGGCGGAAATCCTGTCGTGAAGAATACGGCGAACCGCTACGGCGCGGGGCTCCGCGACCCGAAGGTGATCTGGTACGAGAATGAGGCGCTGGAGAACGGCGGCTGCTGGCTCATGGTCACGTGCGGCAATACTTATCTGTTTGCTTCGAATGATCTGATCAGCTGGAAGGTGCAGGGAGGCATCGTGCGGGACAAAAGCGGAAATGTTGTCGAGTGCGAGTGCCCGGACCTGTTCCGCCTGCCCGTTGACGGCGACGAAAACAATCAGAAGTGGGTGCTGACGTGCGGAGGCGTGTCGTACCTGCTCGGAGATATTGTCATCACCG
>JAGADO010000154.1 GCA_017613535.1 Clostridia bacterium | reverse complement strand
TGCGGCCGGGCCGGTCGCCGATAAAGTGTCGCTGATCCTGGACAATATCGCTCATGATCATGCCGGTATTTCCGTTTCCGCGTGCGGAGATGCGCTTTTAAATAAAGGCATCTGCGATATTCTCTTCACGGAGGAGCGCGTCAATGTCGGTCGGGAGAGCTGCGTGTTTTACCCCGATCCGGCTGCCGTTGCCCGCTTAGGGGCCGAAACGTTCATTGACGCAGCCGATAAAACCGTTTTCGCCCCCGAAAAACTTTCCCTTAATTATATGAAGGAGTGGTAAGCATGGCGACCGGCGATATGCTCATGACCGCAGCGCAGCTTGCCGCTCTCGAGTCTCACTGTTTCAAAGAGCCCTGGAGCGAGCAGACGATCCTGGATTCTCTGCGCTCCGGAAATTATGTTTTTTCATACATCCGCCCTGACGGGAGCGACATTCCTGCAGGGTATGCCTGCGGCCTTATTATGCCGGATCAGTGTGAGGTTCAGCGCGTGTGCGTGCTGCCCGAATTCAGGAGGCGCGGCTTCGGAGAGAGACTTATGAATGAACTCAGGACAGCATTTGAAGCGTCCGGAGCATGCTCGGTTTTCCTGGAAGTAAGATCGCAAAATACTCCTGCGCGTTCTCTTTATAAGAAGCTAGGCTACCGGGAGATAGGTATCAGAAAGCATTATTACGCTGACGACGACGCGGTCATTTATATGCTGGAACTGCGATAGATCCCTGCGATAGCTTCGGCGACCGGCTAAAATATAGAAAATCAGTTTAACAGGCCCTTTAACCGCTTGTTTTTTTGCGCAAAAAAATGTAAAATAAAAACAGAAACAACCACCGTAAGGTCCGAAAGCGGTTCAGATCGCGGCGCAAATGCGGCATTGACCGTGTCCGGGACCGGAAAACATACATCTTGAGGAGGTAGCATATGTTTTGCAGCAATTGCGGAAAAATGATTGACGACGGTCTTAAGTTCTGCCCTGAATGCGGAACTTCTATAGCCGATATGGCAGTTGAGGCGGCAGGCGCAGCCGAAACAGTTGTCCGGAATGAAGCGGGCGAAGTCGCAGAGGCGGTTTCAGCTGAAGTTCAGGAGACTGCAGCTGAAGTTCAGGAGACTGCAGCTGAAGTTCAGACCGAAGTAAAGGCTGAGGCTGAGGAGATCAGGAACGAAGCGGAGATCATTCATGATGATGCGGTAAAAAATATTTCAGAGGAAGCCGAGGCTGCCGAGAGAGAAGCTCAGCGCGTAGAAGAAGAGGCGAAAGCAGCGATAGCTGACGCTCAGGCGAAGGCTGACGCCGCTAAGGCAAAGGCTGAGGCGGCAATGGCTGAGGCGAGGGAGAAGGCGAGGAAGGCAGCGATGGCTAAAGCGGAGGCTGAGGCTTCTGCGGCGGTCAAGCAGGCTAACCGCAAGATCCAGATCGCCGATGTTGTAAAAAAGAACTACGACGGTGCTATGGGCGAAGCGCGCACGGCATACGCAAATGCGCAGAAAGCGCTTGCCGATGCCGAAAGTGCAGGCGTGACGGGACTTCCGGCGCTCCTGCCTCTTACAGAAGAGGTCACGCGCGCATCCGGAAAGGAAGCCAAAGCGCAGGATAAAAAAGGAGCTGCAGCCTCGACGGTTCAGGCACCTGTAGCGGCTCCGGCGGTGCAGACCGGCGAGACAAAACTTCTCCGCCCCTGGGCATACTTCCTGCTTACTATCCTTTACTGCATCCCTGTGATCGGATGGATATTCCTGATCGTGCATACGTTCGGAAATAAGAACAAGAACCGCAAGTATTTTGCATTATCGGTCTGGATCTGGGTGCTTGTCACTCTGATCATCGGTATCATCGGCGCCGTTCTTTATCTGATATTCAAAGATTCAGCGTTCGTCACGAAACTGGAAGCACTTTTCGTTTCGATATACGAACTGATCAAAGGCTTTTTCACTGCGGCATGATCTGCGCAGAACTGTTTTAAAACCGGGCTGCCCGCTGCAAAAAGCGGGCGGCTTTTTTATGCGCGTTTTTCCGCAATTTCAAAGCGTATAACGCCCGATTTATTCGCAATACTGATTGACTGAAAGCCGCTCAAGTGATATACTTCATATTGCCGGCATTTGCGCCATCGAACCCTCCGGGAAACGGACGAAACCGGCGGGACGCGGCTGTTTTTATGAAGCATGGCAGCGCCGCGAAACCCGAAATTTGTGTTATGCTTTTGAGAGGGAGGACCTAAAATGAAAATCGCAGTTGAACGCATCAGTGAACCGAAGGCAAAGCCTCAGGATCAGAGCAAACTTGGCTTCGGAAAAATATTTACCGACCATATGTTCATGATGGACTATGACGCCGGTCAGGGATGGCACGACGCCAGGATCGTTCCCTACGGGCCGATCTCGCTTGATCCTTCGGCAATGATCTTCCATTACGGGCAGGGCATTTTCGAGGGTATGAAGGCTTACCGCACCGCAGACGGACGCACGCTGCTTTTCAGACCGCAGAAGAATTTCGAACGCGCGAACATTTCAAACGAGCGCCTCTGCATTCCGCCGATCGACGAAGAATTCGCACTCGAAGCGCTTAAAGAGCTTGTCCGGATCGATATCGACTGGGTGCCCACGAACGAAGGCACGTCGCTCTACGTAAGACCGTTCATCATCGCCGTTGACCCGCAGCTTGGCGTACATCCCGCGAGCCACTATATATTCATGATCATACTGTCCCCGGTCGGAGCTTATTATCCCGAGGGACTGAACCCGGTTAAGATCTACGTCGAAGACGATTACGTCCGTGCAGTTAAGGGCGGTATCGGATTCGCAAAGACCCCCGGAAACTACGCCGCATCGATCCGCGCGCAGGAAAAGGCAGCGGAACTCGGATATACGCAGGTGCTCTGGCTCGACGGCGTTGAGCGTAAATACATTGAAGAAGTCGGCACGATGAACGTGTTCTTCGTGATCGACGGCACGGTCGTCACTCCTGCTCTTAACGGCAGTATCCTCGCGGGCGTTACGCGTGACTCGTCCATTCAGCTGCTCAGAAGCTGGGGACTCAAAGTCGAAGAGCGCAGGCTCGGTATCCAGGAAGTGTACGACGCGTACGAAGCCGGAAAGCTTGACGAAGTGTTCGGAACCGGTACTGCAGCGGTCATTTCACCTGTTGGCGAACTTAACTGGGAAGGCCATAAGATGAAGATCAATAACGGAGAGATCGGACCGATCTCCCAGAAGCTGTACGATTCCATCACCGGTATCCAGTCCGGAAAACTTCCCGACACGCTCGGCTGGACCGTTGAAGTCTGATAAAGGCAGCGATTGTCACGTAAGATCTGCCGCAAAGCGAAATGAACGTTCTTTATACAAATATCGCAAAACTGAACATAAAGATATCGCACAGGTACGGATATATTGCCCGCCTGTGCGAGCGGTATTTGAGCGACGCAGCCGGAGAGACCGGCGAAGAGAATATCGATATTGACGCTTCCGTTACGGAAGAGGATATGGAACGAGAAGCCGGACTGATCGAAGTGCCCGAGGGCAGGGAACCTCACCCGGCACACGTCGAAGCGATGGCGCTGTTTCGCAAGATCGCGGAAAAATTGCCGGAATTCGGGTGCTTTCTGATGCACGGCTCGGCAGTCTCCGTCGACGGAAAGGCGTATATTTTCACCGCGCCGAGCGGCACCGGAAAATCGACTCACGCTTCGCTCTGGAGAAAAGTTTTCGGCGACAGAGCGGTTATGGTCAATGACGATAAACCTTTTATCCGCCTGACCGGAGACGGCATTTTCGTGTGCGGCACTCCCTGGAACGGGAAGCACGGCCTCGGGGACAATATCTGCGTTCCCCTCAAGGCTGTATGTCTGCTGAAAAGAGCTGCGGTGAACGGCATCGAGCGCATCACGTCCGTCGCGGCTTTCCCGCGCCTCATGATGCAGACGTACAGGCCCGCAGACCCGGAAATGCTGTCGCTGACGTTAGGCCTGCTTGACCGCGTTTCTAAAGAGACGGAACTGTACGAACTTGGCTGTAATATGGACCCCGAAGCCGCGATCGTGGCATATGAGGGAATGAACAGATGAACGGATATTGACCGGACGAAAAAAGTGACAGGTACGATGGAAGGTAGCTCAGAATGAAACTTAAAAAGCAATTTATAACATACGACAGAGGCGAAGAGCACATCACAGTGAGCACCGGCGGCTCGGGTTTCAACGGAATGATCCGCGGAAACAAGACCGCAGGCATCATCGTTGAGCTTCTGAAGAAAGAAACGACGCGCGACGAGATCGTTGACGCGATGTTCGAACAGTTTGACGCGCCCCGCGAAGTGATCGGCAGGGACGTCGATAAGATCATAGAAAAACTGCGCAGCATTGACGCGCTGGAGGAATGAGCGGGCGTGGGAGACGATAAACCTTCGTTCGAGAAATATCTTGCCGAAAACGGATCTCTGACCTATTCAAACATAGGCGTCAGCATGATGCCTCTGCTGAAGCAGGGAAGGGATCTGTTTACGATCAAAAAAAAAGAAGAGGGCGAGCGCGCGAAAAAATACGACGTCGTGCTGTACAGGAGGCCGCCTGATAAGTACGTCCTGCACCGTGTCCTGAAGGTGCTTCCGGACGGGTACGTCATACGCGGCGATAACTGTATTAAGAAAGAGTACAGCGTCACTGATCGCGATATGCTCGCCGTTATGACGTCTTACGTCCATAAAGGTAAGGAGCACAGCGTTACCGAAAAGTGGTACCGCTTCTATTCGCGCTTTATCGTGTTCATACATCCGCTCGTGTCGCTTAAGCTAAGGACAAGGAGTTTTCTGGGCCGCGTTTACAGGAAGCTGTTCGGGAAGCGGAAGGACAATGGCGGAAAGGACGGCGACGGTAAATGAGGGCTTCGGGTATTTTGATGCATATTTCTACGCTGCCCGGAGAGTATTCGTGCGGATCGTTCGGAAAGGAGGCGCGGGAGTTCGTTGACCTTCTTGCGGACTCTGGTTTTTCGATCTGGCAGACGCTGCCGTTTAACTGGCCCGACGAGAGCGGATCGCCGTACAAATCATTGTCCGGGTTCGCCGGAAACCCGTTCTTTATTGACCTCCCGACGCTGTTCGAAAAAGGCCTCATAACGCGCGCCGAGCTCGACGCGACGAAGCAAAAAACACCATACCTGTGCGAATACGAAAGGTTGTTTAAAGAGCGCCTGGACCTGCTCGGAAAAGCCGCAGGCCGCGTGGATCACGAAGAGAGACGAATAATCGATGCCGAAATAAAAAAGCAGCCCGAACTGTACGGATTCTGCGAATTTATGTCGGACCGCGAGGGCTTGAAAGACTGCGGAGACCTTAAAGATCGCAAAGAAAGGCTGTTCAGGCACGAATTCATACAGTACGAGTTCCTTCGCCAGTGGCTTTTGGTGAAAGCATACGCAAACTCGAAGGGCATAGAAATAATAGGCGACATTCCGATATATACCGACATCGATTCCGCCGATGTGAAAGCGCATCCCGAGGCGTTTCAGCTCGATCCCGAAACGCTCAAACCCACCGCATCAGCAGGAGTTCCTCCGGATTATTTTGCGGAAGACGGGCAGCTCTGGGGCAATCCTCTTTATAACTGGGACAATATGAAGGCTGACGGCTACAGCTGGTGGAAGGCCAGGCTGCGCCACCAGCTCACGCTCTTCGACGGAGTGCGCATAGACCACTTCAGGGCATTTTCGGCGTACTGGTCGGTACCGGCGGGCGCGAAAACGGCCAGAGAGGGACAATGGGTAAAGGGTCCCGGCAGAGAGTTTGTCGAGGAGCTGAAGAAGGTCGCGGGAGACAGGCTGATCATAGCAGAAGACCTGGGAGACATTGACGACGACGTACGCAAACTGCTTGCCGACACAGGTCTTCCTGGAATGCGCGTATTCCAGTTCGCGTTCCTTTCCGACGAAAACCCGCACCTGCCGCATAACTACGTGAAAAATATTGTCGCATACTCCGGCACGCACGATAATAACACTCTTCTGGGCTACATCTTCGACATGAGCGCTTCCGACAGATCGCGCATGCTCGACTACATCGGATACCCCGGAGACGACGGAAAATACGCGTGCCCATATATCATCAAAACGCTCATGCGTTCGTGCGCGGACAGGGTCATATTCCCGATACAGGACCTGCTCGAATACGGTATGGATACGCGTATGAACACGCCCGGAAGACCGGAAGGGACCTGGGCA
>JAGADO010000153.1 GCA_017613535.1 Clostridia bacterium | reverse complement strand
TTCGCAGGTCGAACTGCCGATCGACGTCGTTGAGCTCCTGGGTTCCGAGTCGCTGCTGTACATGACGCTGGAAGGCTTCCTGTTCATCGCGCGCGTGAAACCGCGTTCGAACGTCTACGTCGGCGACGTGATGCGTTTCGCGATCGACCCGAACAAGGTGCACATCTTCGACAAAGAGACTGAGAACACCGTTATTAACTGACGCTTTCGCGGTCAACACACAAATCCAACCTATCGATATTCAAATACGGGCGCGGTCGACTGCGCCCGTTTTTTTAAGGAGGGAACACCTATGCCAAAAGTTTTACTGCTTAACGGAAGCCCGGATGCCGGCGGCTGCGTCGCGGCGGCACTGGAAGAAATGGTCAAGGTATTCAACGCGGAAGGCATTGATACCGAAGTGGTGCACGTGGGCAACAAGACCGTGCGCGGCTGCATGGGCTGCGGCGCGTGCGGGAAGCTGGGGAAGTGCGTGGTTGACGACGTCGTCAACGAGATCGCCGCGAAATTCGAAGCCGCCGATGGCCTGGTGCTGGGCAGCCCGGTGTATTACGGCTCGCCGAACGGGACGCTGTTGGCCCTGCTGGACCGGCTGTTCTTCAGCTCGGGCTTCTCGAAACAGTTCAAAGTCGGCGCCGCAGTTGTCTCCTGTCGCCGCGGGGGCAACACCGCCTCCTTCGACGTCCTCAACAAATACTTCACAATCAGCAGCATGCCCGTAGCGTCCAGCACGTACTGGAACCAGGTGCACGGCTTCACGGCGGAGGACGCGCGCAAGGATCTCGAGGGCATGCAGACGATGCGCAACCTGGCGCGCAACATGACGTTCATGATGCGGGCAATTGCCGACGCCAAAGCGAAATACGGCGTGCCGGAGCTGGAGCGCGGCGCGTTCACCTGCTTTGCGGACGGTAAATGAGGTCAATTACCCGATCGAGCGATAAGGCCAGAAGTATGTTAGTTTGACATGACCGGCACAAAAAGCCGGTCATGTGACCTTTTTCGGCGCGTTTGCGTTTATTAGGGTGTAAGGCCTTGAAGACTGCCATCCGGAGGGCGGTAAAAGACAGGCCTGAAGCAGAAAAAGCACACGAAAAGGCAGCAAGTGGAAGACAGTACCATCGTAAAGAAAATAATTGACCGCGACGAGACCGCGCTCGCAGACGTGGAGCAGAAGTACGGAAAATACATGAAAAGTATTGCCCGCGGCATTCTGAAGGACGAACGCGACGCGGAGGAGTGCGTAAGCGATGCGATGATGAAGGCGTGGGACAATGTCCCCGCGGCGAGGCCCGCCGACCTGCGCTCATACCTCGGTATGCTCACGCGCAGTGTGTCAATCTCGCGCTCACGCATGAACGGCGCTTTAAGGCGCGGCGGGGAGTACGAAATGGTACCGTCGGACGAACTCGAGGCGCTCGTCGGGGACAATGACGTTCCGGAGGGTGTCGAGGCTGACGAACTTGCCGGTGTGATCTCTGCTTTTCTGCGGGGGAGAAGCGCCCGGGAACGCAATATTTTCATCAGAAGATATTGGTTCGGGGACAGGGTGGGCGATATTGCCACCGTGTTCGGAATGAGCGAGAGCGCAGTGAAGATGAAACTGAAGCGGACAAGAGATAAATTGGCCGCGCTGCTGAAAAAGGAAGGTTACCTGAAATGAAAAGCGATATTATAAGCGAAGCGATAAAGAAGATCGACGCGGATCTCGTGCGGGACGCGGCCGCGTACGGCAGCGGTGCGGGTGCGGAGCAGGCGAAACAGACCCGTACTGCCGCGGCGGGAAAGCGCTGGAAGAAGGCCGTCGCCGTTGCCGCTACCGTGTTTTTGCTGGTCGGAGGGATCACCGCCGGGATCATATTGGGCATCAGAAAGCCCGGCGGGTCAACGTCCGGGATTCCCGGCACACAGCCGGATCCTGTCCCGGGCGCGAGCGCTTCTCCGGAGGACGGCTTTGTGATCGGCGTCCTCGATGGCCGGCTGCGTTTTATAACGGTAGCCTGTACGCCGAAGATCGAATTGTCAGCGTCCGGCGGCCCGTTCAGGGCACTGTCCGGACCGGGGAACAGTTCGTTCGACAAAGACTGGAAATCTTTTTTTAATGCGATCGATAATATGCCGGTCGTTAAGGCCGTCTTTCCCGCCGAGTCGGAATTAACGTTTTCGATCCGTCTTTGCAATGAAAAGTGGTTTGGCTGGAATGATTTTTCGTACGTTTTTGATATTTACGAAGGGCAGGGCATCGTCGCGGTGCGTGACGAGCTCGCCGGCGAGGTGATCGGTTCCGTGCAATTGTCCGGAGATTGCCTTAAAATGATCAGGGAGGGTATATTTCCGACGCTCGGCTATTATCTGGATGAATCTGCGGTTTTGCCTTTTGCAGATGCTTCGAGCGTGCAGATAGATCAGAATCCGGGCGGCTTAGGCGCGAGCGGCAATGACAGCCAGTCGGTGTCAATAACAGACGGCGTAAAGATCAGAAATCTCGGGCAAGTGCTTCGAAGCGTCCCGGTCGTCGAGGCGGACAACGACACTTCTCCGGCAGGAGACGTGGTACGCTTCCGCGTCCTCGGAGAGGGTGGCGGCGCGAACGGTTTTGATATAAATATTATCGGCGGTACCTGTATCAGCATTTCAAAAGGAAACACTACGCGTGTCTTCCGCATGTCGCGGGCCTCAGGAAGCGAACTCGAGATGCTTATCCCCGCGCTTCTGCAGTCTTCTTCGGAAGCCGGATTCCCCCTTCGAAAACTGGTGCTCTCGGACGCGAATCACCCTGTCTCGATCGAGTGGGATTGCAGCGGAGACGGGAAGAAAGACACGTTCTGCATCGAGTCCTACGGCTCCGGGATGTCGTACGAATCACTTTACTATATCGATGGCGCGACGGGCAATAAAACGCTCCTTTGCAGATCCGTGAATGAGACTCTCGGGATCGGGTTTGCCGAAGGCTTTTATGATATGCCGCTGCTGTTCAATTATGCCCATACAGTGCGTTTAAACGACCGTTCTGTGCTTGCCGATCCATTTGCCGGGATCAGCGCAGTTGACGGCAAACCGGTGATCGTTCCGCTGAGGGAAAGCACCCCGGGCTATAACGACAGTGCCGTTTTGACCGTGATCGAGAACGGCGAGGAGGTCAGTAAATATTTTGCCCTGGGGAAAGTCGAAAATCCGGCATTTATCGACGAAGAAACGCTCCGCCATCTGGATACTTTTATTGCGGAGGTGACGTTCGAAAAGATCATAAGAGAGGACAACGTTTCCCGCGCTGTTCTTTCATATGCTACGCTCTACGACGAAGATGCCAAGTCGCTTTACCGGATCGCCGCGGGGGGTCTGTTAAGCAGCATCGCCGGTGGCCCTATTTCTGATGATTCGGATTGTATCCGGATCGATTTCGTTCTGAGAGCTCCGGGTGGCAATAGCAGCGCGGCCGGGTATTATTTCTGCGGCAGTTATACTTTCCAGGAGCGCGGCGGCAACAGCTATATGGCGCTCATTGCGGGGTCGATCCATTCTGGCAGCAGGAGGAGTATAAAAGTGCAGCCGGGCACGTACGCCAGGGTCAACGCGCTCATCGATAACGCGATCCAGACGGGTGAGTGAGTGCAGCGCAATTCAAACGGAGGCGGAGTTAGGCCGATTTTGAGAAAACGGCTCCTTGATGAATTTCCTTATTCTGAGTATTTCCCGGACGACTT
>JAGADO010000152.1 GCA_017613535.1 Clostridia bacterium | reverse complement strand
TCTGGAAGGCAAAATGAGCGACAAAGCGGGGTGAACGGATCAATTATCCACGGAAACAGGAAAAGAGCCAGCAAAAAATTCATCTTGACACCTCCGCCCGCGATGATATATACTTTGACCACGCCGCGAAAAACGGCGAAAATCAGCAAAATATCGGTAAATGCTATGATGGAAAGTAGTAACCGGCGATGCGCGCGCAGAGAGCTTCGGGTTGGTGTAACGGAGCGGCGGGGAGACGGCGAACTGGTTCCGGAGCAGCCGGTGCGAAAGGCGCGAAAAGCGCGGAAGTAGTGCCGGACGTGTGACGAACGTAATTCGTGCTTTGAGCGAGCTGATGATGGTCGGCTAATCAGAGTGGTACCGCGGATACAGCTATACTGTCTTCGTCTCTGAAACTGAGGCGGAGACTTTTTTGTTGGCCGCCCGGAACGGAGAAACGACGGAGGACAGCTGCCGCCCGGAACGGAGAGACGTTGGCCGCCCGGTGGCGCAGGGCAGACGGACGCTGGCCGCGGAAACAGATTGCAGGGGAGGATGCAAGCAATGGAAATGGAGACGTACAAAATATTCGGGGACAAGACGAACTCCCTCATCGAAATGACGCTGGGAGACCTGCTTGACCGCGTGGCGTCAATATATCCGGACAACGACTGCGTTGTCTGCAACGACAAGCCTTTTCGCAAAACATATTCGCAGTTCCGCGACGAGTGCAACGTCATTGCTCGCGGCCTGCTCGCGATCGGAGTAAGGCCAGGTTCGCACGTTGCCATCTGGGCAACGAACTACCCCGAGTGGATCGTGCTGATGTACTCTGCGGCGAAGATCGGGGCAACGCTTGTCACCGTTAACACCAACTACAAAATTTTCGAGGCCGAGTACCTGCTCAGGCAGTCCGACACCGACACGCTCGTGATGATGGAAGGCCTCAAAGATACGAATTACGTCGGGATCATAAACGAACTTGTTCCGGAACTGGCCGAAAGCGAGCCCGGGAAGCTCGAAAGTGCCGATCTGCCGCGTCTGAAGCGCGTGATCTACCTCGATAAACCCGAAAATACGCCGAAAGGGGCGCTTCACTGGGACCAGCTGCGAACGCTTCCCGAAAAAGTCAGCGAAGAGGAGCGCGCGGAAGTGCAGCGCCGCGTTTCGCCGCACGACGTGGTCAATATGCAGTACACCTCTGGCACGACGGGCTTCCCGAAGGGCGTGATGCTGACCCACTACAATATCCTCAACAACGGCAAGTGCATCGGGGACAATCAGACGTTGACCCCGCGCGACCGTGTTTGCCTGCCTGTGCCGTTCTTCCATTGCTTCGGCTGCGTGCTGGGGATAATGGCGTGCATCACACACGGCAGCTGCATTGTCCCCGTCGAGCGTTATAACCCCGTGCGCGTCATGCACACGATCCAGGCCGAGCGCTGCACCGCGACGTACGGCGTGCCCACGATGTATATCGCGATGCTAGAGCACCCCGACTTCCCGAAATACGACTTTTCCAGCCTCCGCACCGGCATAATGTCCGGCTCGCCCTGCCCGATCAAGGTGATGAAGCAGGTCGTCGAACTTATGCACATGACCGAGATCACGATCCCGTACGGCCTCACCGAGGTGTCGCCGGTGTGCACGATGACAAACATATACGACAGCATTGACAAGCGCGTGTCAACAGTCGGGCGCAGTATGCCGTTCATCGAGGTCAAGTGCGTTGACCCTGATTCTTATGCAGATGTGCCGGTCGGTACGCCCGGCGAGGTGGTCGTGCGCGGTTATTCGGTCATGAAGGGCTACTACAATATGCCGGAGGCAACGTCTCTTGCGATCGATAAGGATGGCTGGCTTCATTCGGGCGACCTGGCGTCGATCGATGAGGAGGGTTATTTCCACATCACGGGCCGCATCAAGGATATGATCATCCGCGGCGGCGAGAATATTTACCCGAAGGAGCTCGAGGAGTTTCTGTACACGAATCCGAAGGTCCAGGACGTGCAGGTCATCGGCGTGCCGGACAAGAATTACGGCGAAGAGGTCTGTGCGTGCATTATTCTTAAAAAGGGCGAGACTGCCGACGAGGACGAGATGCGCGAATTCATCCGTTCGCACCTTGCGCGCCACAAGATGCCTAAGTATATCTGGTTCATGGATGCGTTTCCGATGACGGCGAGCGGCAAGATCCAGAAGTACAAGATGCGTGAGATGGCTGTGGAGCAGCTCGGCCTGGGTGAGGCGGCGTCGATCGAGACGGCGTGATGTAATGGCAAGTGGCAAGTGGCAAATTGCAACTTGCCTCTTACTTCTTTTTACGGAAATACGCGAGCCCGAAGGCGAAAGAGAACGCGAGCGCGGTGCCGTTGAGCACGAAAAACAGCGCGACCATCAGCCAGTCGATGTCAGCGTAGCAATCAAGCGAACGGCTCAGGATCAAATATAAGCCGACGTAAAACGCATTGACACCGATAAACAAAAGGTGGTACAGGAGCTTGTCCGTACCGAAACTGAAACTCAGCTTTATGAGCAGCTGCTTCATGAACAAAGCGATATTGACGGAAGCGAGAAGCAGCGCAAACTCAACGATCAGATTTGAATAGGCACTCAGAATAGAGACGACGATCCCGGTGCGGGACAGCATAAAAACCATACCGAAAAGCGTCAGAAAAGAAGCAAAATTCATTGCCGCAAGCGCCAGCGGCAGCACGCGATGCTTTCCGTTGCCTCTGTTCAAAAACAGCGCCTCCGTTAGCGCGCACAGCAAAATAAAAAAGCAGATCACTAAGTTATAGATCCTGTTCGGATCATATAGGTCGAAGATCGCGACGACGAACAGCGCCGGTGTGGTCAGCAGCGAAATCAAAAATACAACGACCTTCATCGTTTTCATTTTATAGCCGGCCGCATGCGGATATCTGGTCTCGATAAAGCGCACTTCTTTCGCTGTCAGCCGGAGCGGAAACACCCCGATAAACAGCCAAGATGATAATATAAGAAGACTGATGAGCATAATATTTCTCCTTTTCCGCATCCTGCCAGGATTCTATACGAAAAAAGCGAAAGTGTCAAACTTTTGCCTTGCCCCCGGAGACCGTATCAATTATAATATGAGACAGGCGAAGAGACAGACGAAGAAACAGACGAAACAGTAGCAGATGAAACGCGTTCGGAAGGAGATTTTGCTATGGAGAAGAAAGTTCTGATCTTTCAGGGAGGCTGGGACGGACACGAACCGAAATTGACCTCCGCGAGATTTGCGAGACTTATGGAAGAAGCCGGGTACAAAGCCGAGGTGTACGACACGCAGGACTGCCTGGCGGACCGGGGAAAATTGTGCGAATACTCGCTGATCGTGGCGTGCTGGACAATGGGAACCATCCCCGGAGAGTATTGCCGCAACGTCTCGTACGCCGTAGGGCGCGGGACCGGGCTGGCGGGCTGCCACGGAGGCATGTGCGACGCGTTCAGAATGGATACGGAGTGGCAGTTCATGACAGGCGGGCAATGGGTGAGTCACCCCGGCGGAGACGGTGTGGAATACATTGTCAATATCCGGCACGGCTCGAGCCCGATCGTGGAAGGGCTGGAAGATTTCGTTGTCCGCAGCGAACACTACTACCTCCACGTTGACCCGGCTATCGAAGTGCTGGCAACGACGCGTTTCCCGCTCATAAATTATTACCATTCTTCGAACAAGCCGATAGATATGCCCGTGGCATGGACGAAGTTCTGGGGGCTCGGACGCGTGTTTTATACGTCGCTCGGCCACCACGACGACGTATTCGACAAGTTCCCGACGTCTCAGGAGATCATGCGTCGCGGCATGATCTGGGCGGCGGAAGGAAAGCAATACGCGATCGACCATGGGCTCACGGACGGAAAGTACCTGAACAACGCAAAAATGTATTGACCGCGCGGAAACGGTCCGGCGATAGAAGAAAGGCTCGGTTTATTATGAAAAGCGGAAAAACTGTTAAGATAGGTTTTGTGGGCGTCGGTGCGATCTCCGGCATCTACCTCGAAAACATAACAAAAAAATTCGATAATATTGACGTCATCGGCGTGTGCGATCTGATCCGCGAACGTGCGGAAAACGCCGTGAACAGGTACGGCATACCGAAACTGTACAACGATATGTACGAACTGTTCGCAGACCCCGAAGTGGATATTGTCCTTAACATCACGCGCCCGGACGAACATTACGAGGTCACGAAAGCCGCGCTCGAGGCGGGTAAGCACGTTTACAGCGAAAAGCCTCTGGCTGCGACGCTTGAGCAGGGGCGCGAGCTCGTCGGTATCGCGAAGAAGAAAGGTCTGCTTCTGGGCGGCGCACCGGACACTTATCTCGGAGCCGGTATCCAGACGTGCCGCAAGCTCCTCGAGGAAGGTCTGATAGGCGATATCGTGGGTGCGGCTGGCTGGATGCTCTGCCCGGGCCACGAGAGCTGGCACCCGGATCCGGAGTTCTACTACAAGCGCGGCGGAGGACCGATGTTCGATATGGGTCCGTATTACATAACCTGTCTCGTGAATCTGGCGGGCAATGTCTCGGCCGTTTCGGCTATGACGAAGAAGACGTTCAAGACCAGGACGATCACCAGCGCACCGCACAGGGGAGAGGTCATTGAAGTTGACGTTCCTACGTTTTATGCGGGGACAATGCGTTTCGAGAGCGGCGCGATCGGTACGATCATTACCACGTTCGACGTGTACAATTCCGCTAATAATAATTGCCTCGAGATTTACGGCACGAAAGGCACGCTGTACGTTCCAGATCCGAATATGTTTGACGGCCCGGTGCGCGTGATGCTCGCCGGAGAGGCGAAGAAGGATATTGACCTCGCGTTCAGGTACCGCGAAAACAGCCGCGGGCTCGGACTGGCAGATATGGCAAAAGCATTGTCCGACGGAAGCGGAAAGTTCCGCGCGAATTGCGATCAGACGCTTCACGTGCTTGAGATCATGGAAGGTTTCGCTGTCAGCGGCAATGAGCACAGAGAGATAGAGATCAGTTCGCGGTTCGAGCGCACGCCTATAATGGATACGGGGTTGTGAAATAATTTATGATATCGGAAGGTCAGCAGGCGGACGGCAGATATTGCCGCTATTTCAGGCTCGGGGCAACGGAGGTCGATCTTTTTAACCGGCTTCGTCTTAAGTCGCTGCTCGGGTTTTTCCAGGAGACTGCGGGAGATCAGTGCGAGGAGTTCGGCTCGGGGTGGACAACGCTGTGGAACGGGCACGGACTGTGCTACGTCGTTGTGCGCATGGAAGTGAGAATGGACCGTTATCCCGGTACCGGCGAGACGATCCGCGTCGATACATGGCCCGAAAACAGGCTCAGAATGCTGTTTGAAAGGTACGGCGAGATATTTGACGAGAGCGGCGCGCGTGTGGGCGCGATCGTGTCGCAATGGGCACTGCTCGACGTTAAAGCGAGGCATTTCGTGCGTCCGGATCCGAATATTATTCCCATGCCTGATACGTCAGCGCTTGCTGCTCCGTTTGCGCTTAGCCGTGAGTCATCCGTGCGCGGCGCGGTCAATGGCGGTGAAAAAGGCGGTGACAGTTTCGGTGACAACGGTGTCGGCGTTCTTTCGCGCGATGTTTCGTTTTTGCGTACTCCTGTGTTCAGCGATTTCGATTACAACGGCCATATGAACAACGCGCGTTATGCCGAGTGGATCACAGATGCATTCTGGAACGCTCTTACGCCTGAAGAACGCGCCTTTTCGCCTGCGATCCGCCGTATGGAGATCAAATTCCGCGCGGAAATACCCGCGGAACATATTGACGCCCCGATCGAACTCAGAGGGTGCATTCTGCCCGAAGAGAAATGCTTTTCGCTAAAAGGAATTGACCGCTCCGCTGCGGAAGCGGATAGTGATCCATCCGTACGCGAAACGGTGCATTTCGAATGTGAAGGGGAGTATTATTTTTAATTATCCGACAGAGAATCAAAGAAGACGGAGTCGAGAACGTCGTTTGAAATGCGTCGAAGTCAAGTTCGCGGATGCCGCGGCGGCGTACTGTGTTGTATAATGCAGCCGTATAATAACTGCGCATTTTTTAGCGTGCTTTTTTTGCGTGAACCTTTTTGAAAAAATCCCGTCTTAACGGACGGAAGGGTGCGGAGGCGTGAGTGCGCGGCGCACGGAAGTATTGACACCGGAAGCGGCGGAATGCGCCGGCCGGGACGGGAGGAGGAAACGGAGTTGTCCGACGGCGAGATCGTTGAATTGCTCGAAGCGCGCGATGAGCATGCGCTGGAGCTGATCGACCGGCAGTACGGCAGCAAGCTGAAGGGTATCATCCGCGGTATCGTCAAAGACGAAGGCGAGACTGACGAATGTCTGAACGACGTTTACCTCAGGATCTGGAATGCGATTCCGCCCGCGAAGCCTGCCGACCTGGGCAGCTACCTGTGCACCGCCGCGCGCAATACCGCAATTGACCGCTACGAAACGCAGCACCGGAAGCGCGATATCCCGGAATCTGCGCTCGTTGCCATTGACGGCGACCGCGGAGTCGATCCGGAAGCGCCCGGACGCGTAGACGAAACGGTAGAACAGGCTGCCGAGAGCGAACGGATACGCGCCCTTATGATCGAGTACACGAAAACGCTGCCGCTTGCTGACCGCAGGATCTGTATCGCACGCTTTTACTACGGTGCGAAGCACCGGGAGATCGCGGCGCGGCTGGGAATACCGGTGGGGACCGTCAAATCAGCGCTTCACCGGATCAAAAAAGGCATGGCGGCGTTTCTGAAGAAAGAAGGTATCGGGCTGTGAACGATAAAAAGATACGGCGTTATTATACGGAACTGCCGGAAGAACTGCTCGGTGACCTCCCCGAGTTTTCCGGAGAGAGTGTAAACGGTACAGGCGGCAGAGGCGGCGAAGTCGAAGGCGCGGACGGAGCAAAAGGCGCGAGGAGCGCCGCAAGCGCGAACGGGCTGAGCAGCTGGATCGCATTGCCGCTGGTGCTGATCGGCGTTGTGGCTGCGGTACTGGCAGTGACTGTGATCGGTTATACCCGCACACGGCATTCCGGGACGGGTGACGACACGAACCCTGCAGGCGAAACGCAGACGTCTGATCCGGCGGGCGCGGTCTCACTGGTCGAGCGCGTAAAGACTATGAGCGCGGACGAGATACTTGCGGACGACGAAGCGCTGCTCTGTTTCAGGGTATTGTCTGTTGAAGAGCGGCACGAGCTGCTCGGTACAGGCGGGACGTGCAACTTGACCGTCATATCTTTGCCCCAGATGAACCGGAGTGACATTGCGGTTTACTCGTATGATTCCGTGTGCCCAGAACTTGTCGAGGCGTATCTCTGCGACGACGGCACGATGGTGATATTCGGCGACGGCGACGGGCCGGGCACGTACCGGTACTGTATGCGCTACAATAAACAGTGGGATCGGTTTGATGTTCGTGATCCTGTCGTTTATATTGGGCCTCACCGGGGGAGGGCGACCACCCTGGCACCGGTGCCGTATTCGTCATTCATAGAAGACGTTTTCGGAGCGGCCGGGATCAGGCTGATCTACTGCACCAGGTATAAGGACGACGCGATCCCGGAGGGGGCTTCGATGTCCGAAAGCGCGCGTTCGAGGCTCAACGCGAAGCTCGGGGAACTGACGGCGTTTTTTGAAACGGCGCCAAACGCAGACGCGGTGAAGGCAATGCTAGGCGAGCCGGATGCTGTCTCAGGCAACGTTCGCATTCTGAACAACAATCCGGATTTCACGCTGGAAATGCTGGCGGCAGAAGAAAACACAGAATCGCCGCCGACTATTTTAAAGCCGTACACCTGGGCACTGACACTTGCCGGCATTGGCGGAAGTCTTTCCAACATCGAAAATATGGATGAGCTCATCCAGTCCGAACTTGCTTTGTCCAGGGAATTATATTACCGCCAGCTGCTCTCAGACGAGTGTGAGGATCCGTGCGGGCAGACGTATTATTACTTTGACGGCTGGCTGAAGGTCACGTTTGACCGCGGCGGCAATTATTTGTACGCCGTGCGCGTTGAGCCCGTCCAGGGTTATACCGACGAAAAGATACTGGAGTTTCTCAGGGGCAACTGGCGAAAAGGCGGTTTAGCCGGAGCCATGTGCGTCAGTGTGCCCCATACCGACCGATATATCGAGGCGCTGCTGCCGGCCTGCGATGAAGAGTCAGATAATACAAACAGCTCATCGGACGACCTTGACCCGTTTAAACTGCACGAAGGCAAAAAACTGGCGATAACCGAACCGGACGAAGCCCAGCAGCGGATAATTACCGTATATAAGCAGCTTTATCCGGAGTGCGCAGACAGACAGCCTCTGCTCCTCGACACCGAGCCATACGAAGGGGAAATAATCTTTGTGCCCGAAGAATGGTATAAAAAAGGTTATCCCGCTATCCTGGGGCGGCACGTTTTTGAACAGATCGGAGATCAATGGCTTTGCGCATATCTGCAGAACGAAGAATTCAGATTCGGAGTTTTTGACCGGGACTTTGTTTTGCGCTCCGACGTAATATCGTGGAGCCACCCCGCCGGCATGGATTGCATCTGGCCGTGCAAAGTATTCGAGAAGGACGGTGGCAATTACATTGCCGTCGAGTTTTATTACGGCCATCAGGGCATACATTCATCGTCAACGGTCATATACGCCTTGCCGTCGCTCCGTGAAGTATGGAACGATTCCAAATTACTGTATAGCGATCCTCAGCTCGGATATGATCAATATCGCTTTGAGATAAACGGTGATTGGTTTGATATTTACGAGTATGAGTACCATAACGGCTGGATGGAAGCGCATTATAAAGAAAGTATCCGTATAGATTCGATATCACTCGAAGATGATCTGACGGTAATTTCTGCCGTTGATTTTCTGAGCGCTCCCGACATGATAATTGAAGGTTCGGAGATCCCGGAAGAGCAAAGACCCGGTGTAAATTCTGTGTTTGAATACAACAGGAAATCATATTATTACGGATACACTCCCAATGCAGTTAACGGCAAACGGTACGCGATGCGCATACTTTCAAAGGAACAGTCCGAGGCATTGCTTTCCGCGCCGGATATTACAAAAATCAGCTATCTCCAGTCAGAATGCCTGATAAAGATGCTCGGCCTTGACAGAGTGTCTGTGGATATGCTGCCAATTGAATCAAATATTGCTGCAGTCAGAGGTGCATATTATTACTATCTGAATAATTCGGTCGTGATTGTCGCCGTCGACACACTTTTGCTGACGTTGCCTTTAAACGAGTGGGACAAGGACAGTTCCCGTATTTTAGTTATTCCTGAGGACGAAGCGTCTGCGTATCCGTTCACAATACCGGCGGAGGGTTATTCTTTTGAAGAAAGCGAAGAACGCGGAACATATTACAGCCGGTTATTTGAATATTTTGCGGAAAAAGCAGGGATCAGCGCGGCGTAAAAATGACGCGGGTTGTAACGTGGAGTATTATTTATAATTTCCCGATAGTCTGTCGGGGCCGGAGAACTGGCCCTTTTCAGGCATATTTCCAGCGTCAAGCTTTTGGGAATACGGGTCGCTGCGGGAAAACAGCTTTTTAGGACTGATCCCGAATTCGAACTGACCAAGCAAGACAGAGACGATCAGCGCCGCGGTATTAAGGAAAGCGTAAACGACAGACAAGGGGGTTTCGAGATCGGATGGTTCGTAAAACCGTATTAATATCAGATGCAGACCGACGACCAGCAGATTCGCTCCTATGAAAAGCAGGCGACGGGCAAGCAGGTCAAGTTTTTTCCCGAAAACCACCCGGAACACGAGTTCCTTTACCAGCAACGCCAGGTGGAGTACGATTACGATTCCGGCTATTACTATGCCAATACCATACCAGCTTTTGTTAACGGTGCTGTTTGTGTTTTCAAGCAGATCGGATAACAACACTTCAATGGCACTGGAAGCATAAAACAATCCGAGCAATACGGCTGCAGAAAACAAATTGATCGCGGCAAGTATCCAGGGCATTGCACGGTGTTTCTCCCGGCTGCGTCTCAGAACAACGGATTCGATTAGTGCGCACAACATTATTATGACTGCGATCGCGATAACAGATATGAAAATGCCGGTCCCCGGTCCTAAAAGGTCTTCTAAAAATATGTTCGGGTAAAAGAAGGCCGGAACGGTCAATAAGTAAAGTACGTACAGGACAATTATCGACCATTGCGGCATTTTTGTGCCGCCGTTCGCATTAATATAATAATTTTCTTCGATCAGCCGTATGTCCTTTGTTACTATTTTTGCAGGCAGCAGCAGTAACGGCATAGCGGTAGCGATAATAACCGCAAAGCTAATCAGTATCCACATTGTGCAAACCCCTCTTTCTCCCACAGCCCCGAATTCTGCATAAACGCCTTGTACGCAGCAAGATTGACCCCCGCGCCGATGTCGCCGGTGAAATGGTTGAGGCCCTTGACCGCGGGCGTGCCGTCCATCCCGCCGCCTTCGCTGTTCCACTTGAGCAGGTAGAAATGGCCGGGCAGCGCCCGGAATTTCGCGAGTTTCTGCGCCGAATCGGGTTCAACGCACACGCTGCCGTTAAGTATTTTTTCTCCCGTGAGCGCGTCGGTCACCGCGTAAGTGATGTCAAGCGCTTTATGCAGGTCGCACGCCGCCACGAGCGTCACGAGTCCGTCTTCACCCGGTTCGTCGCACATCAGGCAGAGGGGCTGCTGCGAACGCTTTATATATTCGTACGCCAGCTTTTTAGTGCCGTACCAGTCCACGACCGCGTCCGAGATCTGCGGCCAGCCGTCGATGACGTTCCACCAGATAATGCCGCTGCGGTACCATTTGCCGATGCGGAAATGCTCGATGAAAAACTTCATTGCCTCCGCCTGCGAGATCTGGCTTTCGAGTGCATATGTGTCAATATCCGCCGCGGCCGTTCCGAACAGTCTTTCTACCTGCCGCGTCATCAGGGGCACGCGGTATGCGAAAGGAGCAGCGGGGTCAATTTCCATGCTTGCCGAATGTACGAGCCATTCGGGATCGGTGCAGACCGTGCCGTCGCCGCGGCGGTTCAGGGCGTCTTCCGAGATGAAGCGGCGCAGTGTCGCTGGCGATGGGCAGCCGTGGTATCCTGTCTCGGACGCGAAGTGGCAGACGGATCGGTTATAATAAAATTCACCTTTGAAATAGTCGCGCGGCCCCCACAGATGGTCTTCCGCGGGGAGCTTGCCGGTCGCGAACACCTCCTCGTCCATATAGGGCGAGCTGGGGAGATAAGGGCGGAAACCGTCGTGCCGCTTTACGACGCCGGCAATAACTACGCGAGTCAGTTTGTTGTCGTTCGGGTCAACGCGGTTGATCGGCCGCCCGTTGACCGCACCGCCGCGCCACTGGCAGAAAATATCATTTTCGTTGTCACCGGACCAGAGCGCGAGCGAGGCGTGATTCCGCAGCGCTTTAACGACGGCGATCGCTTCAGTGCGTACGAGGTCCTGCATCCGCTTATCATCGGGGTACAGCCCGCACGCCATCGCGAAGTCCTGCCAGACCATGATACCGTGTTCGTCACAATAGTCGTACAGCACATCGGAAGGGTAGGGGCCTCCTCCCCAGCAGCGGATCATATTGCAGCCGAGGTCGCTGACGAGCTCGAGGCCGCGTACCGTATAGTCGTCGATTCGCGAGGGGAACGTGTCTGCGGGCACCCAGTTTGAGCCGAGCACGAAGATCTTCCGGCCGTTGACGCGGAACTGAAATCTGCCGTCCGGTCCGGCAAGGGAAGTGCGTTCGAGTTCGACGGTGCGGATGCCGTGGCGGAATGTGACACGGTCAAGTATTTTGGCTTTGCGTGCGTCCGGTGAGGCGGCAATTCGCGTGCCGTCAGCAGTGCGCACCGTGCGTGAGAGGATGAGTTCTACGTCATAGAGCGCGGGATCGCCGTAATTCTTCGGCCACCAGAACGCGGCGTTGTCAACATATATCTGCATCACGTGATTGGCCGACCACAGTATGTCGGATTTTTCGAAAACCGAGTCGATCCTGCCTGACCTGTCGCGGTGCGTGCCGCGAATCGTGAGAGTCAGGTCGCGCAGATCGTCGATATCGGTCTCTACACTCGCTTTAAGGACCAGCTCAGCTCTGTTCGCACCGAAATTATTGTCAGCCGTTCCGCTGTTTTCGGCAGTGTTTATGTTCGCAGTGACGAGATAAAAGCCGCGAATGCGCTGTTTCGGCCTGTACGTAAGCGTTACGGGACGCCAGAGCCCGCCCGAAAGCGCGCGAGGCATGATGTCCCAGCCGTACATTGCCGGAGCTTTGCGCACGAGCAGCGAATCCTGCGTGTATTTCATTCCCCAGCAGCGGGCGGGAAGGTCAAATTCGCGCGCATACACCGATACCGGAATGATATGGACTACGAGCGAGTGCGTGCCGGAGGCAATGTCCGTAAGCGGAAACTCGTGCGGGATAAGCATGTTTTCTGTCTTGCCCAGAAGCGCGCCGTCAAGGAATATTTCGGATACTGTGTCGATCCCTCCGAAGCGCAGAAAGGCGTCACAGCCGCTGCCGCAGCTGCCTCCGTTAGCGCCGTTGACCCCGCCGGCCTCGAACCGCGTGAAATACCACAGGTGCATACATTCGAGATCCTGCAGCTTCAGAATGTTTGTCCCGGCGAAAATGTCCTCCGGTAGCTTACCGGCACGCATGAGATCAAGCTCGAAATTCCCCGGCACGCTCGCAGGGATGATCTCCAGCCCCGAACGTTCAAGCTCCTCAGGCGTAACGAAAGAAAGCCGCTCATCTTTTACGCGGCTGCCGGGGCAGAGGCAAAGCTGCCAGTTGCCTATAGTAATATCATTCTGCATCGCTGACCTGTCCCTTTTAATTATTTCTGCACCCCGAAAAGATCTTCGCGGTAAGCCGACAGATATTCTATGCAATACTCATCAATCCCGAGGAGCGCCTCCGCTGCATAAACTCCGCCGAGCATGTCGCGGTTAAGCGGATCCATTATCGCGCTGTCCATGCCGAACATCATCGCACCGATCAGGAAAGCGTGGTTGATGGCTTTGCGGTAAGGCAGACCGTACGAAATATTTGAAAGGCCGCTTACGATATGCGCATCGGGATATTCTTCGTGTATTTTCTGCGCTGTGCCAATGAAATTCAGGAAGCTGTCGGGCGACGTTCCGACCGTGAATACCATCGGATCGAAATAGATGCGGCTGAGCGCGATACCGTACTCATCAGCCTTCTTAACGAGGCGGTGGAAATTGTCCATACGCTTCTCAACGTCATCCGGAATCCCTGTATCGTCCAGCAAAAGCGCCACGATCTTCCAGCCCTTCTTATCCGCAACGGCAGAAAAGATCTTGTCCGCCTTATCTCCCTCGAGCGACACGGAATTGATGAGGCCGGGATTTTTGCAGAACGGGATACATTCTAGGATAGTGTCCGGATTCGGGCTGTCAAGGCTGAATTTTACGTCCGGATGGTCTGCCTGGATGAGATCGATCGTCCATTTGAGTACTTCTGCGTCACCTTCGTGCACACCGGAACAGATATCCAGGTAGTCCGATCTGCTGTCCAGCTGCCTTGTCGCCAGGTTCCTTACGAAATCAGCATCGCGTTTTTGAATGGCTTCCGCCACAGACTTTATTGCTCCGTTCAGTTTTTCTCCTATGATGATCATAATTATTCTCCTTTTCCTATTTCTTTCATGATATTTGGAATGATCTCGAACAGATCGCCCTTCACGGCAATATCCGCGAGCTTCATCATTGGTGTCGTGTCGTCAATATCGATCGCTACGATCGTTTTGCATGATTGCATTCCGACAAGGTGCTGGATCTGGCCCGAAATGCCGCAGGCAATGTAAAGGTCGGTCTGGACTGTTGCCCCGGTCTGGCCGATCTGGTGAGGGTAGGCGATCCAGCCGTTGTCAACGGCCGCACGGCTTGCCCCGACCGCGCCTCCTATCTGTTTCGCGAACGCTTCAAGCAGACGGAAACCGTCCGGGCCTTTCATTGCCCGCCCGCCGGCAACGATTATCCGCGCGTCGCTGAGGTTTACCGTAGCCTCGTGCCGCTCGACCGTGCGCAATATTTCTTTAATATTAAGCTTGTCCGCCGCTTCGACGGCTTCGCGGATGATCTCTCTGGTGCGGCCCGGCCCGGGTTCGGGCATAGGCATCACTTTAGGGCGTACCGTGGCCATCTGAGGCCTGAAATCGGCGCTCTTAATGGTGGCCATGATGTTTCCGCCGAACGCGGGGCGCGTCTGGAGCAGATTTCCGCTCTCCGGATCGATCGTAAGGCCGGTGCAGTCTGCGGTGAGACCTGCGTGAATCTTACCCGCAAGGCGTGGGATAAGCGCGCGGCCGCGGCTGGTGGCGGCACACAGTACGATCTCGGGGCGGTATTTATTGATCAGGCGCTCAAGGATATGGCACTCAAGTTCGTCGTTAAATGCGCGGAGGCAGGCGTCGTCAACGGAGATGACTTTGTCTGCTCCGTATGCGATGAGTGAACCGAGCTTTCCTTCGAGCGCATTGCCCATCGCGACCGTCCATACTTCGCAGCCTCTTTCTGCCGCGAGTTTGCGGGCAATTCCGAGCAGTTCGTATGAGACGGGGTGTATGCCGCCGTTTGAGCACTCGGATATTGTCCACACGTTCCGGTACGACAGTCTGTCGGGTTCGTCAATTATTTTCATACGTTCCCTCCCTTGCGTTCAGTCCGGATCAGCCCCCGCCTGAAGAGTTCCGCGGTCAATGCTTTCGCCGCTTCTTCCGGCTCTCCTTCAATCTTCACGGTGGCGGTGCTTCGTACCGCGGGAGGCTCAGTCTTTACCACGCGCGTCGGGGAAGCGGCCAGGCCTATTTTATCCTGTTCCGCGCCAATATCTTCCGGCTTCCAGACCGTGATCTTCGCCGTCCTGGCTTTCCTGGCGTTCCTGAGCGTCGGAATGCGCGGCACGTTGATGTCTTTTATAACGGTGAGCAGTGCGGGGAAGCGCAGTTTAAGCACGTCGTATCCCGTCTCGTTCATGCGCGAAACAATAATGTGATCCGCGCCGATCTCCTCGACCTTTGAAACGTTCGCAGCCTGCAGGATATCCAGCTTCGCCGCGATGCCGGGACCTACCTGAGCGGTGTCGCCGTCAACGGCCTGCTTTCCGCAGATTATCAGATCGGCTCCTCCGAGCGTCTCGATAGCCCGTGAGAGCGCGTAACTCGTTGCCCACGTGTCCGATCCGGCAAAGCCCCTGTCGCACAGCAGCACGGCACGGTCGGCGCCCATTGACAGCGCCTCGATCAGCACGTTTTTTGCGCTTTCCGGGCCCATCGTGAGGGCAACGATCTCTCCGCCGCATCGTTCGCGTATCCGGAGCGCTTCTTCTACCGCGTACAGATCGAACGGATTCATAACGGCCTTCGTGCCTTCTCTGATGATCCTCTTCGTTTCGGGATCGATCTTAGCGTCCGTCGTCGCAGGCACCTGTTTTATGCAAACCACTATCCTCATTTCGCAGCACCTCCTTCTTCGGCAGCCATTTCTTCGATGGTCGTGTACTGTGTCTTAAAGCCCAGAAGGGAAAGGTACAGGCCGCACGACGGGTAATACTCTTTAAGCTGCCTGAGCGTGCCTATCGGGTCGAACGTCGCGTCTTCCGGTATTGGATACCCGACCACGTCCGAGAGGAGGTAAAGCTTTTTGGACATCCATGCTTCGATGTAGACGGGCAGCTCCGGGTACTCGGAGAGCATCCTGTCGGTCACAGCGTTCCGGTCAATGATCGGCTGAGTTATCACGAACGATGCGCCTGCGTCAAGCTTTCTTTTCAGCTTTTCGAATTCGTGCTCTTCCGGTTCGTACGGGTTGAACGCCACGCCTACCGTGAATGACGGATAATGCTTCCGGATGTAGCGCGTCAATTCCACCGACGTTACCGATGCTGTGTTTTTCGCTTCCACGTCCGCGGGCAATAATTTCGGCAGTCTCGGCGAGCCGTCTCCGCTGATCGCGAGTATCGAGCGGATCCCCAGCCTTTCGCACGAGGTGAGGATCTCGTCAAGGTTTTGTTTTGTATGGAATGTGTTCAAATGGATAAGGACCTGGCCCGGCCTTGCCCGGAGCCCGAGCTCTTCGATGCACTCGTGCCCCTGAAACGCCAGAAGCCCCATAGCGTTGTCGGTGATCGACGCTGAAAAGCCGCTCTCCATGACCCGCTCGAATTTTGACGCAAACAGCTCCAGATCCTCTTCAAGTTTCTGCGAGTCCTGCTTCGGCGGAATGAGTTCGACGTGGAAACCTGCAGGTTTGTATCGTTTTTTTGCAGCTGTCATAGTGTTACCATGCCGGGCGGCAACGGCTTGGTTCGGCCTGAAGCGGATGCCGCTGGATTATCCGCCCCGCGCTGTTTGTATTCCTGTTTTCTACTGCATAACATACCCGAAAGGTAGGCGATTGTCAAGGGGCTTTTGTCAGGCGCAGGGAAGTGGTATAATAGCAGCAAAGATACGCGAGGTGAGCGAATTGATCTGGGACCGGGAGAGATATATTGCCCACTCACTGTTCGAAGACACGGGCAGGGAGATGTTCTGCGAGTTGTTCGGGCCGCTTCACGTCACCGAAAAAGAATGGCGCGCGCAGGGGGCGAGCGAGGCGGAGATTAATATGACGGCGTTCGACTGGGACTATGTGCCGACGGTCTGGCTCGCCGGAGATATCGGGGCGAGGACCGGGATCCAGAACAGTGTCACGGTCAATAACGACGAACTCATGACCGGAACTGACCGCTACGGACGACGCTTCAAGCTGGTGAAGAAGACGGCAACGATCCCTTTGCCCCTCGACTATCCTGTTTCCTGTGAGGAGGACTGGCATTCGGCGAAACGCTGGTATGAATTTTCGGAGGACCGGATAAACGTTGACGCGCTCATCAGGCAGAAACAAAGCAGAGATAACGGCGCATTGACGATGATCGGCATCCCCGGGGCGTTCGACGAACCGCGTCAGTTAATGGGTGAGGAAGGCGTGTGCATTGCCTGCTACGAAGCGCCGGAACTGCTCCGCGATATGCTCGAAACGTTCGCCGATACGGCGGTGCGCGTGATCGAACGCGTAGGGAAGTACATCAAAATCGATTGCGTACACGTGCATGAAGATATGGCGGGTAAATCCTGGCCGCTCTTCGGTCCGACGCAGATACGCGAGTTTTTCAAGCCGTATTATTCGCGCGTCTGGGAGGCGGCAAAGGCCTCCGGAGCCCGGTTGTTTTCGATGGACAGCGACGGCGACATGTCTCCGATACTCGGCGAGCTGATCGAGTGCGGCCTCAACTGCATCCATCCGATGGAACCGGTCGGCGGCAACGACATCGTCGAACTTCGCAAAAAATACGGACATAAATTATGCTTCAAAGGCGGCATCAATAAACATGCGCTCCTCCACGGGCCGGAAGCGGTGCGCCGGGAACTGGAGTACCGGATGTCTCCCGGACTGATGGGCGGCGGGACGATATTCGGGCTTGACCACCGCATACCTAACGGCGTACCGATCGAAACGTACAGATATTACGTTGACCTCGGCCGCGAAATTCTGGGCCTCGGACCGGTCTCGGGCGCCGGCTGGGCGAGGATGGCGTTTTAGGCCGGAATGTGGTATAATCGGAGCGGAAGGGTAAGTTCAGATTCCGCCGGAGTGAAGCGGCGGGAGCGAAATAATAAAGAACGGAATCAAAGGAGAGCGGACAGATGAAAATCAGGTATTTAGGCACAGCGGCGGCGGAAGGATGGCCGGCACTCTTCTGCACCTGCAAAGCATGCAGACTGGCGCGCGAAAAAGGCGGGCGCAATATCCGCACACGGGCGCAAAGCATTATTGACGACCGTCTGCTGATCGATTTTTCCGCAGACACGTACTGGCACTTCGTAAAAAACGACATAAAGATGGACGAGATCAGCGCCTGCCTCATTACGCACGCGCATGAGGACCATCTGTACGCGGATGACTTCTGCAACCGCAGAGTCGGATTCGCGTACCTTGACGAGGGATCGGCGGAGTACCTGACAGTGTACGGCACTCAAAAACCGGTCCAGCAGGTCGTTAAAGCCACTTCAGGCTGCGCACCCGACAGAGTACATACCCGGGTGCTCGAGCGCTTTAAAACGGCAAATATCGACGGCTACGACGTGACGCCGATGGATGCGGACCACGACCCGAACGCGGATTCGGTAATATACATAATAGAACGCGACGGTAAAACACTTCTGTACGCGCACGACACGGGCATTTTCCCGGAATCCGACTGGGATCATATGATCGGGCGCGGGATCAGATTCGACTTCGTGTCGCTTGACTGCACCGGAGGGCTGTACGCGCAGTACGAGCACGGCCACATGGGCACGAACGCGTGCGAAAAGATGAAAGCGAAATTGATCGCCGCGGGGCTCGCCGACGAGAGGACGATATTCTGCCTCAACCACTTCTCGCACAACGGCGGCGCGATCTACGACGAGATTGCCCCGAAGATGGCCGAAAAAGGATTCATGGTGTCGTACGACGGCATGGAAGTCGAATTTTGACGGAGGAGACGATGAAGAAAAAACTCCTCGCACGGCTCGCATTGACGCTGACAGCGGTGCTTGTCACCGGGGCTGCAGTGACGGGCTGCGCCGATATGAACAGATTCACTTGGTCCAACCCGATCGCTGATTATACGCCTGACGGTAACGGTCTGCGCGACCCGTTCATACTGAAAGAGGGGAAGTACTGGTACATGACCGGGACGATGGCGCCGTACGGGATCGTGGAAGGCCGGCATCCGGAAGGGGTGCCTCTCTACAGAAGCGCAGACCTCAAAAAGTGGAGTTTTGTGGGGATAATGGTTGCTCGGCCGGATGATTCGGAGAACAAGTGGTATCAGGAGCGGTACTGGGCGCCTGAATTGTTCGCGCTGAACGGAAAATTTTATATCACGGTCAATTGCTGCCTGAACGACGGTTCGAACCACGGCATGTTATTGGCCGCGGCGGACAATATCGAGGGTCCGTACACCGTCATTACCGACGATAAACCGCTCGCGTACGGCAACGACGCGCACCTGTTCGCTGACGACGACGGAAAGACGTACCTGTTCTGCTCAGGCATTCAGGGCGCGGAGATCGACCTCGAAAAAGGCGAACTTAAAACGGAGCTGAAAACGTTGTTCACGCCTGTAAAAGGATCGTACGCCTGGAATGGAGAGCGCAGCGGCGTCGGTTTCGAAGGGCCGTACGTGATCAAACACGGCGGCACGTATTACATGTTCTACTCTACGTGGGCGAGGGGCTACGAAGTCGGTATCGCACGCTCGAAATCTCCGCTCAGCAGCTGGGAGACCGATCCTGAGCCGATCTACGGCGGGATCAACGAAAACAGCTGCATGCACTACGGCGGGATCTACGAAACGGGCGTGTACAAATATCAGGATAAATACCGCGAGGCCGGGCACAATTGCGTGTTCACCGGGCCGGACGGAGAGAAATGGATCGCGGCGCACGCGTACGATTATGTTGACGGCGAAGTGAAGCTGGTGATCGACCGGATCGTGATCGATGACGGCGGAGTACACGTGATCGACATTGACCCGGATACCGGAGCGCAGAAAGAAATAAAAGGCCCCACATGGGGAAAAAGAAGCGTGAAAAAAAGATAAAACGCTTAAACTGAAGAGGTGACGCAAGCTATGAAAGCGACGAAACGCGAACTGTTGTTTGCCGAAAAGAATTTTAACGAGGTCCATCACACGACGCTTAATCCCGAAGGGCCGGGTGCGGTAAGGATCCATCTGGTGCCCCCGAAGACCGAGCCGGAAGCGAAGCAGATCTATTCCGGTACGGCAATAATCAACGGCCAGGACGTGCTGCCGGTCGGTGTCAGCTGGAGCGTGCTGCTCGTCTGCCTCATCGGGGAGATCAACAAATTCAGCGGCAGGCAGATCAGCCAGGAAGACGTGAACGGGATCGTCGACAATACCGTCGCCGTTGTCCGCAAAACGTATCCGCTCGTGCCTAAAAAGCGCCTTCGGAGCGACATATACCGCATAATGAGCACGTTTAAAAACGTGGCGTACGGCCTCCCGGTCGAGGAGGACATCGAGTATATCCGAATGGGGGACTGGGCTCCGTTTATGAAAGCGCCGCACCGGATCGACCTCCTCGTGAGCGCGATGACGAAGGACGGAATGTGGCACTGCAACCAGAAATGCGTGCATTGCTACGCCGCGGGACAGAAGCAGGCGGAAGAGCAGGAACTTGACACCGAAACGTGGAAGAAGATCATTGACAAGTGCCGCGCGATCGGCGTGTCGCAGGTGACGTTTACGGGCGGAGAGCCTACGATGCGGGAAGATATTTTCGAACTTATAAAGTACGCGCGGTGGTTCATAACAAGGCTGAACACGAACGGCCGGAAGCTCACGCCCGAATATTGCGCGGAACTTAAAAAGTGTTCTCTCGACAGTATGCAGGTAACGTTTTATTCAAGCGATCCTGCGGTGCATAATCAGCTCGTGGGAACGGAAGGGTTTGCGGATACCGCGGCAGGTATTGAAAACGCGCTTGCGGCCGGTATCAATCTCAGCGTGAATACGCCTCTGTGCACGCTTAACCGCGACTACGTGAGCACACTCAAATATCTGCACGAACGAGGAGTTTTATACGTGACCTGCTCCGGTCTGATCACTACGGGAAATGCCGCGGGCGAGGCTTCCGGCGCGCTCCAGCTTACCGGAGATGAAATGAAAGAAGTCCTCCGCGAGGCCGTGGAATACTGCTTCGCGAACGGAATGGAAATAAGCTTCACGTCGCCCGGATGGGTCGATGAAGAGTTCTGCCGCGAGCTGGGGATCAACGTCCCGGTCTGCGGCGCCTGCCTGAGCAATATGGCGATAACTCCCGGCGGGTCTGTCGTGCCTTGCCAGAGCTGGCTGTCAGATCAGGCGCTGGGCAATTTCCTTGACGACGACTGGGAGACAGTCTGGAACGGTGAGGCGTGTTCCGCAAGGCGCGCGTATTCGGCGACAATGTGCGGCGAGTGCCCGCTTCGTGTCAGAGGAGGGAGGAACGGCTGAAATGAAACGGATCAAATTTAACAATAGTAAAAACAGAACTTCACGCGTTGCGGCCGGGCTCCTGACGTGCCTGATAGGGATCGCCGTGATATTTGCCGTAACTGTATTGACGCCGATCCGCGCAAGCGCTTCGGGCGACCTTGACGAGATCCTGAATTACGAAGTTACGGTAGACGTAAACAGCGACGCGACGTTGACCCTCACGTACCACATCGACTGGAAAGTGCTCGATTCCGACTCGGAAGGGCCTCTGTCGTGGGTAACGATCGGTATTCCGAACAAGCATTACGTTTCGTACCGCGCCCTTTCGAGTACCGTGAAAGAAATATCGTACTCCGGCGCAGGAGGAGCGAATCTTCGCATAGACCTTGACCGCAAATATTTCAAAAACGAGGTGGCGAGCTTCGATTTTGAGGTCGTGCAGGATTATATGTACGAAGTCGATCTGCTGACGGAAGGCGAGACGGTGTATAAATTCACGCCCGGCTGGTTCGACGGTATAAAAGTGGATTCGCTCACGGTACGCTGGAACAGCGATAAGCTCGAGAGCTGGTCCCCGTCGTGCGATATCGAAGGAAATTACAACGTCTGGCGGACGTCTCTCGGAAAGGGAGAGCGCTTTTCCGTGCAGACCGTGTACCTGAACGACGCGTTTGCGTTTGACGAGACGAAGTCTATCCAGGTCTACGACGATGACGACGGAAGCTGGGACGCGGGCGATACGGCAGCTGCGGTGATAGGCGGGATCTGCTGCTCGGTCATGCCGGTATTGGTCGTCGTCGGACTGATACTGAGCATCGTGAATAAATACAAGAGCACCGCTAAATTCAGCTCCGGCACGAAGAAGACGGTGAAGCGCACGAAAGTCGAGTATTATCCGATCTGCGAAGGCTGCGGCGCAGCAAGGCCTGAGGGCAAGGAGACGTGTGAGTTCTGCGGCAGGAGCTTTATCAAGAGCGAAGAGGTGCTCGAGGAAAAGGATATTCCCGCCGAGGAGTCCGAACTCAAGGATAAAAAAGAGAGCGGTCTGTTCAGATTCGCGTCTTCGCCCAACACATATATGCGCGTCAATGTCGTTTCCGTTCCTATCGTTACGCGTACCGGTTTCCTGTCGAGCCTGTTCTCGGGTTCGGGTTCTTCCGGCTCCGGTTCGTCTCGCTCTTCGTCCCACAGTTCATGCGCCCACAGTTCCTGCGCATGTGCCTGCGCCTGCGCCTGTGCGTGCGCCGGAGGAGGCAGAGCAGGCTGCACCGTGAAGGATTTCTACAATACGGATCTGAAGCTCAGCCAGCTTGAAAAGAAATGCGTGAAGAAACGCTGAAGCGAAAAGCGCAGTTTCGGGCGAACTGAAAAGGAAAGAAAAACATGGCGGCAGCGTGCAATGCCTGCCGCCTTTTTATCGTTTTAAAAAGTGAGAGGTGCCGTTTGGATCTCTTTTTCCGGAAAAATGCAAAGGAGAAAACGGTTTGATTAGCGATACCGAACTGATCATGATGTTTGACCGGCGCGATGAAGACGCGCTGTCAAAGCTGGACGGGAAGTACGGCAGATATTGCCGCACTGTAGCTATGTCTGTCCTTGACAACGAAGCTGATGCCGAGGAGTGCGTGAATGATGCGTACCTGAAAGTGTGGCAAAGCATTCCTCCGGCGGTTCCGGAAAAATTGTCGTCGTACCTTGCGCTCGTTGTTAAAAATCGTGCGATCGATATGCGCCGCGAGCAGAACCGCAAGAAAAACATTCCGTCCGTGAAGGCAGTGTCTATAGACGAACTGGGAGATGTTCCGTCCGGAGGGGGAGATCCCGCCGAATCCGATGCGTGGATAACGGAGCTGATCGGCCGCTTCCTTCAGGGAGAGGAGCGCAGGAAGCGCAGCATCTTTATAGCGCGGTACGTCCATGACCTGTCCATAGGTGAGATTTCCGCGAAGACTGGTGAGCCCGAGGGGACAGTGGTAAGTATCCTTCACCGGATGCGCAGGAAGCTTGAAAAGTTCCTGGCTAAAGAAGGAGTGGAATTATGAAAACGAATTTAGATGATGTGAAATTGTCGCGGCTTATGAAGGGGCTTCAGGATGAACTGAAAAGCGAAGGTGCTCCGGAAAACCTCGGAAGTGCGGCTGCCGGAAGCGGTGCTGCGTCGTCGAGGGGTACTGCGGGGCCGCGGGGCGGAACGTGGAAGCGGACTGTATTTGCCGCTCTGGCCGTCGCTCTGGCTGTCGTTGTCGGAATCAGTGCCGCGATCATCGTATCGAACAGGACAAAGAAGCCGATCGAACCGATATTGACTGAAAATACCGAGCCTGCGATGCCGTCGTCAACGCCCGGCACGTCAGAACCAGATCCGAACAGCCAGCTGTTATATATCGTCGATGAGGCCGGCAACGCAGTTTATCCCTTTGCTTCTATGCTGTTTGTGAGCACGCCTGAATATGAGGCGGACGGATACCCGGATTATATGCAGGTCGGGATGCACCGCGAAGAAGTGCCGCTCATCGGTTTCGGCAGCAATTCATCGATCGTTTTCAACGAGATCACGGGTGTGCAGAACGAAGGGATCTATAATTTCAGGATCCTGAGTGACGAACCTGCGATAATGTACGACGATCTTAGCGTGCATACGGAGCCCGGTGCGGTTCGCGATGAGATACTGAGGGTGCTCGGGAGCGAGTCTGCCGGTAAGCCTGGGGTCTATTACGTGTGCATCATAGTGACTTACAGGCAGAATGCGGCGTATTACGGGTATAATTATATTTTCGCTGTGGAGAGCGGTTCCATTGTCCGCTACGATCTGATCCGCTATGATAGCGCTTACAGGATGGTGCTGAATGCGGACGGTCAGGCCGGGGACAATTTTGACCCGGACGTATCGGAACTGGAGTTTGGTTCTGTCGCGCAGCTGATCGAAGCGATCCGTGAGGACAAGTTTGAAGCCTGGCAGCTCGATGTGATCCGTGGCTCGTTCAAGTCAGATGAAAAGGGCGTGATCTTATTCGATCTTGACGCCCCCAAACAGGCCAGAATGCCGCATGGATTCAGCATTGACGGCGTGTACTGGAGAGGGGAAAACTATTCGATTTCTCTTAAAAGCGCGCAGGATGAGCTGGCTTTTATACACTGGCTGACGGATGAAGAATTCCGCTCCAAATTTGACGGGTCCTACACAGCATTCTTTGACAAAGAAACTGTGGAGCTCATTTCCCATGAGCAAAACGTCGGCGTTGACGAGTACGTTTTCAGGACTTCGGTCGCAACACTGAAAAAGGTCAGATATAGGATCGACGGCAATACGTGCGTTGATGAAACGTACAGACTGGAATCGTCAATGCCAAATGTTGAAACGTCTGCTTCCATTCCGTATGAGATCACGCTTTATCATCAGGAGAGCGGCGGCAATTATATCGTGGATCTGTTCCGGCCGGTCGATCGGTATGACGCGGATCGTATGCTTGAGTTCGGACTGTAAAGTCTCATAAAGGCAAATCAAAAGGGGCTGCCCGCCGGGGCAGCCCCTTTTGTGTTTTCGCTTAAAGCTTAGTCCGGATCAGTCTTCTTTCTGCTCGGTCTCGACCGGTGCAGCGACCTGCTCTGGTTCTTCTGTCTTGCGGCCCTTCTTAACCATGAGGTTGGTGAGGATGCCGAGGATCAGTGCGCAGGCAACTTCAGTGATCGTGACTTTACCGAAGGAGAGTACCATGCCGCCTACGCCTGCGATGAGGATGACGGAAACGACGAACAGGTTGCTGTTATCGCCGAGGTCAACTTTCTGGATCATCTTAAGACCGGATACTGCGATGAAGCCGTACAGCGCGATGCAGACGCCGCCCATCACGCAGTTGGGGATCGTTGCCAGCAGCGTTACGAACGGAGCGATGAACGAAGCGACGATAGCGATGATCGCGGTGCAGAAGATCGTGATGACCGAAGCATTGCCCGTGATAGCTACGCAGCCGATCGACTCGCCGTAAGTGGTGTTGGGGCAGCCGCCGAAGAACGCGCCGGCCATGGAGCCTACGCCGTCACCGAGCAGGGTGCGGGAGAGGCCGGGATCTTTGGTCAGGTCGGAACCGATGATGGAGGAGAGGTTCTTGTGGTCTGCGATATGCTCCGCGAACACGACGAACGCGACGGGAATGTACGCTACCGCCACCGTACCGATGAATGCGGGATTTGCTTTAAGTGCTGCCATGCTTTCGCCGCTGAATGCTTTCAGGAAAGAGAAGTCGGGGAGCCATCTGATCCGGGTGAAGGCGGAGAAGTCAATGATCTGAAGCGCCTGGATGTTGGCCGCGTTGCCGATGACCGTCATGATCGCTGCCACGGCGTAACCGGCGGCAATACCGATTATGAACGGGATGAGCTTCATCATTTTCTTGCCGTAGACCGAGGCGAGGATCGTGACCGCGAGGGTAACAAGACCGCAGATCATGCAGAGGTAAATGTTCGCGTTCTGGACGTTGGAG
>JAGADO010000151.1 GCA_017613535.1 Clostridia bacterium | reverse complement strand
ATCTACTTCAACGGCGTCGGTATCGTCGAAGAAATGACGCCCGAGCAGATGGAAGAAGCTTTTCAAACGCGTCTCAAAGCCGAAGAAACCAAAAGCAAAACGGCGTAACCAAAGCGGTCACGCCATCTTACAACAAATCAATTATTCAATTTAGATACAAAGGCCGCCTTGGGGCATCTTCCTTACGGAGGGTGCCCCAAGAACTGTTTTTTATTGTCCCAAAAACAAGCCGGACGGATCTTTTGTTGACAGCATACAAGAAACATTTAAAAAGGCATCTGATAACACGCCATCAATAGTCATTTTGGATGATATGGATAAATTTGCTGAAGATAATAAAAGTTCCGACTCGAATAAAGAAGAATTTGTTGTGATACAGTCATGCCTGGAGGACGTGAAAGAGAAAGGTGTGTTCGTAATAGCGACGGCGAATGACATAGACAATCTTCCGGAGTCATTATTAAGGGCCGGAAGATTCGGAAGGCAGATTTATGTGTCTTCTCCTTCGATAAGCGAATCAGTTGAGATTATAGAGCATTACTTAAAGAACAAAACGGTCTCTGACGACGTATCGCCTGAACTCATCGCCAATATGATGCCCGGAGAGTCTTGTGCAACTTTGAGCGAAGTAGTCAACGAAGCAGGAATATATGCGGGCTACGAAGGTGAATCCGTTATCTGCCAGCGTCATATCATCGAAGCGATCTTAAGAATTGTACACCATGCATACCTGGATAATAATATTAATGAGGATCGACTCAGAGCAGTATCCTGTCATGAAGCAGGCCATGCGGCAGCAATACTTGCAAACGGAATGGAAGTGGGATTTGTGTCGGTTTTAGCGGGCAATTCAGACGGAATCGGTGGATTCTGCAGAAGAATTGACGACAATAAAACCCCCTGTTCGTCGATGGACGCACTAAAAAAGGAGATAATAATCAATCTTGCCGGGAAGGCCTCGGAGGAAATACTCTTCGGTACAGTCAGTTTAGGTGCACAAAATGATTTGGAAAAGGCGATCCAGACTTTGCGTCTGGCAGTTGAGAAAGAGCTGGTTTTCGGTTTTGAATATGGGTATGATTTCAGAAGGTTTGACGAAAAACAGGCTCGTTGCAGGCAGGATAAAGTAAGTGAGAAAATTTTCGGGGTTCTGAAAGAATGGTACGACGACACTCTCAACCTGATGAAACAGTGGCGCCCGGTGATTGAAGGATTGATGACGGTTTTGATGAAGCAAAAGTACCTGCTTCGTGACGATGTGAACAAGATCGTTTCGGATAACAAAAACCGTATTTAATCAACCGGAGTGATGCTTAAATGGTTTTTGATAGTTAGCGAAACCAGGAGATAAAGATATCTTCCATTATGCATCCCAGATAAGGCTGGTCTTGTTGATGATAAAGAGATTAAAGCAAACACACTGTATAAGCTTGTAAACGGTAAATTTACAGAGATTATCGGCAGCATATATATGGCATACAAGGAGAGTTGAAAATGAGTTACGGTTATTCTGTTAGCGATCATCACAAAGAATTAATCAATCAAGCAATTAAGATCTTGAATGATTTAAATGCTCCGATTTCGAGAAATGTTCTATTCCGTTATATGAAAGAGGGCTCATATAGTACCTACGGAATGTGCTTTGACGAAAAAAACAGTAAAAAGAATGAGTATGATTACAAAGTAACTTTGAACAGTCATCTTATAAATGATGAAGATTTTATCAATACAGTAGTTCACGAACTGCTTCACACTATCGACAACGGAGGCGTTTCATCTCACAAAGGTGATTGGGCAAAATGGGCTCGTATTGTTTCAAACAACACGAAATATCATATTACTCGAATTGGTAATAAAAGATTGAATCTGCCTTACGCCGTCTGCTTTTGTCCGCTTTGTAACAATAGATACGATGACATACCGCTCAAAAGTATATCTAATCATAAGTCATCTTATTTCTGCCCAAAATGCATTAAGCCCTTATACGATGTTTTGCCGGATTCAGAAATAAAAGAGAAATCGCCAGAAGAAAGATCATTTATTATCAAACAAAAGCTTGAAGTTGGTATATCTTGGAACGAATTGTTCGAATTGTTGTCTTTTGCCAATAAAGAAGATACACGTGATCTCATAAGATATGCAATTAGAAATTTTGATGTTTTTTTAGTCACCACATATCTGTTTCCGTATGTTAGGGGTGATAAAGCTTTTATGGCAAATTTGGCAAAGGATTATTGCAATGGTGTTTATGACGATATTATTACCGGACCACGTGGATTTTTCCTCGAATCTTTTTGGGCATTGACTGATTATTACATTGAAATATCAAAGCATACAGAAGCACTTTTGAATCAAAATTAATAGGATTTGTTGAGTTGTGTTGTTAATCAAAACGAGGTGACAATATGGGTGCTCCATTAATTGAGGCTTCCGTTTCGCGTCCCAATTATGGTACAATTGGTCATAACCAGAATGTTGTCAAAGTAACAACGGAGGAATTGACTATGGATACCGAATTGGAGCCCAAAAAGCTTGCCCTTATACGTACGCTACAAATACTTGAGAAATATAGCGACTGCGATCATCCGTTGAAGCAGGAAGATATAGTCAGATTGCTTGAATCAGAATACGGTATAGAACTTGAACGCAAAGCTGTTGGCCGCAATCTTTCTTTACTTAAAGAAGCCGGTTTCGATATCAATTCTTCACATCAGGGAAGTTTCCTTGCTGAGCGGTTATTCGATGATTCAGAACTACATCTTCTTATCGATTCTGTACTAGCCAGCAGACACATTTCCACCAATCATTCGCTTGAGTTAATCAACCGTTTAACGACGCTTTCCAGTTGTTATTTTAGAAAACGTGTCAAATACGTTAGAAGCGTTGATCAATGGGAAAAGACAGATAACAAGAACCTCTTTTACAACATTGAAATAATCGATGAAGCCATTGAACAAGGCAAAATGGTGCAATACGAATATAACAAGTTTGGCCAGGATCGAGAGCTACATAAAAGTTCGTTTGCCCGCGTGAGTCCGTACCAGTTGATATTGAAGAATCAGCGCTATTATTTAATGGCATACAATGCATATTGGGGCCATATGGTATTCCACCGCCTCGACCGGATAACTAAAATTGCGCTCTGCGATCGGCCTGCCGCACCGCTCCGGAATATTCCCGGATATGAGAACGGTCTGGATTTCCGCGATCTGACTACATCGATGCCTTATTTCTTTAACGATAAGCCCGAAAAAATCACATTCAGGGCAGAAGAATGGGTCATAGACCAGGCCGTCGACTGGTTTGGAAAAGATATTGATATTAAAGAAGAAACTGTTACAGAAGCGTCAGAACATAAGTTTTTTGATATCACCGTTCGTTCCAGCCCTGGTGCGATGGTTTATTGGGCTCTTCAGTTTGCAGATGGAGTCGAGATATTGTCGCCCAGTGCTGTTAGAGAGCGCGTGAAAGAAGTGCTGGAGAAAGCCATTGCCAGTTATTCTTCAAATAAAAGCAAAGGCGGTGTGCGTATTTGACTATTGATAATGTTCAAAGAGCTATTGAGAAGTTAAATTTTGATACAACGCACTACAATGTATCAGACCCTGTTACATTGGACTTTTTGAATAATGACAAGTGCTGTTCGATTCCCACCGAAAAAGGAATATACTTAATAATACGTCCGGATAATCAAAACTTTGACTTTGATTTTAGATATTTTGAAGAAGAATCTTTTAAATGCTCCCCGAAAGAGAAGTATGAGGAAAGATGCAAAGATAAAGAAATATTGTATATCGGAAAAGCAGAGGGTAAAAATGGCCTGCGGCAACGTATTCGTCAATACATAAAGACGCTATATGAAGGCGGAAAAGCTCATCGCGGCGGGCGCGCAATAGGGTGTGTTAAAAATTTCGGATTGCTTTTTATTATATATATTCTTTGCGAAAATGCATCTCAACTGGAACGACAACTAATTGGTAAATACAAAGAGCGCAATGAAGAGTATCCTCTTGCCAATTGGAGATCGTGATTCATCTCAAAATAGCTAAAGTATAATTTCTAAAGAAAATTTGTAATCATAATTTAAGAGCTTGTACATTATTCGCTCACTATTGTTACACCGCATTTTTTATCGTTGCATATATAGTTTACAACTATGCACGTACTGTTTTTGGTACGCTCTAAACTAAAATTAAAGAACTGCATCGGAGAAGAAACCAACCCTGTATTTTCCATTGAACCGCACCACGAAAAAATGGTATAATATTGGCGCAGGCGGAACGGCGGGAGGCATTTACAGCCCGAACATAGAACGGTCCGCCCGGATGGATCTATAATGAAGCAAGGCTTTTTCACGATAACCGAAAACAAAAGCATCGCGGCAGGTACGTATCTCATGCGCCTGCGCGGCGACACATCGGCAGTCACCGTGCCGGGCCAGTTTGTTAACATCAAGCTGGACGGCTTCTACCTCAGAAGGCCCATTTCGGTCTTCGACTGCGAAAACGACGAACTATCCCTTATTTATAAAGTTGTTGGCGGCGGTACCGGGGCAATGTCCGGGCTTGAGCCGGGAGGCAGGCTTGACCTGCTCACAGGCCTCGGCAAAGGCTACGATCTTTCAAAGGCGGGCGCAAGGCCTCTGCTGATCGGCGGAGGAGCGGGCGTACCGCCTCTTTTCTGGCTGTGCAGAAGGCTGATTGACGCGGGTGCCTCCCCGCTCGTCGTACTCGGCTTTAACTCCGAACGCGACGTGTTCTGCACGGAAGAATTCAGAGAATTGTGCGCAAAAAGCGGAAGCCGGTCAGATGTGAGCGTCGTGACAGTTGACGGCAGCTATTCCGACGAATTCGGGTGTAAAAAAGGCTTCGTGACCGACCACCTCCCCTCCGGATACACATATTTTTACACATGCGGCCCCGGTCCGATGCTGCGTGCAGTATACGATGCGACGGACACCGGAGGCGAATTCAGTTTCGAGGAGCGCATGGGCTGCGGCTTCGGAGCGTGCATGGGCTGCAGCTGCAAGACAAAATCCGGGTCGAAGCGCGTGTGCAAAGACGGCCCGGTCTTTAAAAAGGAGGAGATCCTATGGTAACGCCCGAAAAAGCGAAAAAGCCGGACACCTCCGTTGACCTCTGCGGCATCACGCTCGAAAACCCCGTCATTCCTGCGTCCGGCACGTTCGGATACGGTTACGAATTTGCCGAGTTTTACGACATAAATATGCTCGGAACGTTCTCGTTCAAGGGCACGACACTCGAGCCGCGGTTCGGAAATCCCACGCCGCGCATCGCCGAATGCACGGCGGGAATGATAAATTCGGTCGGGCTGCAGAACCCGGGCGTACACACAGTAAAAAGCGAGGAGCTCCCGAAACTTGCGAAAGTGTTTCACAAGCCCGTGATGGCGAATATAAGCGGGTTTTCGGTGGAAGAGTACGCGAAAACGGCGGAAATGCTTGACGACGAGCCGCAGATCGGGTGGTTCGAGGTCAATATCAGCTGCCCGAACGTTCACGGCGGCGGTATGAGTTTCGGCACGGATACGAAAGCCGCCGGAACGGTGATCGACGCAGTTAAGCGCGTGACAACGAAGCCCGTGCTCGCGAAATTGTCGCCTAACGTAACGGATGTTGCCGCGATTGCCCGCGCATGCGAAGCCGCCGGAGCAGACGGCATCAGCCTGATCAACACGCTCCTCGGAATGCGCGTCGATATCCGCAGAAGAAAACCGGTCGTAGCAAACGTGATGGGCGGCTTTTCAGGTCCCGCGATCTTCCCCGTAGCACTCAGGATGGTCTACCAGGTCGCAGCAGCCGTGAAAGTGCCGGTCGTAGGCATGGGAGGCGTCTCCTCCGCCGAAGACGTACTCGAAATGATGATGTGCGGGGCAACGGCCGTCGAAATCGGCGCAGCGAACCTTGTCGACCCGTACGCCAGCCTGAAGATCGTGCGCGCTCTCCCCGAAGCGATGTCGAAACTCGGCATCACGCGGCTCAGCGACATAATCGGCGCGGCGGCACAGAAATAACTTGATATCAAACCCGAAAGGATAAAAAAATGGGTAAAGACGTAATAATCGCATGTGATTTTCCCGACAAAGCTTCAACTCTCAGCTTTCTGTCCGCGTTCACGGACCGCGGCATAAAGCCGTTCGTAAAGATCGGAATGGAGCTGTTCTACGCCGAAGGGCCGGACATCGTGCGCGAAATAAAAGCGCTGGGAATGAAAATATTCCTTGACCTCAAGCTCCACGACATACCGAACACCGTAAAAAAAGCGATGGCGTCGCTGTCGAGGCTTGACGTGGATATGTGCAATCTCCATGCGGCAGGCACGAAGCGGATGATGGAGGCCGCGCTCGAAGGGCTCACGAGGCCGGACGGCACGAGACCGATATTGCTCGCTGTCACGCAGCTCACTTCGACTGACCAGCAGGCACTCGAAAACGAACTGCTGATACGCGAACCTATGGAAAACGTGGTAATGAGCTACGCGCGCAACGCGAAAGACGCCGGACTCGACGGCGTTGTCTGCTCTCCGCTCGAATCGGGCGCGGTGCACGAAGCGTGCGGCAATGAATTTCTGACCGTTACTCCGGGCATACGCTTTGCCGACAATTCCGCCGGCGACCAGAAGCGCATCGCCACTCCCGCCCGCGCCGCCGAACTCGGCTCGGACTACATTGTAATGGGCAGGCCGATAACCGCCGCCGAAGACCCGGTCGCCGCATATCTGCGCGCGGTCAATGAATTCTGCGTCTGACGCATACTTTAACGGAGGAACCAGACATGACAAGCAGTCTCAAAACAACGATCGCCGCCGATCTTCTCAAGATCAAAGCAGTGTTTTTCAGGCCCGACGAGCCGTTTATCTGGGCGAGCGGGATAAAAAGCCCCGTATACTGCGACAATAGATTGACGCTCTCCGCCCCCGATGTCCGCACGGACGTCGAAAACGGCCTCGCTCAGGTAGTGCGCGAATATTACCCCGAAGCCGAAGCGCTGATGGGAACGTCAACGGCAGGTATTGCCCACGCCGCGATCACCGCCCATCTGCTCGGCCTGCCGATGGGGTACGTGCGCTCGGGAAACAAGGACCACGGCCGTAAAAACCAGATCGAAGGCAAACTCGAACCGGGGCAGAAAGTCGTTGTCATCGAAGACCTCATATCCACCGGCGGCAGCGTGATAGAAGTTGTCGACGTGCTGAGAGCGGCAGGCGCTGAAGTACTCGGGATCGCCTCGATATTCACGTACGGCATGAAGCGCGGCCTCGAGCGGCTCGCCGAAGCAGACGTGCAGAACGTGTCGCTTACAGACTTCGACACGGTGGCGGAAGTAGCCGCAGGGTCAGGCTACATCGCGCCGGAAGACGTCGCGCGGCTGATCGCGTTCAGAAACGATCCGTCGGACGAAAGCTGGATAAAACAGATCTGAAAGGAGCCGGGCATGAGACACGTAATAGACATTCTTGACCTTTCGACAGAAGAAATAAACGCCCTGATCGAGACGGCGCAGGACATTATCGCAGATCCCGCGGCGTATTCGGAGATATGCAGGGGCAAAAAACTGGCCACGCTGTTTTTCGAGCCGTCAACGCGCACCCGCCTCAGTTTCGAGGCGGCGATGTACGAGCTGGGCGGGAACGTATTGTCAGTCACCGGCGCGGCAACATCCTCCGCTTCCAAGGGCGAGAGCGTCGCGGATACGGCGAAAGTTGTCAGCTGCTACGCCGATATAATCGCGATGAGGCACCCGAAGGAAGGCGCGGCGCTCGTTGCCGCAAACAACGCATCGATACCGGTCATCAACGCCGGCGACGGAGGGCATTGCCACCCCACGCAGACGCTCGCCGACCTGCTCACGATCAGGCGCGAAAAGGGCCGCCTGGGCGACCTCACCGTCGGACTTTGCGGAGACCTTAAATTCGGCCGCACCGTCCATTCGCTGATCAACGCACTTTCGCGTTACGAAAACGTCAGATTCGTGCTGATCTCCCCCGAAGAACTGAAACTCCCCAGCTACGTAAAAGACAGCGTGCTCAAGCCCCGCGGCATTCCGTACACACAGACGTCCGACCTCGAAGGAGCGCTTCCGGACCTGGACATCCTGTACATGACGCGTGTGCAGAGAGAGCGTTTCTTCAACGAAGAAGACTATTTAAGGCTCAAGGACAGCTACATACTCACACTCGATAAGATGAAGCTGGCAAGGCCAGATATGTCCGTGCTCCATCCGCTTCCCAGGGTCAACGAGATCAGCGTTGCCATCGATGACGATCCGCGTGCGTGCTATTTCAAGCAGGTGCTGAACGGAAAATATATGCGTATGGCGCTGATCATGATGCTGCTTGAACTCTCCCGCAAGGCCGGTTAAAGGAAGGAGCGCAAACAATGAACATAGATTCGATACAGAACGGAATCGTTATTGACCACATCACCGCCGGACAGGGAATGAAGCTGTACGAACTGCTGGGCCTCGACGAACTCGACGTATCCGTAGCTCTGATCAAGAACGTTGTCAGCCGCAAAATGGGGCGGAAAGATATAATCAAAATTGACGCGGATATACCGGTCAATATCGATATCATCGGTTTCGCAGATCCGGGCGCGACGGTCAATTACATCAAAAACGGCGAGCTTGTTGCTAAAAAGACTATCGAAATGCCCGAGATCCTCACAAATGTTATAAAGTGCAAAAACCCGCGCTGCATCACTTCGTGCGAGCAGGAACTGGCGCATTCGTTCCGCCTGACCGACCGCGAGCATAAAATATACCGGTGCGTGTACTGCGAAACGAAATGGTCCGGCTGACAGAGCCGCACAAATAAAATACCGAGGAGGAAATATATGAAAGACCCCGTAACTGAGTATATCCTCGCCAACTGGAAAAACACGGTCCGGCAGCCCGAAGACACGATCCACGGCCTTGTCCGGCTCCCGAAACCGTTCACCGTTCCGTGCGCGAAAGAAATGTTCACGGATTTTTACTATTGGGACTCGTATTTCACCAACCTCGGGCTTATGCGTTCCGGGCTGGACGGACAGGCGGAAAACAATCTGGACAATATCAAGTACTTTATTGACAACCTCGGTTTTATGCCGAACGCGAACCACCTGCTGGACCGGTCGCAGCCTCCCCTTTTCACGCGCGGCGTGTATGATCTGTACAAATTCCGCGGGGATGAGGGGATAATACGGAAATATATTGACACGATCCTGCGCGAGCTGAGCTTTTTCTACGACGACAGAACGGTTTTTGAAGGTCTGGCGGCGTACGGCAATAATTGCACGCGTCAGTCTCTTAACGGCTGCGCTCCGTGGCTGGCGGACCGCGTTGGCGAAAAATACGATACCCCGGACGAAGGCGCAGCGCTGGCGGACGATCTTCTGGCGATCGCCGAAAGCGGCTGGGATTTCAACCCGCGTTTCCCCGACGGCGAAAACAGGTTCGCCGTGAAAAATTACGTGCATATTGACCTCAACTGCCTCCTGTACGACGCAGAAGTGAAAGCGGCGGAGATGCTCGATATTGCCGGACGCGCTCCCGAAGCCTCGGTTCTCCGCAATAAAGCACAAAAACGCCGCGATGCGGTCAATAAATACATGCGCGACCCCGATACGGGCGTATATTACGACTACAATTTCCGCAGAGGGATCCTCTCCCCCGTGCTGAGCTGCGCCTCTTTCTATCCGTACGCCGCGGGTATCGCGGAAGACGATAAGGGCCTGGAAGAAACGCTTCGCCGCCTCGAGCTTCCGTACGGACTTTCCACGTGCGAGTTCCGCGGAAACGACGCGAGATATTATCAGTGGGACTACCCTGCGATGTGGCCATCAAACGTCTATTTCGCATGTACAGCCCTCGAGCGCGCCGGACACTCGGACGACGCAAAACGGATCGGGGACAAGTACGTTTCTACGCTGCGTTCGGTGTTTGAAAAAACCGGTTCGCTTTGGGAGAAATACGACGCGACAACGTGCGCGGTTTCCGTGACAACAGAGTACGAGACTCCCGCTATGCTCGGCTGGACCGCCGGTGTTTACCTCTGGCTCACATCCGGGCAATAACCAGGTGTTTCCATTTTCGCCGGTTCTGTTCTCAGGCATGTGGAAAACCCCTGGCAAAACGGCAAAAACTGTGGAAAACTATGTGGAAAACATATGTGCGACTGTGAAAAAGTGGGGATAAGTTGTGAATAGCAAGGAAAACAAGATCGGCATTACTCTTTTGACGAGCAATATCTGGGCGGACGTGTTCGGGAACCCTGTAGAGGGTCGTGATTCGGCTCTGGCGGCGTTGATCGTGCGGTACGATCCGGATATTATCATGCTCCAGGAAGCGCATCCGAACTGGCACCGTTCAGAGGTGCTGAAAAAGTGCCTTGCGGACAGGGGCTACGCGGTCAGCCGGCCCGATCTTAACGGAAATCCGCTGAATTACACGCCCCTCATCTACCGCTCGTGCAGGTTCCGCGAAGACAAAGCTTTGTTCAAACTCTTCGAAGGGCCGAACGACTACGATTCCAAATCGGTGAGCGGCTCGAGGCTCACAGACAACGCGAGCGGGATATCGTTTGCCGCGATGTCTACGCACTTCTACTTTGCTCAGAACGAAGAAGGAAATATTGCCCGCAGGAGCAACGCAAGAGAGCTCATCGAGTGCTTTGACGCTCTGTGCAGCAGCGGGATCGCAGGTTTTTGCGGAGGAGATTTCAACTGCGACATCGATTCGGAGCCTTTTGCAGACCTGAACGATGCTGACATACGCTGCGCATCAACTGTCGCGCAAATTCGCACAAACTTTTTCCGCACTCATCACAAAAACCCGGTGTACGACGCCGAAAAGAAAGAATACATACCCGCCATACCATCCGCGGAGGACAATCGCAAGTCTATTGACCACATCGTTTTTCGCGGGAGAGGCGTAAAAATATGCAGCTACACCGTGATCAGGGACAAAGAAGCGCTGATCCTCAGTGATCATTGTCCCGTGCTGATCCGGGCGGAGATACAGAGAGGATGATACGATGAAAATACTCAACTACGGGTCGCTGAATATTGACCACGTATACACCATGCCCGCGTTCGTAAAAGCCGGAGAAACGCTGTCGGCAAAGGATTGTCAGCTGCATACGGGCGGTAAGGGCCTTAATCAGTCGGTCGCGCTCGCCCGGGCCGGTGCGCAGGTTTTTCACGGCGGTAAGATCGGTTCGGACGGCCTCGGGCTTAAGCGGTTTCTGGAAGATGCGGGTGCTGACTGCAGGTTCGTGAGGGTCGATCCGGACGAGCCCACGGGCCACGCGATCATCCAGGTGGTCGATTCGGGCGAAAACTGCATACTTATCTATGGCGGCACGAATAAACGCATCACGGAAGACGAGATCGACGAAACGCTTTCATTTTTTGAAGCGGGTGACATGCTGCTCCTTCAGAATGAGATATCGAACGTAAACTATTTGATCCGCCGCGCTCATGAGAAAGGCATGACCGTCGCGCTGAACCCCTCCCCGATCACGGACGAACTGCTCGCGTACGAAGAACTTGACCTGCTCGACTGGATGATCGTGAACCGCGGCGAGGCGGAGGCTTTTGCGGGGATCGAAAGCGAAGATCCGGACGAAGTAATTGACGCGCTTCAAGCAAAATACAGCCGCGCATCGATCGTTATGACGCTCGGAAAACGCGGTTCGATGTGTGTGTCGCACGGTAATAAATACTATTCACGCACGTACGACTACGGCAGACGCGTTGACACCACCGGCGCGGGAGATACGTTTACAGGGTATTTTCTGGCGGGGCTGTCAAAAGGAATGCCGATAAGCGCTTGTATGGACATTGCCAGCCGGGCATCCGGCATATCTGTAACAATAGCAGGTGCGGCAAATTCGATCCCGTCCGCCGAGGCGGTGCTGAAGGCCGTTCCGATCGAACTAAAAGAAGGAGAATGATACTATGAAACTTTACGACCTGACTGTAAACGGGGCTGCCGGGACGTTAACGGCGCCGGTGAAAGGACTCAGATTCAGCTGGAAGATCGAGTCGGATAGGGACAACACTTTTCAGACTTCTTACCGGTACGTGATCGCGCGCAATCAAGGCGGCGTCTCGGAGATCGTTTTCGATTCTGGGGACGTCGAAAGCGCGGATTCCGTGCAGCTCGAACCGGCCGGGCTTGAGCTCGAGACACTTTGCGACTACGTTTTCACCGTTTCGGCGAAGGACAATTACGGTAATTCGGCTTCTGCTTGTCTCCCCTTCGGCACCGGTCTGGGCGACAAAGACTGGCGCGGCGCCAAATGGATAAAACCCGAGAACCACATTGCCGGCTGGGCACCGTACCTGCGCACGAAATTCACCGTCAGCGAAGCGGACAATAAAAAGATTGCCCGTGCAACATTATTCGCGTGCGGCCTGGGCTGCGGCGAGTTCTACATCAACGGAAAACGCACGGACGACTATTTTATTGACCCGCCCGCCACGAACTACGAAAAAACAATCCTGTACCGCGGCACGGACGTCACTCCGCTCGTAAAAGACGGGGGCAATGCCCTTGCGGTCATGCTGGGAGAGGGTTTCTATTCCCAGAGCCGCGTTTGGGGTTCGAAAGGCTTCGTTTTCGGCGATGTTTGCGCGATCGTCATGCTCCGGATCGAGTTTACGGACGGCAGCGAGCAGACGGTCATTACCGATACAGACGGCAGCTGGAAATACAAGTACAGCCCGATATCCACGAATAATATTTATGCGGGCGAGACGTACGACTGCCGCCTGGAAACGCCTGACTTCGCCGATTACGACGGAAGCGATTGCGGCTGGGGAGCTGTCATCGAAGATGTCACGCCCAAAGGACAGCTTACCGGCTGCCTGATGCCTCCCGTGCGCATACGCGGAGAGCTTCCGGCTGTTTCGGTCAAATGCGTAAGCGGCGCGTCCGACGGTTCGTGGATATTCGATCTGGGCGAGAATTTTGCGGGTATTTACGAACTGCGCGTGCCGGCAAACTCCCCCAGAGGCGCGGTTTACGTCATCCGCACGGCCGAAGCGCTGAACAAGGGAGGCGGGCTCGACCACCGCTCCACCGGCGCTTTTGCCACCCAGTGCATACAGCAGGAAATATATATTGCCCGCGGCGATGCCGAGACCGAGATATACCGCCCGCGTTTCACATACCACGGGTTCAGGTACGTCGAGATCACCGGCATACACGACTTTTCGCGCGGCTACGGCACGATGCCCCTGAAAGAAATGATCGTCGGACTCCCGATCTCCACGAACCTCACCCGCACGTCGTATTTCGACTCGGATAACGTTGACCTCGTAAAGATCCAGCGCCTCATGCACAACACCTTCCTGTCCAACTACCACGGCTACCCCGAAGATTGCCCCGCACGCGAAAAATGCGGCTGGCTCGGAGACGCCGAAGTTGTCTGCAACTGGGGCATGCTGAACTACGACATGCTCGCGTCGTACGAAAAATACCTGAGCGACATTCGCACATCCACCGAGGTTTACGGCACGTGGCAGATGATCGCGCCCGGAAAGCGCGGCTGCGGTGAAGCCTCTCCCCTGTGGGGCTGCGCGCAGATCATAATTCCGTACTATCTGTGGCAATACTACGGAGACGAATCGGCGATCAGGAACAATATCGACCTGATGCGCCGCTGGGTCGATCACGAATCCGCCAGGGCAAACGACTGCATCATCTCCGAAGGCCTCGGTGACTGGTGTCCCCCGGGCGGTCACGAAACCGCGCGCCGCATGCCTGTCGCACATTCGTCGACTATGATGTATTATGAGATCTGCATCAGGATGGCGGAAATCTCCAAGGCGTTCGGCTACGGAGACGAAGATCACTACCTCGAACTCGCGGAAAAGATCAAGGATTCGCTTATCCGCCACTTCTACGACGCCGAAAAGCACACGTACGGCTACTGGGGCACGAACGGCGCGGCGCTGATGCTCGGAGCATATCCGGACGGCGATAAGAAGGCGCTGACAGATGAGACGATCAGGCTCATCCGCGACGAAGGTCACGCGATGTCAACGGGAATATACGCCAATAAGTACCTTGCCCCCGCACTGATGAAGGCAGGCTACACCGAAGACGCGCTTCATTATCTGTTCAACCGTTTCGCCTGCAGCTTCGGGACAATGATAGATGACGGTGCGACAACGATCTGGGAGGCTCCCGATATGCACAGCGTTGAGCTCGACGAAACAAAGGGAGTCGCCTCGTACGATCACCCGATGCACGGAGGCTTCCTGTACAGCTGGTTCACCTGCCTCGCAGGTATCGAGCCCCTGAGCCCCGGATTCCGCCGCTTCCGCATCCGACCCTGCCACGCAAAAAGCGTAAAAAGACTTGCCGCATCGATTGAATCTCCTTACGGCACGATCGAGGTCGTGTACAGCAAGCGTTCCGACGGTCCCGGATATCGCTATATGGTCAAGGTCCCGGCCAATACTCAGGCCGTGTTTGAGGCGCCCGGATGCGATGGGCCAAAGCTGCTCGGCTCGGGAATGTGGATACTCTGACAAAGCCGCTTCGCTCTGTCAAATAGTATAATTCAAGTTATATCTGAACCGGGCGTATTCGTTTTCAAGGATCGCCCGGTCTTTTTCTGTCAGTCCGCGGTTCTCGTTTTGTGCATTCATTCTGTCAATAACGAATCCTGCGACAGGCTCGTACCGCGGTATAATGATCTGCCTGTCCGGCTCCTCTGCGCGTATCCGGGAGGCAAATTCGCGGCCGAACAAGGGATTTCCGCGCCATACGCTGCCCGAAACGGTCAAAGGGATGCTGCCCGCGGCGTTGTATTTGCGTATCAGCGACAGCATCTGGTCTGCCATCAGCCGGCCGGCGTTAACAAGGATCTCCTGAGCGGCATTGTCCCCGCCTTCCGCGGCGTCAACAACGAGCGGCACGAGTCCCGCGACCTGCGCAACCGGTGAACTTTTGGTGTAATATATCGAGAAAATCGCACTCCTGAGCTCGTCCCGGCGGAAACCGAAACGTTCCGCAATAAGCTCCGTAAGCGACGTTGACGGGCCTCTCCCCTCGTAATCGCGGATCGCTGCGATCATTGCCTCGCGCGAGATCCAGTACCCCGAACCTTCGTCTGCCACCGCCGCGCCGTATCCGCCCGACGAATACAAAACGCCTCCAATTCGCGCATACATTGTCGCCCCGGTGCCGGAAAGCGCCAGAAGTCCGTCTCCGAATATTTCCGCAGCGCCGAGCCCGAGATCGAGCTCAGTCGTATGTATGACCTCGCCTATCGAAAACCGCTCCGAAAGCCGCGCACCGATCGCTCTTTCGAACGTTCCGCCGATGCACGCAAGTGCCGTTCCGCGGGAGAGGCCCAGCTGCGACATCAGGTCTTCGAAATGCGCGTCAACGAGCTCTGCGGCTGTCGTGTTTGCGCGCAGACTGCCGCTTTTCGCGGCCGCTATCAGGTGAAAATCGCCGTCAAACAGCAGCGCCGCCGCTTTCGTACCTCCGTTGTCGATCGCCAGATACAACCTGTCCATCGCCGCACCGCCTCACATATAGAAAATATTGTCAGCGTACTCGCGGAAAATTCGCGCGTTGTGCTCATCTCCGCCGTCGAGGTTCGCGCTCATCAGCACAGGCGGCACAAAACCGTCGCTGATCATTTTGTTGACCGCGTCAATCACCAGCGCATTTATAAGCGCAGTCCCAACCGCCGTCGATGTCGGTCCGATCTTTTCGGGCAATCCCTCTATCTCGGCCGCGGCGTCCCCGGCTTCTCCTTTATTATCGATCACAACGTCGCATACCTCGAAGAGCCTTTTCCCCGAAGGATGCCTAGCCGTGACCGCGGTCGAATAGTTCAGATTCGTGATGCAGATCGTGCTCACGCCGTTTTTTTGCGCCTCGAGCGCCATATCCACGGGTACCGCGTTCCGTCCGGAAACCGAATGCAGTATCAGCACGTCGCCTTCACTCACACGGTTCTTTTCAAAAATGATCTTTCCGAGCCCCGGAAGTCTTTCGAGCGAACTCGTCATCGTAATTGGACGCGTGTTTAGCATCATCCCCGGGAAAAAGATCGGATTTATGACGGCAAGGCCGCCTGTCCTGTAAAATACCTCCTCGGCCAGAATGCCTGCGCCCGTCAAGGCGTT
>JAGADO010000150.1 GCA_017613535.1 Clostridia bacterium | reverse complement strand
GCTTTTATGCCGTACAGCTCGATTAGTATCTCGGAATTTATCGTCGTGACGATTATGCCCGGTATCAGCATGCACAGAAGGATCTTTAAGAATATGCCGCTGTTCTGCTTGCGGGTCTTTCCGGATCTCTTTCTGACCTGTTCGGCGATGATCTCGGCTGCAAGAACTGCAAGGCCGAGGAAACCGGCGATGGCAATACCCGTTCCAGAAAGGTTTGCGTTCGTGGCAAATGCGGAGCGGTACGACTTCTCACCCTTGGTCGAAGTGAGCATGCCTACAAATTTTGTGGGCAGTCCGACGTCGCCTTCCTCGAGCCTCTCGGTCATGACCGCTTTCTCGGGAATGTTATCCGCCCGGGCAATAACTCCGTTCATCAGCCCGTCTTTATTCAGCGATATAGTGACCGAAAGCCCAAATGCCAAAAAAATGCACATAAATGCCGCAAAAACCGCTTTTCCGGCCTTCGACGCATTCTTTCCTGCCTTCTTCAAAAGAAGCCAAATAAGGCCCTTTATGAAGCCTCCTACGAAGCCCATCAATGTAAACAGAACGTTATAGTCTCCCGATGGTTTCATGAAGAAACCGAGCAGATCAGTGAGAGCCGAAGTTATACCTCCGTAAAGAGGTCCGAACAGGATAGCAGGGAAGGCGGTGAAAATACCGGCAAAACCGAGCCTCAGCCCGTTCGATCCCATCAGAGGAAGTGATATAGAAAAATATTTAAGGGCAAGAGCGAACGCGAGCATCATTGCCGTTATGACCATTTTCTCCGTCCGCTTCCTGACGTCATCTCTGCGTTCGGATCCGGATACTCCGGGCTTCTTGCAGGCAAGCCTTAACTGCATGATAAGATTGATCAGGATACACAGCAGAAGAGAATCTGCAACGATTACGATAAGTGTCCACATAAAAATCATCTCTCCTATAAAAATGTGTCAGGAGAGCCGTTCCGCATATGCGTCAATATGCCGTTCGCAGCGGATGAGATGCGCCTATTGCAGCTTTTCGCTGCAGCCCGGAGACTCTACTCCCATTCTCCGGTCAACCATTGCGGGCACATCTGCTCTGACAACACGGAAATAATACATCATTGTCCCGCCGCTGTCAATATTTGTCGTGTTTTCGCTTGCATTGACGCCCTCTCTATGGTAAAATTTTTACGGATGTTTCTGGCGGGCATCTTTTTTTAGAATTTATGCGAGGCGGCTTAATAAGTGCTATTCCGTAAGAATAAAAACAAGAATAATTCTGATGCTGATGCGGATATTGAGGCCGTTTCTGAGCAGTCTGCGTCTGCGGATGGCCAGGAGGGCCGCAGCTCGGCATACCAGGAGCTCAGCGCTATTTTCGGACCGGATAATTACGGGTCCGACTGGAAGCCGTTTGTTCAGTATATCGACGAGGAGGACAGTTCCGATGACGTTGAAAAGATCCGGAGTGAAGCGGTATTTTACGAAGAAAGTGAAGAAGCCGGTTTTGAAAGCGATGAAGAGAAAAATAAGGATGAACAGTATGCTTTCTTCGGCGAAGACGCTGATAGTATCGGTGAGGGCGAGGCACGATACGACGATGGCGCTTGCGAAGCTTCACAGGGATATAAAGACGCTGAAGGAAACGGACTTTTCGAATCTGGTCGTGACGCCGGAGATGGTGGAAGAGAGAAAGAAATTGCTGACGGAGCAGGAGAGAACAGAGAAGACAGCAGAGAAGACAGCGGAGAAGAAAACGCCGAAACTGAAGAAAGCATAAATTACGAACCTGTAGACAAATCCGAAGATGATGACTTCGATTCAGATGGCGGTCCTTTTGGGCATGATGAAGATATTGAGCTGATCGGTTCTGACAGCCTTGGATGGAACCGCAAGCAGCTAATACTTTCCGCAGAAAAGAAAGGTCTTAAAGTAATTGCCGATGATGATATCCTGACAGCCGTAGAATCCGGGTATATTGACCGTGAAGCATTCCTCGCAAAGAAAAATGTCGCTGCTCAGCCTGTCGCCGATATCAGCGATGAAGAGCTGATATCCGCTGAAAAAAAGAAACATGAAGAAACGTTCCACAGCGAGAACCGTATTCCCGAGCATATGATCGGGCCGTTAAAAGAGCTTGGAATTCTTAACTCTTCTTATGATGCCGGACTTTTATCCGACGAATCAGACGTTCAGGAAGAAAAGCCCTATGCAGTCGATCCGGCAACTGCCAGTTTCTCTGATTCTATCGATTTTGAGAATATTGGCGCTCTTAAAGAGACCGTTCCGGAAGCAGTCTCAGACTATTCCGGATCCGAAAATGCTTATTACGATGACGTTTTCGAAGATGATCCGGGCGTATTAAGAAAAAGAAGCATACGCAATAAAGTGTTCTCGGTCGTTAAAGAGATCATTAAAGATGTGCTTATTTTCTTTATCGTATTCGCTGTAATTATTATGGGTTATCTGACGTATTCAGTATACATATCGCGCTCAAACCACGTATACGGAACTTCGATGGAACCTACGCTTCATCCAGATGATAAAGTCAAATCGTCACTGATGCCGTATGTGTTCGGAAAGCCTAAGACAGGGGACATCGTCATTATCGACGTTGACCGGATCGGACGCGGATTCAGTTACTTCGAGCGCGTTGCCGACGTGCTTAAAACGAACGACTGGATATCCGAAAAGTTCTTCGGCGGTCAGGAAGAAGACACGCTGTTTATCAAACGCGTCGTTGCCGTCGGCGGAGATACGATCGAATTTAAAGATGATAAATTTTACAGAAACGGCGAGCTTGTTGTCGAACCGTATCTGAACGAGCAGGACGTGTATAATTATCCGAACGGCACGACTCTTACGATCCCGGAAGGATATATCTTTGTTATGGGTGATAACCGGAACGTCAGCTATGACAGCAGAAACAGCGATATCGGTATGATCCCGATCTATGCGATCACCGGAAAGGTCAATTAATAGCTGACAGTTTTATGATCATGACGCTCTAAGGCGCGTATCAATAAAAAAACAGCGGTCAATTCCGAAAACGCGGAATCGGCCGCTATCTTTTTTTATCGCATTTTATTTTATCATCCGACGAGCTTTTCCATCTCGCTGATCAATTCGGCAAAGAGCGAAAGCGCGCTGTCTACCGGCTCTGGACTGCTCATATCGACACCCGCGATCTTAAGCAGGCTGATGGGATCCGCGCTGCCTCCGGAAGAAAGGAACTTCTTGTAATCCCTGACGGCTGGCTCTCCTTCGGAAAGGATCCTGTTCGCGATCGCGACGGCAGCCGAGAAACCAGTCGCATACTGGAACACGTAATAATTGTAGAAGAAATGCGGAATACGTGCCCACTCAAGACCGATCCTGTCATCGGAGATCATTGACGGACCGAAATAAAGCTTGTTGAGCTCGAGATATTTTTCAGTCAGCATATCAGCCGTGAGTGTCTCTCCGGCTTCGCTCTGCCTGCCCATAAACAGCTCGAATTCAGCAAACATCGTCTGACGGTAGACGGTGCCCTTAAACTGGTCAAGGAAGTGGTTGATCAGGTACGCGCGTGCGTTTTTCTCGGTCGTGCGTGAAAGCAGATACTTCATAAGCAGGACCTCATTACACGTTGACGCGACCTCGGCAACGAAAATGACGTAATCGGCGCAGTTGACCGGCTGATGTTTCGTGCTGTGATAGCTGTGAAGCGCGTGACCCATCTCGTGAGCAAGTGTAAACTGGCTGTCGAGATTGTCCTTGTAGTTAAGCAGCACGTACGGATGAGGACGTGAGAGCCCGGAAGAATAGGCACCGCTGCGCTTACCCTTGTTCTCATAAACGTCGATCCACCTCTCATCAAATCCTTTCTTCAAAAGATCTGTGTAGTCGGGACCGAGTACGGACAATGCTTCGAGCACTGTCTTTTTCGCGTTTTCGAACGGGATGGCAACGTCCGCGTCTTTTACGACGGGAGTATAAACGTCGTACATTTGAAGTTCATCCACGCCGAGCAGTTTTTTGCGAAGGGCAACGTATTTATACATGCTTTCCATATTTGCGTGTACTGCTTCGATCAGGTTGGTGTATACGGCGGAAGGAACTTCTGTTTCATCAAGTGCTGCTTCGAGCGTCGTGGCATATTTCCTTGCCCCGGCAAAGAATCTGAGCTGTTTGAATTGTGCGTCGAGCGTCGCAGCAATAGTATTTTTGAACTCGCCCAGGCGGTCGTAGTACGTATTGAAAGCGTTTTCGCGAAGCACGCGGTCAGGCGATTCGAGCAGGAACGTAAGCGAACCGTTTGTGAGCTTGTGCCTGCCGCCGTTTGCGTCGATCGCATCAGGATACGTCATATCAGCGTTCCTCAAAATACTGCCGATATTGTCCGGACCGCCGGCCATCTCACCGGCCGCAGCCAGAAGCTGTTCTTCGGAAGAAGACAGGAAATGCGCCTTTCTGCGCCTTATTTTATCGAGAGAACGTTTATATACGAGAAGTTCGGGCTCATCTTTGTAAAACTGCTCAAGCACATCGTCATCGAGCGCGATTATTTCAGGCAGCAGGGCAGACATTGCTGCGTCAAGCTTTACGTATGCACCGATCGCTTTTCCGCGCATATTCTGATATTTGCTGTCGCCGGTATCTTCATCGCCTTTAAGACTTGAATAACCGTAAACCGCTTCGATAGCGAGTGAAGCCTCGTCTTTTAATTTGCAGCAATCGAGCAGTGTTTTGGCGTTTTCGGATAGCTTTCCGCTGAATGCGGCAATTTTCTCCGGATATTCCGCTACTTTTTCGAATGCCTTATCCCATTCCGCGTCACTCGAAAAAATAGACGAAAGGTCCCATGTGAAGCGGGCGTCAACGTCTTTTCTTTCGGGGATCGTTATTACTTTATCACTCATTTTTAAACCTCCGTGATTATTTTCATAATATTCTACCATATTTGCTCGAAATTTGCTATAATAATAGCAGTTATGTAAAGGGGGGACTGGTAATGGACCGCAGAAACAGCTTTACAGATATAGAATACAGTATGAGAAAGCAGACCGGAAAGAGGGAAGAACTGCTTAAAAAACTTGACGCGATCATCAGGTGGGATGAGCTTGATGCTATCATTCGTCCGTTCTATCCCAGTAATGACAGAGGAAGACCGGTAAAGCCGCTGGACGTTATGATACGAATGTATCTGCTTCAAAACTGGTTCGGATTTTCTGCCGCAGGAATGGAAGGTGCCGTATACGACAGCTATGCATTCCGGAGATTCATGGGCGTTAGCTTTCTCGAAGAACAGGTGCCCGATTCAAATACTTTGTGCAGATTCAGGAGACTGCTGAAAAAGCACGATATCGAAACGGCCGTGTGCGAATGTGTTGACCGGAGCCTCAGAGAAGCAGGAATCAGATTGACACCCGGAAGCGTTCTTGAACCTCGAATAAGACCGGCCGCAAGGAAAAAGAAGATTTAAAACAGACTAAAACGATTGTATTTATTTTGAAAGGAGCCGGTGATAGTTATGCCCCCGGGAGGCCCCGATAACAAAGTAAACGACCAGTACAGAGTACCAAAACCTAAGAATCTTAAAGATGTTCCGCGCTTCGTGAAAGAAGTCGTTGGTTCGTTTATGAAGAGAATGCTGTACATTCTTAAACTTGTCTGGGAAGTCAGCCCCGGCATTCTTTTCCTGATGGCTTTCATGGCGCTCTTCAACGGCGTTATGCCTGTTATCGGATCTCTGATCGGTAAGGAGATACTTAATAAACTTGCTGCCGGCTACGGAGGACAGATCACAGAGTTCAAGATCATAATGACTCTGCTCATTTTCCAGTTCGCGTATCTGCTCATAAACAGCGTCGTGAACAGGCTGGACGGTACGGTCATACGTATTTCCGGTGAACTCGTAACGAACCATATCAAGCAGAAGATAATGAATAAGGCTAAGGAAGTCGATCTGGCCAGTTTTGACAGCCCTGATTTCTATGCCAAGATGGAGAACGCGAACAGAGAAGCGGGGAACAGGCCGATCCAGGTACTGAACGCTTCGTTCTCGATCGCATCTGCACTCATAAGCATCATCTCGTTCATCATCGTATTATCAGCCGTCGGTGCTCTGCCGGTGCTGCTAGTAATCCTTGTCGCAATCCCTTCTACTATCATAAACTTTGTTTACCGCAAAAAGAATCATAATTACGTATTCAGGCGCAGCAAGGACCGCCGCCAGATGAGTTATTACTCGGAGGTCATCGTTAATAAAGATCTCGTGAAAGAGGTGCGTATGCTCGGACTGGCGGACAATTTTATTGCCCGCTATAACGAAGTGTTCAGACGTTATTTCAAGGGTCTGAAGAAGCTGATCGTGGAAGAATGTGTCTGGAACATCGGTGCGACACTTCTTTCGACCGCAGTGAACTGCGTTCTTTTTGTTATGATCGCCAGGGGCGTTTTTGAAGGCCGCTACGAGATCGGTTATTATTCGCTGTATACGGGAGCGCTGAATGCTATCGCATCCGGTATTGCCACGCTCATCACCACCACGGCGAGCATCTACGAAGGCACTCTGTTCATCAACAATATGATCTCATTTATGGAGGAGAAAAGAACTGTTGCGCCAATCGTTGACGAACCGCTGATGGTCGAGAGGGGCATCGGTCACACGATCGAATTCAGAGACGTTTCGTTCCATTATCCCGGTTTTACCAAGAACGTTATAAATCATATCAATCTGACGATCCACGCGGGAGAAACGATCGTTATCGTCGGTCTGAACGGCGCAGGTAAAACGACGCTTATAAAGCTGCTTACGCGCCTCTACGACCCTTCGGAAGGCACGATATACCTTGACGGGCACGATATACGCGAATACGATCTTAAGAGCCTTTACGACCTGTTTGGAATCGTTTTTCAGGATTATGGAAAGTATGCTGTTTCGGTCAGGGACAATATCGCTTTCGGCGAGGTCGGTGCCGAGATCAGGGACGACAGGATCCGCGGCGCTGCTGAGGCGAGCAACGCGGCTGACTTTATCAATCAGCTGCCCGAGACGTTTGATACGCCGCTTATGCGTTATTTCGAGGACAACGGCATTGAACTGTCGATCGGTCAATGGCAGAAACTGGCGATCGCGCGTGCGTTCTATTCCGAGTCAGATATACTGATCCTTGACGAGCCTACCGCGTCGCTCGACCCGATGGCTGAGCAGGAGATCTTCAACCAGTTTGACGAGCTCAGGAGCGATAAAACTTCGATATTCGTATCGCACAGATTATCTAGCGCCACGACGGCCGATACGATCATCGTGCTTCAGGATGGCAGGATCATTGAGTCAGGAAACCACTCGCAGCTTATGAATAAGAAAGGGGAGTATTACACGCTGTTCTCCACGCAGGCTGCCAGATATCTTACACCGGTCGACCCGGACGACGTTGTCGACGACGATGTGCCTGCCGAAGCGCCGGTTTTCGAACCTGATCCGAACGTCGCTCTTCCGCATAACGCAAGCCACACCTGATCGGAAGATATAATTGATCAAAGCATAATAAAAGCCGCCCGTTTCGAACAGAACGGACGGCTTGATTTTTGCACTGCAGAGCCGTAAATCTAAATTACTTTACAGTTCCGTCGGCATTGAACAGAGGCAGTTCTTCGAGGTAGATTATATCGTCGCGTTTAGCAGCGTCACCTTCAGCCAGAACGGCCATGCGCGCCACAACGTTTCCGCCTGCTTCCTTCACAAGCTTTTCTACAGCCTCAAGGCTCGCACCTGTGGAAATGACGTCATCGATTATAATAATGCGTTTTCCGTTCATTTTTGCGGCATCAACAGCATCCATATATAACTTCTGTCTTCCGGCCGTTGTGATCGAAGTAACATCTACTTCAAACACGCCGCTCATATATGCTTTTTTGTTTTTTCTGACGAGCAGGTAGTCATCGAGGCCTTTCTGGCGCGCCATCTCATAGATCAGCGGGATCGCTTTAGCTTCGGGAGCAACGAGATAATCGAATTCCGGCGCTTTTTTGAGCAGTGCGGCTGCGCAGGCGATCGTAAGTTCAACGTCTCCGAACATAACGAATGCACCGATAGCCAGATCGTCGGAAAGTTTGCATACGGGGAGCTGCCTCTTAAGTCCTGCGATTGTCATTTCATATTTC
>JAGADO010000149.1 GCA_017613535.1 Clostridia bacterium | reverse complement strand
GATCGTTGTGTTTCAGCCGAGATACGTTGACGGTCAGCGGGTACAGCTTATCGACATCTACTTTAACGGCGTCGGTATCGTAGAAGAAATGACGCCCGAGCAGATGGAAGAAGCTTTTCAAACGCGTCTCAAAGCCGAAGAAACCAAAAGCAAAACGGCGTAACCAAAGCGGTCACGCCATCTCACAACAAATCAATTATTCAATTTAGATACAAAGGCCGCCTTGGGGCATCTTCCTTACGGAGGATGCCCCAAGTGCGCTTTTCGCTTGACAATGACGTTCCTTCGATTTCGTACATTAGCGATGTGACGGGCGAGTGCGTGGCAATGTCTCCCGATCCTGACGGTTTTTATTCGGTTTCGCTGAAGGCGGGCGACGGGATCCTGCTGAAAGCGGCGGACAACTACAGTTTTGCGCTGAAGGATGAGGCTAATTTGTTTTATCTGAATAAGGCGATCGCTGCGGCGGAAAGTCTCGATCCCGCGATGTACAAGCCGTGCGGGAAAGAGGAGTTTTCGGAAGCTTTGGCAGAGGCGAAGCGCGTTGCTGCTGACGGGGCCGTAACGCAGGTGCAGGCGGACAATGCAAGGGCGGCGCTGGTCAAGGCGCAGGGTGTGCTGAAGCGTCTGGCGGGAGATGGTGTGAATCTGGCGCTTCACAAGGCTGTTTCTGCGGTCAATTCATATGAGGAGGGCACGTTTTTCTCGCGTGCGTACCTCACGGACGGCATCAATGTGTCTGTTTACCAGTGTACGCATGCGGGCTGGTCGGTCGATCCGTTCTCCGGCATCGGTCCCGAAGACCCGGTAGAGCTTTCGGTCGATCTTGAAGAGCCCTATCTCCTGAACAAAATCGTGCTGAAACCGTGCATTTTCAACTCCGGCGCCTCCTTCCCGCGCGATTTCAAACTGTGCGTTTCAAAAGACGGAGAGACCTGGACGGAGACCGCGTCTGCCGAAGGAGTCAAACTGACCGAAGCGATCGATTTGAACTACGCGTTCGAACCGGTAGAGGGCCGATACGTGAAATTAACGATCACACGCCACAGCGGTCAGACGGACAAAACCGGCACTTCGCTGTCGCAGATTGGCGAACTTGAAGTGTACGGAACGGAACTGAATGGGTCCGAAAGCGTAGTGTTGTAAAAAACTGCTCCAAACGCGCATTTTAGTGTTGTAAAAAACTGCTCCAAACGCACATTTTAGTGTTGTAAAAAACTGCTCCATATGGTATTATTAACGCGAAGGGGGGCAATCGAATGTTTAAGAGAAAGGTTTATAGCGCTCTTACTGAATGGAAAGACAAATATTCAAAAAAATATGCGGCTATGCTGGAAGGGGCAAGGCGTGTCGGAAAATCAACAATTGCCGAAGAATTTGCAAAAAATAATTATAAGTCCTACATAAAAGTCGATTTTGCAAATATAAGTAAAGACGTTCTTGAAGTATTCGATGACATTGCCTCTCTCGACCTGTTTTTTTTAAGGCTTCAGACGGTAGCAGGAATCACGCTTTATCCGGGCGAATCAATTATTATTTTCGACGAAATTCAAAGAGCCCCGCATGTAAGGCAGGCTATCAAATACCTTGTCGCAGACGGACGATACAGTTACATTGAAACAGGATCATTGATAAGCATAAAAAAGAATGTTAAAGATATTGTAATTCCTTCTGAAGAATACTTTATACAAGTATATCCCATGGATTATGAGGAATTTTTGTGGGCTGCGGGGAATAACTCATACGATATTCTTAAGCAGTTATATAAGACAGACAGGCCGGTCGGAAATGAGCTCAACCGGAAACTGATGCGCGATTTTCGTATATACATGGCTGTTGGCGGGATGCCGCAAGCCGTAGAAGCGTATGTCAACGGACAAAACTTCGAAGAAATTGACAAAGTTAAGCGTGCAATACTGAAACTTTATGATGAAGATTTTTATAAAATTGACGATAGCGGCCGGCTGTCAAAGATGTATAACTCAATTCCGGGTCAATTAAGCACAAAGAAGAGATTTATAATATCCAATGCGACAGGCAAGCGGACAACGAGCAGGGATGAAGAGATTTTCTCAGAGCTTCTTGACTCAAAGACCGTGCTGATCTCTAACAACGTTACCGATCCGGACGTGTCACTGAGTTCTACTGCCGACAACGAAACATACAAACTTTATCTGTCAGATATCGGGTTATTTACGACTATGCTTTTTAACTCGGCTGATAAAGCACACACAAAAATCTACAGTAAACTGCTGAGTGATAAGTTAGATGCTAACCTTGGATATATGTATGAAAATGTCGCTGCACAGATGATCGCAGCAAGCGGAAGCAAGCTTTTCTATCATATATGGAAAAAAGAAGATGATGTCCATTACTACGAAGTTGATTTCCTTATGGCATCGAATGCGAAGATCGTGCCGATCGAAATCAAGTCTTCTAATGTTAATACACATAAATCCATATCTGAATTTTGCACTAAATATTCAAAAAGAGTGTATAAGCAATATCTTTTTTCGCAAAAGGATGTCGGACATAAGGAACAACTTATTTTTAAACCAATATACATGCTGCCTTTTGTACTGGAAGATCTATGAAACCGGACCTTTTTCACTTGCCATTTTCAATTTTCAAATTCCCGCTGATCCCACGTGACCCTCCTGCCCCTAACGGTTACTATATAAACGCAAGGCAGATCCGAAGGAATTGCCGACGCGACAAACTCAGATCCGGAGGATGAAGGATATGAAAAACAAAACAAACAAAAAAACCGGAAAAATATTGACCGCGATGCTGGCATTGCTGCTGGTTGCGTCGATGTTGTATATGACGGGATGTTCGGTCTTAAGTCACAAGCCTGGTTCCGGCACGAATACAAACAACGGCTCAAATACGAATTCGGGTTCCGATACGGCGCCCGGAACGATGATCAAGGACGGCGAAAGGAATATTTACGGCGACGGCGTCATCGGCGAGAGAAAAAGCGATGGCGGCAGCGGGATCTCGGGCGTAATTGACGGGATCATCGGAAGAATATACGGCGGAAAAGACAAAGCGGTATATGACAGCGAAGCGATTGTCGGAATGCCCGAGCCGATGCCGGGCGAATACTACGACGGCGGAGTGGTCTACGATCCCGGCGATCCTTACGGGTCGTTTAACGGCCAGCTCAAACCGGGAATGCTGACCGCGGGCGAGGTCAAGGACGCGAAGGATCTCGGGAACTGGCGTTCGCTCTGGGAAGACGAAAACTGGGCAAACATCCGCAAAGCGCGCGGCCTGTTCGCCGACAATGTCATCAAAGTCGATACGCTTCCGCTTGCAAAAGTGAAGCTGCTGGATGGCGAAACAGTTGTCTACGAAGCAGTTGCCGACAGACACGGAAACGCGACGCTCGTGTACCCGGACAGCTATAAAGGAAAGGTTTTAACAGTAAAGAGCGCAGAATTTGACGCGTACGAAGTGACCTGCGAGCCCGGAGCAAAAGCCGAGCTGACTGTAGCGGTCGATTTCGTGCCTGCGACTCCCTCGAACCTTGACCTTATGCTCATGATCGATACGACCGGCAGTATGGGCGACGAGCTCGAATACCTCAAAGTCGAGATCAAAAACGTGATCGAGCGCGTGTGCTCCGAGCAGAACATCAACGTCCGCCTGAGCGTTAACTTCTACCGCGACGAGGGAGACGACTACGTCGTAAAATACTACGACTTCCGCGATGATATTGACGATTGCGTCAGAATTCTCGGCGAACAATGTTCCGACGGCGGCGGAGATTATCCGGAGGCTGTCCATACGGCTCTGGGCAATGTCCTTCAGCACAGCTGGCGTGAAGATTCGGTCAAACTCTGCTTCTTCGTGCTTGACGCTCCGCCTCATGACGAGAGCGAGATCCAGGGCATCAACAGCGGTATGCGCAAGGACGTGGCGGCAATCTCCGCTGCAGGTATCCGCATTATTCCCGTTGTTTCTTCCGGTGCCGACCTTTCCGTCGAGTCGCTCATGCGCAGCTTCGCGGTGATGACCGGCGGTACGTACATCTTCCTCACGAACCACTCCGGAATCGGCGGAGATCACCAGACCCCGTCTGACACCCAGTACGAGGTCGAGCCGCTCAACGACTGCATGGTTCGCGTAATTAAAGAGTATATGTATGCAGAATAACGCATGAGGGCAAAAACCGTAGGCGAGGCACGATAGTGCCGGGCGCGGGTCAGTGCGTTAAATAAAGCGGGCAGGGAATTCGTTCTCTGCCTGTTTTTTGTTCCCGGGATCGTGAAAATCGAAGCGGATTCCGGCAGCGTCAATTTCCGCGATCCCGGGAACGGATCCTCTGCCTTTTTTATTGAAAAACCGCGTCGAATCAATTATAATCACATTGACGGCAAGACGGCGAAAGGGAGGCTGGACGCATGAAAAAAATACTGGGGATCGAGCTCGGATCAACGAGGATAAAAGCGGTATTGACCGATGAAAACGCGAATGTACTGGCTGTGGGAATATACAGCTGGGAAAACAGACTCGTTGACGGGCTGTGGAGCTATCCGCTCGAACAGGCACTGGAGGGATTGGCCGCCGGATACGCATCGATGGCCGAAGATTACCGCCAGAGAAACGGAAAAGAATTTGACGGTCCGGACGCGATCGGCATCTCCGGAATGATGCACGGATACCTCGCGCTGGATAAAAACGACCGGCTCCTTGTCCCGTTCAGAACATGGCGTAATACGAACACGGAAAAAGCCGCGGCGGAGCTTTCGGAAGCGTTCCGGTTTAACATGCCGATGAGGTGGAGCGCCGCTCAATATTACCAGGCAGTGCTTTCCGGCGAGCCGCACGTCCCGCAGGTGGCGAAACTGATGACGCTCGCAGGATATATACATTATAAATTAACGGGACGTTTCGTTTCGGGAATCGGAGAGGCGTCCGGAATGTTCCCGGTTAAGGACGGGGACTACAACGCCGAAATGCTGGCGAAGATGGGCGAGATGCTCAAAGCACACGGAGCAGAACCGGAAATCAAAAAGCTGTTGCCGCAGATACTGAAAGCGGGCGAAAACGCCGGAACACTCACCGAAGACGGCGCGAAACTGCTTGACCCGAGCGGAAAGCTGAAGGCAGGCGTGCCTCTCTGCCCGCCGGAAGGAGACATGCAGACCGGAATGGTCTGCTCCGACACGATCGCACCGGGAGAGGCTAACTTCTCCGCCGGAACGTCGTGTAATATTGTTGTCACGCTCGAAAAACCGCTCGAAGGGTACAGAAAAGAGATCGACGTGCTGCTCACGCCGGAGGGCTATGACGCAGCAATGATACACGGGAATAACTGCACCTCCGAGATCGATAACTGGGTCAGGCTGTTCGCGGAAGTTGCCGCCATGTGCGGAGCGAACGTTTCGAAGGGCAAGCTCTACGACCTCCTGTATGCGAAGTCGCTGGAAGGCGACGGTGATTCGGGCGGCGTGATCGGGTACAACTATCTGGCGGGAGAGGCAATAGCCGGTGCGGAAACGGGGGCGCTCGTCGTTGCCCGCAAACCTTCCGGCAGACTGACGCTCGCAAACTTTATGCAGATGCAGGTCTTTTCGGCCGTAAGCGCGATCGCGCTCGGATTTGACCTCCTGGCGGAAGCCGGTGTAAAACTGACGGCAGTCACCGCGGCGGGAGGCTTCTACAAGACCGAATTCGTGGGTCAGAACGCCACATCCGCGCTGTTCCGCGTGCCTGTTACCGTTATGCAGACGGCGGGCGAAGGAGGCGCGTGGGGTATGGCACTGCTCGCAACATATATGCTGGAGAGGGACAAATACGAGGATCTCAGCGCGTTCCTGCGCCGCGTGTTCAGCGGGGTCGGAAAGAGCACCGTTATGGCTTCGGACAAGGACATCGAGAAGTTCGGTAAGTTTTTTGCGCTTTACAAGCAGGGGCTTCCGGCGGAACTGCTGATGGCGGAACTGTTTGCAAAAAGCGGCACAGAAGGGTAACGATAATGAACGAAACGGCAGAATTAGCGGAGTTTATTGACGGCCTTCGCACGAAAAAGATCGCCGTACTCGGTTTCGGCATCAGTAACAAGGCGCTGCTCAGGTTTCTTGCGGATTCCGGGGCGAAAGACGTTCACTTGTTTGACCTGAAAGCGGATCCGGAGGCGGTCGCTGAGGCGAAAAGGCTGAAGGATAATGGCGTGATCGCGGAGTTTACGTTCGGCGAGGCGTATCTGGACGGGCTTCCGGAGGGCGGATTCGATGTTTTGTTCCGCTCGCCGATAATGAGACCGGACGAGGAACATATTGCCGCGGCGGTGCGCGCAGGGGCGGTGCTGACGTCCGAAATGGAAGTGTTTATGCGGTATTGTCCGTGCCCGATATACGCTATAACCGGAAGTGACGGGAAGACGACGACAACGACATTGACCGCGCTCCTGCTGAGAGAGCATTACAGGAACAGTGACGTAAATATCTGGCTGGGCGGAAATATCGGCACGCCGCTGATCGATAAATTGACCGAAATCGAGCCGGACGACCGCGTCGTTCTGGAACTTTCGAGCTTCCAGCTGATGCATATGAGCGTTTCGGCGGACGTTTCCGCGATCACGAACATCACCCCGAACCACCTGAATGTTCACAAGGATTATCAGGAGTACATCGATTGCAAAAAAGCGGTCTTCGACAGGCCGATACACCTTTGGCGCCCGGGTGTTCGCAAACGTGTAGTGCTGAATGCGGGGAATGAGGTCACGGCACAGATCGCGAGGGAGCTTGCGTGCAGCGAAGACGACCGCGGGAAGTATACCGTTGACGTTTTTACTGCGAAAAAGGCTCCCGAAACGGCGCTCGGGCTTCCGCATAACGGCGCCACGGCTGTCTTCGACGCGGCTAATAATAAGATCGTTTTTTCTATGTTTTGCGGCGGATGCGGCGCGTGCGAGGGTCAAAAGTTCGAGCTTGATCGGGCGGATCTGCTGCTGCCGGGCCTTCACAACGTCGAAAATCTGATGACCGCCGCGCTTTTGCTGAGGTCGGAGATAACGGCAGACGACGTAAGAGCTGTTGCCGCAACGTTCGGCGGGGTAGAGCACAGACTCGAAACGGTGCGCGAACTTGACGGTGTGCGGTATATCAACAGCTCGATCGACAGCAGCCCCGAACGCACGCTGAACGCATTGTCCGTCTTCCCGAAACGCAATATCGTGATGATCGCGGGGGGCAAGGACAAGAGCCTTGATTATTCGCCTGTCGGTGCGCCGATCGTTGAGAAGGTCAAAACGCTTATCCTTATCGGGCCAACCTCGGACAAGATCGAGGCGTCGGTTCGCGCGGCTGATCCCGCTAATACAGTTCGCATCGTGCGTGCTTCGTCGTACGCGGAGGCGGTTTCTTCCGCCCGCGCGGCTGCCGTCCCCGGTGACGTCGTGCTGCTTTCTCCGGCCAGCACCAGCTTCGACCTTTTCAAGAACTTCGAGGAGCGCGGCAATACATTTAAGCGCCTTGTTAACGAGCTTGTCTGATGCCTGAAACGCGATTCCCGTCTTCGGTAATACTCGGAAATATCCGGAAATCTTCGGAAATATTTGGAAATAATTCGAAAAAATAATGAAAAAACCGGAAATCGGGCCGAAATAGCTGTTGTCAAGCGTGATGCACGTGTGATATAATTTTAGCATCTATCGGCATATGCTATTGCCGACGTAATACTCAAGGAGGTAAAAATATGAAAAAGGTATTATCAGCACTCGTTATTCTTGCTATGCTGATTATTATGCTCTCCGTTGTTTCAAACGCCGGACACGCGATCTGCTTTGACGGAGCGTTCCTTACCAACAATGCGTCTGTGAACACACATGTTCCTGCCGAAGGTGAAAAGGACGTCAAATCCGGAGCAGTCGGCGGAGATCTCGGAAACCTTTACGGTCTTGGATATTCCTACATTCATTTCCAGGGCTGGATCGGCAACGACGATGACTTCAGCGACCTCGGTTATTCGGTTAATGATGGTGAGATCACCTGGGGTAAGGGTATTTATGATGCCGCTATTCTCGGCGAGAGCAAACCCACCGGATTCCAGTACGCACTGCGCTATAATTTCAACCTTCCCATCCAGGAAGGCACCATCACCGTTAAATTCTACGCGAAGATGGCAGCTGACGAGAGCGCACAGGTCATGCATACGATCAAATACATCAACGATGCTAATGTTGTTACTTATACCTGGGCTGACGGCGCTACAGAAAGCAACATCGGTCTGTGGTTGAGAAACCTCAACGATAAAGCCGTTGCGAAGTTCACCACGAAGTGCGAGTTTGACGCAGTCCGCCTTCCCATTTACTGGGCAAGTACAATGGCTAACCAGGGAGCTACTCCTAACTTCACGATCAGCATTTACGCAAATGCCGGTAACGTTGACCGCTCCCTCGACGCTGCTCCTCTTGCTTCCAAGGCTTTCGAAGCAGTTGGCGATAACAACCCCGCAGCCGTGTTCGAGCTTGACTCCGCACTTCCCGCAGGCACATACTACTTCGTAGTTGAGACCACAGGAACGAACGGAAAAGACTTTGACGGCACAAGCAGCTCTGCTTATCTCGTAATCCCGACCGCTTCGACCGGTGTAGGCGACTACTTCAACATCCTTGCCACCGGTAAGCATGCAGGCGATGCGATCAACTTCTCGATCCGCGCCGCAGAGGCAAACCCGTTTGACACCAACCCCGCAGAAGAAGCAGTTCCCGACATGGCAAACATTGACTTCGTGCTTCTCTTTAACGGAGCGGCCTTCACCGAGAACCTTGGTAAAGGCGGAAACCTCGGACAGCTCAAGAAAGCTTACGAAGCCGGCGGCACTCAGCTTTACCTTGTAGGCTGGTACCTGCCCGTATCGAACATTGCCGACTTCGCATACCAGATCGACGACAACGCTCCTGTGTATCATTCGTTCAATATCACGTTTGAGCAGGGCACTGCAGACATCATAACGAGCTGGAATTACGAGGGCAACAGATACAGAAAGTTTGACGGTCTCATTCCTCTCCAGGAAGGTCAGCACACCGTTAAACTTATTGTTAAACTGACCAGCGGAAGGACCAAGGTCATTTACCAGACAAGCTATAAGAACGACGATACCGATATCGCCCTTGATAAACCGGTCTACATCGACCTCATCAGCGGCGTACGCAACGGCTCCGGATACTGGCTTGATGAATATGTAAACGACGGTTACAACCCGGTCCATAACCCCGCCGTTGTCGCTGATCCTGTGCCGCTGGGATTCTATCCTGTTGGCACTACCGTTCACGCGAAGATCTATATTGACCTTCAGGGCGTATACGATCTGTCCGAGATCGATATCCATCCGCAGGGATTCCAGAATGTGACCTTCCCGAGCGCATATGATCTGTACACCTCCCTTGACGGTGTTAACTGGGATCTTATTACTTCCGTTGAAGGCAGAAGCGGCGATATCGACTCCGCTAATCCGTTCGTGTTTGAAACGACCAACCGCGCAAGATACATCCTCTTTGAGATCAAAGAAGGCGTTGCTCTTGACGACAGCGGTTACAAATATGCAAGCGTAGGCGAGATCGAAGCTTACGGTACATTCGTTGAAGATTCTACCGATAAAGCTCCTTACCTGCCCTTCAAGACTTACGAAGGCGATGCAAACACTGGTGACGCAGGCGGATTATCTTCCTGGACCGGTTTCTCTACCGGAACACTTACTCATTCGTTTGTGTTCAATACCGACGTTTCGTTCTACAGGATCGGCTTCCCTGCATTCTGGGGTGCTCCCAATACTCCTTTAACATTCGAGTTTATTAAAGACGGCGAAACAGTTCTCACTCAGAATTACACGATTCCCGGAGACGGCGCATTCACTCTTACGCTGGACAAGACTCTTGAGGCCGGTGAATATACGTTAAAGATCACGATCAATGACGATTCTACTGACAGTGCTACCGGTTACTACAACAAGTACTTTGTTATTGGTTACGCAAATAACAACATGCTCGGCAACGATTACGTTGCCTGCGAGCGCGGCCAGATCGCCTTTGATATCTTCTCCGATGATCAGGGCGAGGGCTTCATTAGACGTGAATACAAGCAGCACGTGCAAGTTGACACCATCCAGCTCGACGGTGCGGATCAGGGTACTGCCGATAACCTCAACATCACCACTGATGAGAACAGCAAAGAGATTCTTGTTCACGGCTGGCTTGCATCTAACTTCCCGATCGAGAAGTACGGCTACAAGATCGACGGCGGCGAGACTGTTTATGACGACAGCTTCATCGTCACCGATCCCGGAACGGCTGATGCTCCCAATGCTGACTACTTTGCTATCATGAATGTTGCCAGGAACCTGTACAGCGCTGCCGGAAACGGCTACCGTGCTAACGTCAGAGTCCCTGTGACCGAAGGCCAGCACACTGTCCAGATCGTTGCATTTGTTGACGGCGAAGACAGAGTAATGCGCACGATCACCTTCGCTCCCAAGGAAGCGTTCGTTGAAGTGATGTCCCGCGACCAGGTCACTATCGACGGAGTTGATAAGGCTTCATTCGGCGGAAACGCAGAGGTCACCGATATTGCCGATAATCTCTATGCTGAATACGGCAAGCAGCTTCGCATCTGGGGCTGGTACGGAAACAACCAGGCACTGGATAAATACGGCGTTAAGGTCGACGGCGGCGAGATCGTGTACTTCGACAGATACGAGGCACAGGATATCGTTGACCACATCAAGAACAACCTGATCAAGAACCAGGATGTATTTGCATCCCGCTTCGAGATCTTCGTTGACATCACCGAGGGCAAGCATGTCGCAGAGGTATTCGCGATCGTTGACGGCGAAGAGCACCTCGTCTGGACAATTAATTACACCTGCCTGCCTGAGGAAGTTCCGATGTCCACCGAAGATCAGCCTCAGACCGGCGACGCTGCTATGGCAATGTTCGCTGTGATCGCAGTGCTGGCAATGGGCGTCGCAGTCGTCTTCATGAAGAAAAGAGCTTTCTGATAACGGCTGATCCAAAATCCTGTTAAAGATTTAAGAGCCGCGCTCCTCCGGGGGCGCGGTTTTTTTGCCTCCGGAAGCGATCACACCGCCGGCAGCGCCGGGCCACCCCGATCATTGACAACAGCCGCAAAAACTGGTAGAATCTGACCTTGTGAAAGCGGGGTGTCACGTTGTACCTTAAGCGACTCGAGATGCAGGGGTTCAAGTCCTTTGTTGATAAAACAGTACTCGAATTCAGTAATGGAATAACAGCCATTGTTGGCCCCAACGGCAGCGGAAAGAGCAACATCTCCGATGCCGTTAAATGGGTATTGGGCGAACAGAGCCCCAAGACGCTGCGCGGAAGCCGTATGGAAGACATGATCTTTGCGGGAACGCAGAGCCGGAAAGCCACGGGCATGTGCGAAGTGTCGCTGATCATGGACAACGAAGACCACACCCTGAACATCGATTTTATCGAGGTCCGCGTCACGCGCCGCCTGTACCGTTCCGGCGAGAGCGAATACCTCATTAACGGGGCGCAATGCCGCCTGAAAGACATCATTATGCTGTTCGCTGACACCGGTATCGGGCGCGACGGTTATTCGCTTATCGGGCAGGGCAGGATCGACGAGATACTCAGCACGAAATCCGAAGAGCGGCGCAATATTTTCGAAGACGCCTCCGGAATCATGAAATACAGGATCAGGCGGAACGAGGCAGAGCGCAAACTCGCATCGACCGAACAGAACCTGCTGCGCATAAACGATATTGTCAACGAACTCGAATCCCAGATCAAACCGCTCGAAAAGCAGAGCGAAGCAGCCCGCAAATACCTTGCCCTCAAATACGAACTCCGCGACATAGAAGTAGGAGTATTGTCCGAAACCATATCGCAGGCGGAAGTCAGGCTCGGAGAGATCACCGCAAACGAAGAGATCGTGAGCAGCGACAGAGCGCAGACCGAGGCAGCGCTTGAAGAGCTGAGGCAGGAAAATGAGTCAAAGCTCGAGCTTTCGCGCCAGTTAGACAGCCTGATCGCCCAGCTTAAAAACGACCGGTTCGAGCACGAAAAACGGATAGAACGGCTCACGGGCGAGATCGCGGTGAACAACGAAAAGATCGTTCGTGCGAAGGATGAGAACCGCAGGGCCGATACGGAGAAGGCCGAACAGGGCGGAAAGATCGAAGCGCACAGGCAGGAGATCGGGCGCCTGCAAGACGAACTGAAAGCGATCGACGAAGAGATCGAACAGATCAGAGAGCGCGGCGGAATGCAGGCAGACCTGCTGAACTCCACGGACGAGAAACTCGCGGAAGCCGAGAAAGAAAAAGAAGAACTCCGCGCGGAACTTGTGCGGCTGCAGCTCCTCCAGGGCGAGAAAAACAGCAAGGCACAGGCCGCAAAGACGCAGATCGAGCTCGTGACGGAGCGCAAACAGGCGCTGGACATAGAGCTCAAAGCGATCCAGGACAGCGACAGTTCCGGCGAAGACGAACTGGACAATGCCGAGAAGGAGTATGTCGAAGCATCCAACGCGGCTTCCGACGCAAAGCAGGAGTACCAGAACAACGACAGCCGCCTTGCCTCACTGTACGCGTCGATCGACGAAGATAACCGCACCGTGACGGAACTCACCGGCCGGATGCAGAACCTGAGCGCACAGTGCAAACTGCTAAAGGAAATGGAAGATGTGTACGAAGGCTACGCACGGAGCGTAAAAGAAGTGCTCCAGATGTGCAAGAAAAATCCGGCCTTCGGAGACGGAATATACGGCGCCGTTGCCCAGCTCATAACCGTGCCGCGCGAATACGAACAGGCGGTCGAGACTGCGCTCGGTCAAAGCTTCCAGAACATTATCACCAGGACCGAGGATGAGACGCGCGAGGCGATCAATTTCCTGAAGGAGCACAGGTACGGTCGTGCGACGTTCATGCCCCTCACGGCAGTGACCGGGAAGCGCTTCGAGACGCAGCTCCAGCGTGAACTTGAGAGGCTTCCGGGGTATATCGGGATCGCCAGCGACTGCGTAGAATGCGAAGGCAGATTCAGACCTGTTGCCGACAGCCTGCTCGGACGCGTGGCGGTGTTTAAAACGCTTGACGACGCGATCGACGCCGCGAAGAAGTACAAATACGGGTTCATGTGCGTGACGCTCGACGGAGATATTCTGAGGACTTCGGGAGCGATCACGGGCGGTGCCTCCGAGAGAGGCGCGAAGACGACCGGTACGCTGTCGAGGACAAGGGAGATCCCGAGGCTCGAGAAAGAGCTTGACGATGCTTCGAAGAAGGTCGAAATGATCTACGCGAGGCTGGCGGACAATAAATCCGGTGCCGCGGAGCTCGCCGCCGCGCAGAAGGTCCGGTTCGAGGAATTGCGCGAGCTTGAGCGCCGCGTGTCGGAGCTGAATTCGAAGGTCACGGCGCTGAAGGAAAGGGCCGAAGGCAGGCGGGCAAGGCGTGTCAGGCTTGTTGACGAGCTTAAGGAGCAGATCGTGGCCGTGCAGTCCCTGAACGCGCAGATCGACCTTTGCGGCGAAGAAGCAGCGCAGGCGGGAAAAGATATTGCCGACGCCGAAAAGCGCCTTAAAGAGGCTTCTGAGGCCGCTGAGAGGGTACGTGCGGGGCGTGAATCGGTCAGCAACGAGTTGTTCGCCATAAAAATTGACGAAAACCGTGCTGAAGCGGCGAGAAAGAAAGCCGAGAGCGATATAGAAAACCTGAACGCGGAGATCGAAACTTTGACCGAAAAGATCGCGCTTCATGACGTTTCGCTGAAGGAAAACACCGATACGATCGCCGGACTTGAAGCAGAGATCCGCGACCTCGAAACGAAGCGCGCGGTGTCGCAGCTCGATGCCGATGACGCGGCCGAAAAGCTCGAAGGAGTGGAAAAGCGCAAAGCTGACACCGATCAGGCGCTGGGCGGAATGCTCAGCCGGATAACGGATATAAATACGCGTCTTGCGAATATCGAGCAGGAGGCGAACCGCCTGGAGATCCAGCGCGTGAAGTGCGAGAACGAGATCAACAACGGCCGGAACCGCCTGTGGGAAGAATACGAACTGACGCTGAGCGCCGCGAAAGAGCTTGCCGCCGGTATCGTGATAGAGAATTACAAGGAATCTGCCGCGAGGATCGTCGAACTCCGCGCCGCTATCAAGGCGCTCGGTCCGGTTAACGTGAATGCCGTGGAGGAGTACGAGGCAACGGTCGAGCGGTATAATTTCATGTCTGCGCAGAGCAAGGATATGAACGAGGCAAAACTGAAACTTAGGCGCGTTGTCGACGAGCTCACGGAAGTTATGCAGAAGCAGTTCTCGCAGCAGTTCGAGATCATCCGCACGAACTTCAACCAGGTGTTCGCGGAATTGTTCGGAGGCGGAAAAGCGGATATCGTATTGTCCCGGGGAGACGGTTCGGGAGTGCTCGACTGCGGTATCGATATCAACGTCCAGCCGCCCGGAAAGAAGCTCCAGAACATGCTCCTTTTGTCCGGCGGAGAACGAGCCCTTACCGCGATAGCACTGCTTTTCGCGATCCTGCGCATGCGCCCGTCGCCGTTCTGTCTGCTAGACGAGATCGAAGCGGCGCTCGACGATGCGAACGTGTACAGGCTTTCGGATTATCTTTCCGGCGTGTCTGAAAACACGCAGTTCATTATGGTCACGCACCGCAAGGGGACGATGGAGTATGCCGGGTCTCTGTACGGCGTTACGATGGAAGAAAAAGGCATTTCGCGCGTAGTTTCACTTCGCATGGAATGATTTTGCCGGTTTCCGATATACAGGAGATTTAAAATGGGTTTTTTTGATAAATTAAAGGCCGGTCTGAGAAGGACGCGAGAAGGCTTTAAGAACAAATTAAATACGATCCTTGCGGGGTTCGGGAAAGTTGACGAGGATCTTTTCGACGAGCTTGAGGAGCTGCTGATCACGTCTGATTTTGGCGTGGAAACGACGGAAGTGCTGATGGAGCGGCTGAGAGCGCGCGTAAAAGAAGGCAGGATAATCGACCCCGCGCAGGTCGAGGAGGCGCTTCGCGATGAGATCGCGGCAATGCTTTCCAAGGGCGAGCAGGGGCTTGATACCGATGCCGTGCCTGTGATCATTTCGGTGATCGGCGTCAACGGTGTTGGCAAGACTACTTCGATCGGTAAGATGGCGCATCTGTACAAGCAGTCCGGGAAGCGCGTTTTGCTGGCGGCAGGGGACACTTTCCGTGCGGCGGCGATCGACCAGCTCGGTGTCTGGGCGGAGCGCGCCGGAGTCGAAATGGTCAGCCAGTCCGAAGGCGCGGATCCCGCGGCTGTGCTTTTCGATGCGTGCAGGAGCGCAAAGGCGAAGAATGTTGACGTCCTCATCTGCGACACTGCGGGGAGGCTTCACAATAAAAAGAACCTCATGGACGAGCTTGCGAAAATGAACCGCGTTGTCGAGCGCGAAATGGCAGGGGTGCGGCACGAAACGTTCCTTGTGCTTGACGCGGCGACCGGTCAGAATGCCGTTAATCAGGCGCGTGCTTTTTCGGAGGTCGCGGGCATCACCGGAATCATACTTACTAAGCTTGACGGTTCGTCGAAGGGCGGAATCGTCGTTTCGATATGCGAAGAACTGGGCATCCCCGTGCGCCTCGTTGGCGTGGGAGAGGGAATCGGCGATCTTCAGCCGTTCGTTCCGGAGGACTTCGCGAAAGCGCTTTTTGAAGGCTGAGTGGCTGCTGCGATGGAGATCAGACGTGTCAGGTACGACGAATATCGCATGCTCATCGACGTGATGAACGAGTCGTTCGGGTTCACGGACGAGACGGCGAAGTTTGAGCACATCCTGCCTAAATTGTATTGGCAGGACAATCCTTCCATGGTCCATATCGGGGCGTTCGATGGGGACAAGCTCGTCAGCTCGGTCGGTATTTATCTGATGGAGCTGGTCAACGGCGGGGAGAGGCTTCCTGTCGCGTGTGTCGGGGCGGTTTCGACGCTTCCGGCATACAGGGGCAGGGGTTGTTTTACCGCTGTTTTAGATCGGGCGCTGGATGAGGCGCGGTCAATGGGTCTGGCGCTGCTTTTTCTTGGCGGCGATCGCCTGCGCTACGGCCGGTTCGGGTTCGAGTTCGGCGGCAGAAATCTGTCTGTGGGCATTGACAGCCGCACCGCCTCGACGCTGAAACCCGCGCCGTTCGAAGTCATCCCGTATGACGAGAGCGACAACGCCGTGACTGCCCGCCTGCTCGATATCTACAACCTTGAACCGATGCGCATAACGCGAACCGCGGAGGAGTTCGGGGCGGTGCTCAGATCCTGGAACAGCAAGGCGTACTGCATTGTCAGCCGCGGAACTGCGGCCGGACGCGCTTCCGGAACCGGGGTCGATCAATTGTCCGAAGCGGGAAGAACAGACATCGTCGGATATTTTTCCGCAACCGGCGGAAACGTCACCGAGGCCGGTTTTGTGTGTGATATAGATACGCTGTTCTGCGCCGCGCAGAGCATCTGCGGCAATGCTCATCTGACATTCCCGATGCGTTTTTACCGCCCTGAAATACTGGCGAAGGTCAACAGCTATTCTGTTTCTCAGAATCATATGTTTAATATTCTGAACGAAGAGGCCGTGATCCGCTTCCTCGGCGGCGATCCGGCTTCGATCATCCCGCAGCTGCCCGGAGACTGGCGTACGAGGACAAGGCAGATGCTCGGCGATGTTGCCTACGACAGCGTGACCGGGACAAACATTTTCATCTCTGCCGCGAATTCGGGCTGAAGATCTGTTTATCAGGCGGGCAACAGCGCTGATCATTCGCCACTTGCGTGAGACTGGCCCTAAAAATCGAAAAAATCGCAGAATAAGTTAAACAAAAAGCCGAAATAAACCCAAAATAATGCTTGACTTTGGTTCTGAATACCAGTATAATACGCTTTGCTGTCGCGCACAGCGCGCTCAGTAACCGAACGGCGCTGGTGTAGCTCAGCTGGTAGAGCAATTGATTTGTAATCAATAGGTCGGGGGTTCAAATCCGTCCACCAGCTCTCTTAATAAGGGAGATTTCCCGAGTGGCCAAAGGGGACAGACTGTAAATCTGCTGGCAATGCCTTCTGTGGTTCGAATCCACAATCTCCCATACAAAAAAAGCAGCCTCACAGGCTGCTTTTTTTGTGCCGCAAATTCACCCAAAACATCTGAATTTGCGGCGCCCGCGGCGCGAATGGAACAAGATTCTGCACCGCGGGCAATGGGAGTTTGTGGATTCGAACCGAGCGCCAGCGCCAGCCGGGTACTCCGGAAATCAGTGCACAATGGCGCGTGGGAATATGCCGGTGGCATATTCCAGCGAGGAGGGCCCTTTAAGCAAAATTCGTACAAACAAAGAATTGAAGCGAATTTTGCGTGGGCGAATCCACAATCTCCCGTTTAAAAAGCTAATATAAACTATCTGTTGAAAAAAGCAACCAAACAGCAACGATAAGGTTATTGTTTTATCACAATATCACTGGTATTATTACGTCAGAACGAGCGCCCGTTACTTTTCAGGAGGAGTGGTAAAAATGGAATTCAGCTTTGGAAAGAAACTAAAAGAGCTGCGACTCGCTAAAGACGTAACCCAGGACGAACTCGCGCAGCACCTCAGGATATCGCCCCAGGCGATCAGCAAATGGGAGCGGGAAACGGGATACCCGGATATTATGATGTTGCCGCGCATAGCCGCGTTTTTCGACGTATCCGTTGACGAACTGCTTGGCACCGGCGAAGAGATCCGGCGCGGAAAGATCGAAAAATGGTCAAAAGAATCCTTCGAATATTGTCACACGGGACAGATCGCCAAGAATTACGAGCTTTGGAAAAGCGCGTATAATGAGTATCCCAACGATCAGGAAGTCATTGTCAACTATATGTATGCATTATCCAGCTACAGACACGTTGTCAGCGACGCGTCGATCGCGGAGAAAGCCGTCGAACTTGGCGAATTTCTGCTTCAGAAATCGCCAGACACAGATAAACGCGATTCTGCCAGACAGGTACTGGTCATTCTGAACAGAGAACTGGGCAACAAAGCGAAAGCCCGAGAATACGCGGAAGCGGCGACCGATATGATCACAAGCAGGAATTTTCTGCTTAATCACGTTCTTGAGGGAGAAGAGCTGATAGAACACAGTCAGTTGCTTACAATGGAATTAATAATCCACGCGGCGGACGAGATCAACTATTTCCTCGCCGATAATTATCCGCACAATGAAGCGATCGAGATCTGGAAATACGTTATCGGGCTGTATAAAGGGCTGTTTCCCCGGGGCGATCTGGGCTTTTACAATTTGCGGATGAGCGAATTTTCCGGCAGGCTTTCACGAAGATATGCGATGGCTGGAGAGCGGGAACTGTGCCTTGAAGAACTGAAGCATTCGGTCGAGTATATTAAGGCCTTCGAAGAATGGGCAAAGGGGAGCGAGATCGAAAAGCACACGTCTCCCTTGCTGAACCGAATCGATATGGACCGCAATTACACGGTGAGCACAGACAAGAAAATGAGTTATTACACGCTCAAGGACCTTGACCGCCCTGTTTACGATCCGTACCGCGAAGATAAGGAATTCATCCGCATCAGGAATGAGCTTGAAGCCGATCTTTTTTGATCATACACCTAAAAATAAGGACGTCCAAAGAGGCGTCCTTATTTTTATGGGAGATTGTGGATTCGAACTGAGCGTTAGCTCCAACCAGGCAGAGTAAGGTATAAGTATAAAGGGGCGTAGAAACATGCCGGTGGCATGTTTCAGCGAGGAGGGCCCTTTAAGCAAATTCCTGAAAAGATCAGCAAAAAGCCGGAATTTGCGTGGGCGAATCCACAATCTCTCCAGAGCGATTAGAACCGGGCGGCACGCGTGGGCGAATCCACAATCTCCATCTTGGTCGATTGCCCTTCCCGCCCTCTCTTATCGCTGATGCTTCTCCCGATACTCCCCGGGATTCACCAGAGCGTACTTTCGAAAAACACGGCTGAAATGACTCTGCGACGAAAACCCCAGATAAGCTGAAATCGCAGAAAGCGGTCTGTCCGTATACCGCAAAAGACGCTTAGCCTCCTCAGTCTTCTCACCCAGAATAAAATCAGTAAGCGTCTGCCCGGACTCTTCCCGGAACTTCTTAGAAAGATACGGGCGGCTCATATACAGCTCCCTCGCCATCTTCTCGGCAGAAATCGGTTCCGAAAGATGATGCTGTACGTAATTAGCCACGTCCGTCGTCAGCTTAGTCGGTCTCTCACCGAGACGCAGGCGCTCAACATGCTCCGTAAACTCCAGGATCATATGATAATTAAGATTCGTAATGCGCTCCGGCTCGGAAAGAAGCTCGCACTTCTGAATATATGCATCACTCAGCGAAAATGCATCACCCTGCGACATACCGCCGCGAATTGCCGCACGCGAAGCAAGCGTCGCCGTAACGATAAAAGTATTCTTTAATTGCCGCAGCTGATCCGGAGCGATCACCCCTCCATGCACGGCAGGAGCAGACGAAACCCATTCACGAAGCGCAGCCGTTTCCCCCTTGCGGATCATATTCATCAAAAGCTGCTCAAGATCGTACGTATTGTGCCGATCATACGCCGTTCCCGCCGCCTCGAACCGTGCTTCCGCCTGCGATCTTGACGACTGGGCACGCAGCGCCTCCTGCTCCTCGTCGTAAATAGCGATCTCCCCGAGCGACTTCTTCTCGCCATTCAGAATGTAATTAAGCGTGCACAATATCTGCAATATGCTCTCGAGCGGCATGCACGCGATCGCCTTCATCCCTGCAATAAATTCGGGTATGTCGTCAGGGGCAACGTCCGCGCGGAATGCCAGTTCGTGCAATTCTTTGTCCGACGCCCTTGTCTGGCCGGACGGACCGATAACGATCCGGTGCTCACCGGCGTTGACAATACCGTAATAATGGTAGTGGTCGGTCGCACAATACCCGATCCGGTCGGTTACGGTGCTGATCCGCTCCGAATAGGCACAGATCGGATCGACCGGAAGATTAACGAGCGAATAATAAAATGATTGACCGCCGTTTTCATAAATACGTATAGGAACACCGGAGAGGTTCCCGATCAGCGTGCACAAATACTTCAGATCCCATTCCATATGTATTGCCCCCTGTAACTGATTACCATTTTACTATAATTATTACGAAAATACAATACACTGCCTCCTGAACATGCTAAAATCGAGCTGCAAACATCGAAAATAATAAACGGGGGCAAATACGGTGGATATCAGACAGATTATTTCTCAGCTGACCGCTGAAGAGAAGGCGGCGATCGTTTCGGGCACGAATTTCATGTATACGAATCCGGTCCCGCGGCTGAATATACCTTCGCTGCGCATGTCAGACGGACCGCACGGACTTCGCGTTCAGAAGGAAGGCGGCGATAACGGCGTTGCGTCCAGCGAGCCTGCGACCTGTTTTCCTACCGCGGCATGCACGGCATCCGGCTGGGACCCCGAAAACACGCGTAAAATGGGGCAGGCGATCGCGCAGGAGTGCCGTCATTACGGCATTCACGTAGTGCTTGGCCCCGGAGTTAATATCAAGCGAAATCCCACGTGCGGCAGAAACTTCGAATATTTTTCGGAAGACCCCTTGCTCGCATCCGAAATGGCTGTCGGAGAGGTCAACGGCATTCAGTCCGGGGGCGTCGGTGTTTCGGTCAAGCATTTTGCGCTTAACAACAGCGAAAATTACCGCTTTATGGGTAATTCCGTCGTGAGCGAGAAGGCAATGCGCGAGATCTATCTGAAAGTCTTCGAGAACGTCGTAAAAAAGGCCAGACCGGCCGCGCTGATGTGCGCATATAACCAGATCAACGGCGTTTTCTGCTCTGAAAACAAATGGCTGCTCAGCGATGTTCTGCGCGGCGAATGGGGCTTTAACGGCCTCGTCATGACCGACTGGGGCGCAATGCGCGACCGCGCTGCCAGCCTGAAGGCCGGGCTCGACCTCGAAATGCCGGGCGACACAGCGATATGCAGAAAATGGATACTTGACGGCGTAAAAAACGGAACGCTCGACATTGCAGACCTCGATAAAGCGGCGGAAAACGTATTGACCCTCGTTAACACATACGCAAAGCCAGCCGATGACAGCCCGATTGATTTCGACGCACACCACGAACTTGCCGCGGAAATCGCGGCCGATTGTGCGGTCCTGATGAAAAATGACGGAGCGCTGCCGCTCGGTAAAGCGGAAAAACTCCATATCTGCGGCGGAATGTTTACGCATATGCGTTATCAGGGCGCCGGAAGCTCGATGATCAACCCCGCAAGGCTCACAACGCCGGAAAAAGCGTTCGAAAAGCGCGGAATCGTTAACCACAGCATTGAAAAATGTGATAAAATACTGGTGTTTGCAGGACTTACGGACGAATATGAGAGCGAAGGGTGCGACCGCGAAAGCATGCGTCTGCCCGAAGATCAGCTCAAACTGATCGGGGAAATGTGCGCAACAGGAAAACCAGTCACCGTCGTGTTGTTCGGCGGCTCGCCTGTAGAGCTTCCTTTCTGCGACAGCGTCAATGCAATACTGAACATGTATCTTCCTGGCCAGAACGGAGGAGAAGCTGTTGCAAGGCTGCTGTTCGGCGAGGTCAATCCCTCCGGAAAGCTTGCCGAGACGTGGCCGCTATCATATTCCGACGTTCCGTCGCACGAGGCGTTCGGCAAGGGCATAAATGAGGTATACAACGACGGCAGTGAGGTCGGTTACCGCTATTACAATAAGCACTGCGTTCCGGTGCGTTTTCCGTTCGGCCACGGCCTGAGCTATACGACATTCAGGCAGAGCGAGTGGAAGGAAGAAAGGGGCGCGTATTTGGTGACGGTATCGAATACGGGCGACCGGTACGGCGCGGAAGTCGTTCAGCTTTATATTGACGGCGAACTTCGCGGCTTCAAAAAAGTGAGACTCGCACCGGGAGAAAGTCTCACCGTAACGATCACGCCGGAGTCGAAAAGCGAAACCGTGTATTCCGACGCACTTGAGATCCCGGACGAACCGGCCAGGTTCCCGGTGACGCTCGAATCGCCCTTTGACGATCTGAAACAGACGTTTATGGGCAGAATATTCTACAATTCCGTGCTGTCCGTCGCCCGAAAGCAGATGAAAAAGGCAAAAAAGATGCCTGACGGGCCGGACAAGGATAACGCGATTAAGGGCGCGTATTTTATGGAGAGGGTGCTGCGTACGAACTCGCTCCGTTCGATGAGCATGTCTGCAGGCAGACAATTTCCGTATAACCTTGCCGAGGGTTTCGTCGAAATGACTAACAGACACTTTTTCCTCGGACTTAAGCGGATACTGACACCGATAAAAGTACCGAAGCTTCCTAAGGAGGAACAGAAATGAAACTACTGAATTCGAGGATCTTTAACAGCCGCGTAAGCTCGAGAAACGTTTCCGGAAAAGAAAAATGGCTCGGGTACCTTATCGGACCGATCGGAGCGCTCCTGCTCAACGCCGTGCTGGCTTCCTATCTGCTTCCTTATTATACGGACGTCCTTAAACTGAAGAGCATCTGGGGCGGCGTGTTTTTAGCAGTATTCCCGATCGTGTCCAAGGTCATTGACGCGCTGACCAACATCCTGATGGGGTATATTATTGACAGGACGAAGCATAAGCAGGGAAAGGCGAGGCCGTGGCTGCTGCTCTCCGCACCGCTGCTCGCGATCACCGGCGTGCTGCTTGTCGCCGTTCCGAACGGCAGCGATACGTTCCGGGCGATCTGGGTAATGCTTAGCTATAACCTGTTCTATTCATTCGCGTTCACGATCTACAGCATGTCGCACAGCCTGATGGTGCCGTTGTCGACAAGGAACACGACGCAGCGCGGCGGTCTTTCCGTGTTCAACCAGGTCTCGACGATAATGGTCAGCGGGATCATTGTTGCCTTCATTTTCCCTACGCTGATAATGCCTGCGCTCGGCGTGAACAAAGAGCTGTGGATCCTGGTGATATCGATATTGTCCGTGATCGCGCTGCCTCTCACGCTACTTGAATATTACTACACTAAAGAGAGGATCACCGAGGAGTCGATCGATAAGCGCGAGGAGAAAAAGATACCGTATAAGCTGCAGCTCAAAGCCATTTTCTCCGACAAATATTTCGTGCTGCTTATCGTGTATTTCCTGATCTACACGGTCGGTTCGACGGTGAAGAATATCGGCCTGGTCTATTACTGCAACTACGTTCTGGGCACGTATCAGGACGGTGTAACGCAGATGCTCGTATCTGTGCTCGGCGGAATACCTATGGGCATAGGGATCTTCCTTGTCTGGCCTCTTGCGAAGAAATTCGGCAAGAAAAATGTGACGATGATCGGGTTTGTTATTTACGCGCTCGGTTCGCTGATCTGCTTCCTCGCACCGACAAATCTGTACGTTGTCCTCGCGGGTCAATTCATTAAAAACATCGGCGGCCTGCCGTGTGCGTACGTGTTTATGGCGCTGTTTGCCGACACGCTTGACCACATGGAGTGGAAGACGGGCTTCAGGAGCGACGGTACGGCAATGTCGATTTACAACATCATTATGGTTGCCGCTGCCGGTATCTGCACCGGTATATTCGGCTCGTTTCTGAACAGCACCGGTTACATCGAACCGGTCACAAAAGCGGAATATTTCGAAAAAATCGGACAGCTCGGTTCATTTACGACGCAGAAGACAATGGAGCAGATCCAGCTGCTTGATTCTACCGGAACGGTCGCTTTCGTCCAGAGCGGGGCAACAAATACGTTCATTACTTTTGCGTTCGTCGGTCTCGAGATCCTGACCGGTCTGGCGTGCGCAGGCATACTGCTTTTCGTTTCCGTCGAGAAAACGATTAAAAGGAAGCAGGACATTATAGTAGAGAGGGAAAAGGAAACTTTCGCTAAAGAAGGAAAAGAGTGGCTTCCCGCTGAAGAGCGCAGCCGTCTGGAGACTGAACGTCAGGATGCCGAAGCGGAAGAAATTTTCATGCAGGAACTTAAATCCAGATGCGAGAGCAAGGGGCTCGATTTTGAAAAGGAGGCTGAAGCGCACAGGCTCGCGGTGAAGGAAAAGAAGATAAAAACCGAGGAAAAACAGATGCTTGCGGAGGTCAAAGCGCAGAAAAAGGAGCTTATGCAGAAGGAAAAGCTTGAGCGTAAACTGGCGGGAATGAAACCGGAGCAGCTTGAGAAATACAATGTCAGACAGGCGGAGAAGAAGGCTAAGGACGATGCGAAATGGCTGAAGGAAAAGGCTAAAGGCGACGCTTATTACGAAAAAACACAGGTGGAGTTAGCTGCATTCCAGCGTACCGGAGGATGACATGAAAGCAGTAAATTTACGGACAGGGTACCTGAAAAATCCGGTCGGGATCGATCTTTCCGCGCCTGTTCTTACGTGGAACGCCGAGGGCGGGAAGAAGCAGACCGCTTATTCGCTGAAAGTTTGCGTTAACGGCGAGCTGAAGGTGGATACGGGAAAAGTCGCATCATCTTCGATGCGGTACGAATACCCGCACGAACTACGCTCGAGAGATATTGCCGAGTGGAACGTCACGCTGTGGGATGAAAACGACCGTGAGGGAGAGTTGTCCGAAACCGCTTCGTTTGAGGCGGGGCTGATCGACCGTGGGGACTGGACCGCGAAATGGATCAGGGGCGACTACAAAGTAAGTAAAAAGGACCGGTACCCCGTTGACCACTTCAAAAAATGTTTTGACGCAGGCAAGGTTAAAAAGGCGAGGCTGTATATTTCCGCGCTCGGTCTTTACGAGGCGTACGTCAACGGAAGGAAGGTCGGGAATGCCGTTCTGGCGCCCGGTTCCACCGATCCGAGGGTGAGGGTGCAGTGCGACACGTACGACGTGACGTCAATGCTCATAGAAGGCGGAAACGAGATCGAACTGCTGCTTGCCGACGGCTGGTACCGCGGCTCGATCGGGGCGAAGGGATTCACCTATGTCTTCGGAAAAGAGACGAAAATTATTGCCCAGCTCGAGATCACCGGGACTGACGGCACTCGCACGACCGTATCGACGGATAAATCGTGGCTGTGGTCAAACAACGGCCCGATCCGGTTCGCAGACCTGAAAGACGGGGAGATCGTTGACAACACAAAGACCGTTTTTTTTGATAATTTCGCGGTTGAAACGGGATATAAGGGGCTGATGACCTGCTCGAACAGCACGCACGTCATCGAAACGGAGCAAAACGAACCGGTCAGCGTTACAAAAACCGCTTCAGGAAAAACCACTCTTGAATACAAAAATAATACGGCTGGATATATCTCGTTCAGGGTAAGCGCGCGTGCGGGTGATGCGATCCGCATCGTTATGGGCGAGATGCTTGACGAGAACGGGGAAGTGACGCTGAAAAACGTTCAGTGCGTCCGCAAGGGTAAGAAAACGCCTCTCCAGGAGATCCGCTTTATCTGCAAAGAGGGCGTCAATGAATACAAGCCGCGCTTTTTCTACGGCGGATTCAGGTACGCGACGGTCGAAACAGATATTGACGCCGATTTCCGTGAGTTCAGGCAGGTCGCGATCAGTTCGGAAATGAACGAAACATCCACATTCGAATGCTCGAGCGAGCTTGTCAACATCTTTTACGAGAACACGATCCGTTCGCTGAAAGCCAATTCCGTCGATATACCTACCGATTGCCCCACGAGAGAGCGCATGGGCTGGACGGGCGACAGCCAGGTCATTTTCAACACCGCATCGTACCTGTTCGAATACGGCGCGTTCATCAGAAAGCACGTAAAAGATATCTTTGACCGCCAGGATAAGAACGGCAGGCTGCCTCAGATCGCTCCGTATTCCGCGGAGGACTGGTTCATGGACGTGATGAACGGTTCGGTCGGCTGGGCTGACGCGGGTGTGCTTATCCCGTACAGAATGTACCTGAAATACGGCGATATCAATATACTGAAAGACAATTATGACAATATGGTCAGATACGCCGAATTTATGATCGGGCGATGCGGCAGGCCGAAAGGATTGTACGCGATTTACGCAAAACCGCTGCGCTTATCAAAAGAGAACAAAAAGTTCGGCGTAAACAGCGGGCAATCATACGGTGAATGGGCGGAACCTGCTGATGTTAAAGCGTTTGTCTGGACAGATTTCGCAGAGCCTCATCCGGAAGAATCGATGGCATACACTTCGTACATTCTTTCGCTGATGGTGAAGATCTCGGAACTCCTGAGCAGGACGGAGAAGACGGATCGCTTCAGGGAATACTCCGAAGGCGTGAAAAAGGCGTATCAGGAGCTTGTGTCTAAGCCGCGATTCACACTCGACACAAACAGGCAGGCGAAACTTGTCCGGCCTCTTTATATGGACCTTTTAACGGATGAGCAGACGGAATATGCCAAAAAGCGGCTGATCGAAGCGCTGAACGCATACGACTGGAAGCTGGGCACGGGCTTTTTGTCAACGCCGTTCATACTCGAAGTGCTGGCAGATATTGACCCCGAATACGCGTATAAACTGCTGGAAAACGAAAAAATGCCCGGGTGGCTTTATATGGCGATCCACAACACAGGGACGATCTGGGAAGGCTGGGAAGGGCCGAATTCTCAGAGCGGCATAGCTTCGCTGAACCACTACAGCAAGGGCGCAATGGTCGAGTGGCTGTTTGCGGGAATGCTCGGGATCAGGGTCAAAGGCGAGAATCATTTTGAACTGAGGCCGGTCGCAGGAGGCCGCGTTAATTTCGCAAATGGCAGTTACAGGAGCATATACGGAGAGGTCGTGTCTTCGTGGGAGAGGGACGGCGGAAATGTTAAGTTTCATTTTGAAATCCCCGCGAATACCACGGCGGATGTTTATCTGAAAGACAGGCACTATGTGCTGGAAAGCGGCACGTACGATTACGAAATCATTGACTTTGCCTCCTCCGTGAAATAAAATACACATAGAATCGATTCGCCCGGACCCACCTGAATCCCGGCAGAAATCAGATAAAAAGTGTAAAAACGGAGCCGCAAAGATGAAAAAAAGGACTTTTTGCAACCCTGTAAAAATCAACTACCAGTACCAGAGGGGCTATAAAGGGCGCGAATCCGCCGATCCCGCCGTAGTCCTTTACAAAGACACATACTTCCTCTTCGCGTCGCACGGCTCGGGCTACTGGGTATCTGACGACCTCGCAGAATGGAAATTCATACGCGTTGACACCGCAAAATTCCCCGACTTCGCACTGTTTGCCCCGGCGACACTCGTGATAGGCGACCGCATGTATATCACGCATTGCCAGGGCGGAAATATTCTATACTCTGACGATCCTTTTGACCCCGATTCGTGGGTAAATATCGGTAAAGCGTATGACTGGAACGATCCGGCGTTTATTTACGACGACGACGGATACGCGTACATTTATGAGGGGCTGGACAGGATCAACCCGCTGCGCGCATCAAAGCTTGATCCGAACGATAATATGAAGCTGGTGGAAGGCCCAGTGAAGATCTTCACGTCCGACTTCAAAAACAGGGGTTACGAGCGTTCCGGGGATAATAACGAGAATGAGGAGACGCTGCCCTGCCTCGAGGGTGCGTGGGTCAATAAGATCGGCGATAAATATTATCTTACGTATGCTGTGCCTGGCACGGAATGGTCAGGCTACTGCGACGGCGTTGCCGTTTCCGACAGTCCGATGGGGCCGTTCGTGAATTGCGATAACAGTCCGACCGTGTTTAAAAATACCGGTTTTATGCGCGGCGCAGGACATGGCTGCCTGTTTTATGACAAGGCGGGCAAGCTCTGGAAGATGGATACTGTTTCGATAAGCGTTAACCATATGTTTGAGCGGCGTTTATGCATGTTCCCGGCGAAGATCGGCGAAGGCGGGAGGCTGTACACGAATACGCTAAGGGGAGACTACCCGATGCGGTACCCGGAAGACGTTGACGAGCCGTTTGACGAGGCGGATGCGGGCATGCACCTGTTATCGTACGGGAAAAAGGTCGCCGCATCGTCTGTGCTTGACGACGCACACGCTCTAGAAATGGCCGTTGACGAAAACATGAAAACGTGGTGGAGCGCGAAGACCGGCGACGCGGGAGAGTGGCTCTCGGTCGATCTGGGCAGGCGCGTGAGTGCGCTGTCGGTGCAAATCAATTTCGCAGATCAGGACATTATTGATTGCAGCGGCAGGGACAACGGTTTTTCGTACAGGTTTACGCTAGAAGCGTCGGATGACGGGAAAGAGTGGCGTATGCTTGCCGACAGACGCGGCAATGACGATGATATCTCTCACGAATATATTCAGTTTGACGAACCGCAGGAGTTCCGGTACATAAAACTGACCAACTGCGGCCCCGTTCCGGCGTCCGGAAAATTCTCCGTATCGGGCCTCAGAGTTTTCGGCGGACCGCAGGGTGAAGCCCCGCAGCCCGTGGCGGATTTCACGGTGAAAAGAGATACAGACGAGCGCAACATGACCGTTTCCTGGGAGCCCGTTCCAGGCGCGGAAGGGTATTTTGTGCGCTTCGGCGTAAATGAGAACGAACTTTACACGCAGTATCAGATCATCGGCGAATGCAGGGCGGAGATCCGCATACTGATCCGCGGCGTGAAATACTATGTGACCGTTGACGCGTACAATTCCGGAGGCGTGACTCCGAGCGGGATCATAAAGAGCGGAGGATAAAGCTATGACCGGAAAAAGCGGCGAAAATATTGTCCCCGTGCCCGCAAAATACGTGGCGGAATTCGAACAGCTCGGATTCGGCATGTTTGTCCATTTCGGCCTTTACTCCATCCTCGGACGCGGCGAATGGGTGCGGAATATAGAAAAAATACCGGCGGAGGAGTACGAGCCGCTGGCAATGCAGTTCTGCCCCGGGAGCATGAAGCAGATCGTGCGCGTGGCCAGATCGGCGGGCTGCAGGTACGTTACGCTGACGGCAAGGCATCACGACGGTTTTTCGCTGTACGATACGCGCGGGCTTGACCCGGACGACCCGTTCGACGCGGTGCACGGGCTGGCGGGCAGAGACCTCGTGGCGGAGTTCGCTGACGCGTGCCGCGAGGAGGGGATCGTTCCTTTCTTCTACCACACGACGCTCGACTGGCACAGAAAGGAATTTGTTGACGACTTCCCGAAATACCTGGAATATCTCGAGAAAAGCGTGCGGATATTGTGCGAAAATTACGGTAAAATAGGCGGTTTTTGGTTCGACGGAAACTGGTCGCGAAATGACGTTGATTGGCACGAAGACCGCCTTTACAAGATGATCCGCAGCCTTCAGCCGGAGGCAATGATCATAAACAATACCGGCCTCGAAGCCCGGGGCAGGCTCGGAAGCGGAGAGATCGACGCCGTGACGTACGAGCGCGGCAGACCGGACCCGATCGACAGGACGGGGCATAAAAAATACGTTAGCGCAGAGATGTGCGAAACGCTTTGCGACCACTGGGGAAAAGCCGCCTGCGATATCGATTTTAAATCCGTTCGGCAGCTCATCGAGGAACTGTGCGAATGCCGCAAGGTCGGAGCAAACTTCCTGCTGAACGTGGGACCGGACGCGGACGGAAGCGTTGACGCGATGCAGCGGGCAACGATGGAGTGCATCGGCAGGTGGATGAGCGTGTACGGAAAAGCGATATATAACGGCCGCCCGTTCCTGCGCTATACGGATAAGCGCGAATTCCTGCTGCGCGACGTGTTTGACCCCTCGAAAGCGTACCTGTTCAAATTCTCTCCCCGCTGCTTCGTGGAAGTCGGTCCGGTATCGGGCGGCAATGAACTTTCGCTTGACCGCATCCCGTTCCGCGTCCGTTCGGTTCGCTGGATGGACAACGGCGAATCGCTTTCGTTCCGGCAGGACGGAGATATTCTAAACATTTCGTTCACTTCTTTTCCGTACGGCACGAGCTACCCGGTGCGCGTTGCCGAGATCGGCACGGAACCGTAACCGGCTATACACGGATCATCTGAACGGGCAATATGAAAGGATGCAGTTTTATGGGTTTCTTTAAATCTTTCATACCGCAGGAGACGTACGAAGAAAAAGTATTCAAGGGCGAAAGGCCGCTGTTCGGCGCCGTTGGCGTGAAGCTTCAGAACTGCGTGTTTGAAGACGGTGAATCGCCTCTCAAAGAAAGCAAAGATATCGAGCTTTACGGGTCAATGTTCCGCTGGAAGTACCCTCTCTGGTACTGCGACAACGTCCTTATGGAGAATGGCGCGTGGCTGGACGGGGGCCGTGCGGGAGCGTGGTATTCGCGCAATATCGACATCCGCAATACGCTTATCCAGGCGCCAAAGACTTTCAGGCGTTCGGAGCGGATAATGCTCGAGAATGTTTCGATCACGAATGCTGCCGAGACCTTCTGGAACTGCTCGGACATAAAGCTGAAGAACGTTACCGCGGCCGGAGATTATTTTGCGATGAATTCGGAGAATATAGAGGCGGAAGAGCTCGATCTCGACGGAAAATACGCATTCGACGGCGTAAAAAACGTGACTGTGCGGAATTCGCGACTCGTCACGAAAGACGCGTTCTGGAACAGCGAAAATGTGACGGTGTTCGATTCATACATTTCCAGCGAATATCTGGGCTGGAATTCGGTCGATCTGACGTTCGTGAACTGCACGATAGAAAGCCTGCAGGGGCTGTGCTATATTGACGGCCTCAAACTGGTGAACTGCAGGCTGCTCGACACGACGCTAGCGTTCGAATACACGAATGTTGACGCGGACATCACCGGCGGGATCGGGAGCGTGTTCAATCCGGGCAAGGGCAGGATCAAGGCCGCGAGGATCGGCGAGCTGATAATGGAAGACAACGAGATCGACCCGGCGGATACGGTGATCGAGTGCGATGACGTCGCGGTCCGGAGCGATAAACCGGAGTGGAAGCGCTGACAATGGCAAGGATCGTCGAAGTAGATAACCTGGATTCGAGCGAGCTTGACCCTTTCGTACGGCTCACGGGGCATCAGCTGAGGAACCGCCTCAATCCCGACGACGGCTTGTTCATTGTCGAGAGCCCGATCGCGATCGAGGCCGCGCTTGATGCGGGCTGCGAGCCTGTGGCGCTGCTAACCGAGAAAAAGTACGTGCACGGGCGAATGGCCGCGATAATCGACAGGCTGGGAGACATAAAAGTATTCGCCGCAGAGCACGAAACATTGTCCGAACTGACCGGATTCGAACTTACGCGCGGCGCTTTGGCGGCAATGCGCAGGCCTCAGATGCGCGACTGGCGCGAGCTGGCGGCCGGGGCAACACGCCTGGCGGTGCTTGAAAATATCGTTGATACCACGAATATGGGCGCGATCTTCCGCTGCGCCGCCGGGCTCGGCATCGATGCTGTATTACTGACGCCCGAATGCTGTGACCCGCTCTGCAGGCGTGCCGTACGCGTAAGCATGGGTACGGCGCTGATGGTGCCCTTCGCGAGGATCGGGGACAATATCTCCGACTGGCCTGTTCCGATGCTTGGCGAGCTCAAAGCTGCCGGTTTTTTTACGGCGGCAATGGCGCTTCGTGCCGATGCGCTGTCTGTCGACGACCCGTCGCTGAGCACGATCCCCAGGTTGGCGATCATTCTGGGCACCGAGGGCGACGGCCTCCTCCCGGAAACGATCTCCGCCTGCGACGCCGCCGTGCGCATACCGATGAGCGGAGGAGTCGACTCGCTGAACGTTGCCGCAGCCGCGGCTGTCGCGTTTTTCGAACTGCGCGACCGGAAGCGGTTGAGTTTTCCGGGGGAATAATGTAAAATTGCGCTTGTGATTGCCCGATCCGGGCGGAAGGGATGGTCTTAGTGGCGCTGATCGAATGCAAAAATCTGACGCTGGCGTATGAAAAAAATATTGTCCTCGAATCGCTGTCCTTCAGGGTAGACCAAGGGGACTATCTTTGCATTATCGGCGAGAACGGGTCCGGAAAAACGACGCTGATGAAGGCGATACTCGGGCTCAAGGCGCCGCTCAAGGGCGAGATCGTGCTGGGCGACGGACTTAAGCGGAACGAGATCGGGTATCTTCCGCAGCAGACCGGTATCCAGAAAGACTTTCCGGCGAGCGTGTTCGAGGTCGTGCTTTCTGGCTGTCTGAACCGTTCGGGGCTCGTGCCTTTCTACACCGCGGCACAGAAGCAGCGGGCAATGGAGAACATGGCGAAGCTTAATATCACGGCGCTTAAGAACGCGTGCTACAGGGAGCTTTCGGGCGGACAACAGCAGCGTGTGCTGATCGCCAGGGCTTTGTGCGCTACCGGAAAACTCCTGCTGCTCGACGAACCTGTGACGGGCCTTGACCCGGACGCCAGCCTCGAACTGTACGAACTTATCGACCACCTTAATAAGGTGCACGGCATCACGATAATTATGATCACACACGATACGGCTGCGGCTCTCCCGCGCTGTTCACATATACTTCACCTGCACCGCGAGACGAATTTCTTCGGCCGCACGGAAGATTACGGCAAATGCAGCGTTTGCGCGGCGGAAAGCGATCCGGCGCTGAAAAAGGTGCTGCACGGCGGAAAGGAGCACGTCCACCATGAGTGCTGCGACGATCACAGACATTTTTAAGACGGTCTTCGGATACGGATTTATGGTCCGGGCAATGATCGTCGGCGTGCTTATCTCGGTCTGCGCGGCTCTTCTGGGCGTCAGTCTCGTGCTCAGGCGCTGTTCGATGATCGGCGACGGATTATCGCACGTCGGCTTCGGTGCTCTTGCGGTGGCGGCGGCAATCGGTGCTGCTCAGCTTTGGGTAGCGCTGCCTGTAGTCATAATCGTGGCTTTCCTGATCATCAGGCTGAGCGATAATTCGAGGCTGACAAGCGATTCTGCGATCGCTCTGATTTCGAGCGGGGCGCTTGCACTCGGCGTGATGATCGTGTCGCTTACCGGGTCAAACACGAATCTCGGTGACTTTCTGTTCGGTTCGGTCTTCGCACTCAGCGACGCAGACTCGGTGCTCAGCATCGTATTGTCCGCGATCGTCCTCGTGCTGTTCGTGATGTTTTACAACAAAATTTTCGCGGTCACGTTTGACGCAGGGTTTGCGCGGGCAACGGGTACGAAGGAAGGGTTTTACAACACTTTCGTGGCGTTATTGACCGCCGTGACCGTCGTCGTAGGAATGCGACTCGTCGGAGCGCTGCTCGTGACGAGCCTGATCATTTTCCCGCCGCTTACGGCGATGCGTGTGTGCAAAAAATTCAGGAGCGTCGTGATCGCGAGCGGCATACTGGCAGCGATAAGCTTTATTGCCGGGATGATGATCTCCGTAGGCGTGCCCTCGGCCCCGGTCGGAGCGAGCGTCGTGCTGGTGAACGCGGCGTTTTTCCTGATTTTCCTTGTCGCGGGTAAGATCAGATCATTAGCTGTCGCGAAGCGTGATTGAGCTTACGCTTTAAGAGCGCGGATCGCGTTCAGCACGGCCAGTACCATAACTCCCACGTCTGCGAATACGGCCAGCCACATTCCGCCTATGCCAAGCGCTACCAGGAGCAGCGCGAGCAGCTTCACGCCGATAGAAAATACTATATTTTCATATATTATCCTCATACATTTGCGCGAAATACGGATAGCTTTTGCAACTTTTGCAGGATCGTCGTCCATCAGGACAACGTCAGCCGCTTCTATTGCCGCGTCCGATCCGATTCCGCCCATCGCTATTCCCACGTCTGCGCGGACAAGCACCGGCGCGTCGTTGATACCGTCTCCGACAAATGCCAGTTTTGACCTTCTTCCGGAGCGCGCACCGTTATCTGCCGCACCTTCTCCGGCGCCGGTTTCGGCAAGCATTTTTTCGAGTTTTTCTACTTTATCTCCCGGCAGCAGTTCGCTGTAAACTTCATCGATCCCGAGCGCCTTCCCCGCATATTCTGCAGCTTCTTTCCTGTCGCCCGTGAGCATAGCGACGCGCTTTATGCCGTTTTCGCGAAGCGCGCCTATCGCCTCCGCAGCGCCCGGCTTGAGCTGGTCGGAAATAAGGATCGTGCCCTTGAAAACACCTGCTGCAGCGACGAAAACGCACGTGACCCCTTCGGGAGCTTCGGGCGCGGAAATGCCAAGAGAAGCCATGAGAGCGGAATTGCCCGCGGCAACGGTACGGCCGTCAACGTCTGTCATAACGCCCTTCCCGCTGATGTTACGGATATTGTCCACACGGCTACTGTCCGGCTCCTTCCCGTACGCGCGGATCAGGCTGAGCCCGATCGGGTGCGTCGAATCCGTTTCAGCTAACGCCGCAAGTTCGAGCAGTTCCTCTTTTGAAACCTTTCCGGGATCCGCCGGAATGATCTTTTCGACCTCGAACGAGCCCCTGGTGAGCGTGCCTGTCTTATCGAACACGACCGTACCGGTCTTCGAAAGCGCCTCCACGAACCCCGCGCCCTTTATAAGGACACCTTCGCGTCCGGCGCCTCCCAGGCTCGCGAAAAAGCCGAGCGGGATACTGACGACGAGCGCGCAGGGGCATGATGCGACAAGGAACGAGAGCGCTCTGTAGAGCCATATCGTCCATGCTGCGTCGGTTCCGAGCACGAATTTCAGGAACAGCGGTGGAGCGATCGCGAGCAGCAGGGCGGCGATGCACACCACCGGAGTGTATATTCTCGCAAATGAGGCAATAAAGTTTTCCGATCTCGCTTTGCGTTCTCCGGCGTTCTCGACCAGTTCCAGAATGCGCGAAACGGCAGATTCACCGAAGTTCTTAGTCGTGCGCAGCAGCAGTTCGGCGCTGAGATTCACCGTACCGGACAATACTTCGTCTCCGCTGCGCACCGTCCGGGGCACGCTTTCTCCTGTGAGTGCGGCGGTGTCAACAGCAGATTCTCCCTTTTCCACCACTCCGTCTATCGGTACTTTTTCGCCCGGCCTTATAAGTATCAGGCTGCCCGGCTCGACCTCATCCGGCGAAACGACCCGGAACGCCGCGCCATCCGCAAGCCCATCCTCGACAAGGTTCGCGTGGTCGGGCCGTATGTCCATAAGAGCGGCGATGTTTTTGCGGCTTTTTTCTACGGCGAGATCCTGGAACAGCTCACCGGTCTGGTAGAAAAGCATTACCACGGGTGCCTCGAAGAAATCTCCGTCTGAAATATATCCGAGCACGAACGCTCCGATCGTAGCGATACTCATAAGGAAACACTCGTCAAGCACCTGACCGCGCAGGATGCCTTTGGCCGCTTCCCAAAGCACGTCGTATCCCGCGATCAGGTACGGCACGAGGCTGAGCAGCAGCATGACCGGGCGGGGCAGGTCTAAAAACCTAAGCGGGATAAGCGCGGCTGTTAAAAGCGCGGCGATTATTATCCGTATCAGCAGTGTTTTCTGTTCCTTTTCCATTGTCAGCTGTCCTTTCCGGCGGCAATCAATTAAACGGGTGTTTAATCGTTGCCCTGATTATGCACGAGCGGTCAGGCATCGTCAATACCCGCGGCGCGATTGTTTCCGCCGTCAACAAATTTATTGCCGTTTTCAATAATTATCGTTCCGCGTCCGTTGATTTCGGTGCGCGTAAGGTGGTAAAATTAACGGCAGAACGGATGCGAGACAAGGAGGCGGATCGTATGAGGATCAAACAATTGCCACATAACCACGGCAAGCTGCCGGCTAATCTGGCGGCGGAGATGCCCGGTGCGGATAATTTCGATACGGCAGCGGAGGTTTTTAAGCTGCTGTGCGACGGCAGCAGGCTGCAGGTGTTCTGGCTTTTATGCCACTGCGAAGAATGCGTGGCAAACCTGTCGACATTGACCGGCCAGACGAGCCCGGCTCTGTCGCACCACTTGAAAATACTGAAAAACGCGGGGCTTGTTGTCAGCCACAGAGACGGGAAAGAGGTCCATTACACCGCCGCGAGGACGCCGCGGGCCCAGACGCTCCACACGATGATCGAAGAAATAGTCGAATTGTCCTGTCCTGCGCACGAGGACGAAGTGATCCTGCCCGAATTCGACAGTTCGGTCAAGGTCGTCATGGAGGCGCACGAGTTTCTTGTGGAAAATGTTGATAAGCGCATTACGCGTCAGGAGCTGGCGCACCGTTTCCACATCAATCCGACGACGCTGAAGGATCAGTTCAGGGTGATCTACGGCCAGCCGGTTGCGTCGTATATGCGCGAGTTTAGGATGAAGCGGGCAATGGAGCTTTTGAGGACAACGGATCTGCCTGTCGGGGAGGTTGCTTCGTCGGTCGGGTATGATTCGCAGGGCAATTTCACTCAGGCGTTTAAGGCGGCGTGCGGTGTGCTGCCGACCGAGTACCGGGCGCTGTACAGGGAGAAGGGGAGATGAGTGATAATTGCAATTTGCCATTTTCCATTTGCCATTTGTCACTTGCAATTTGCCATTATCGCCGTGCCATTATCACTTCGTCATTATGTTACCTACTATCTCCAGAATATCCGGGTAGTTTTTGCTGTTTCCGGCGACGACGGAACTGGAGATGCCGCGGCCGAACGGGAGTGGCTCGCCGAAAGCGTTTGTCACGATCCCGCCCGCTTCCTTCAATATAAGGCCACCCGCCGCATAGTCCCACGGCGACAGAGACAATTCAAAGAACCCGTCTGCTCTTCCAGCGGCAAGCGTGCACAGGTCGTATGCAGCGGAGCCGGACCGCCTGAGGTCGGTCGCGCGCATCAGCAATTCTTCCGCCGCGGCCATGCTTTTTCTGCCAAGTGTCTGACGGTAATAAGGGGAGGTCCCAAACACGATCAAAGAACGGGCGAGAGGGACGTTGCTTGCGTAGATCTGCTTATCGCCGAGAAACGCACCGCAGCCCCTGGCGGCATGAAAATATTCACCGGAATACGGCTGCAGCACCGCGCCCCAGACCGGCTCGCCATCCTTGAGCAGACCGGCAGAAATCGTTGACAGCCTGTAATCTTTAATGAAATTTGTTGTACCGTCGATCGGGTCAATAACGAAAACGAAACCGGACAACGAGTCGCGGGCATTGACGATGCCGTTGTCCGCGCCGCTGTCGTCGTCTTCCTCGGCAAGGAATCTGGCTTCGGGCAATATCTGTGAAAATTCGTCTTCCAGCAGCGCCTGCACCGCCTTATCGTACGCCGTGACGAAATTTACGCTGCCGGGCTTGACTTCGATTCCGAGCTGCTGCGTCGCGTGCACGGGCGAATCGTCGTACCTTGCGGACAACACAAGTTCGCCCGCATGGAACATTGCTTCTTTTAACTTCTCCTGAATATTTTCTGAAAACATTCTGCCGCCCTCTTCCCGGTAATAACATTTCCCGCCCGGAAAAAACATTTCCCGCCTGGGAATAAAATTTCCGGCTCGGAAATAATATTTCCCGCCGCAGATTATAGCACAAAAAACGCGAAATATTGTATAATAAATCCGGTTCCGGCCGGAACGAGGCTCAGAGAGCCGGTTTATGGCCGGAAATATTATTTTGGAGCGTGTGCTGACGTGAATTTTAGCCGCCTGATCGGGGACAGGTTAAAAGATGAATACGGCAGGAAAATATACAAACTGCCGCTGGATATCGGATGCACTTGTCCTACGCGCGACGGCACGAAGGGGACAAGGGGCTGCATTTTCTGTTCTCAGGCCGGCAGCGGTGATTTTTCGGAACGCTTCACTGGGAGGCAGGAGGAGCTTGACCGCGCAAAAGAGCGGCTCGGGCGGAAGATCGACATCAACAGCGCGGGATTTATTGCATATTTTCAGAATTTTACGAATACGTACGCTCCCGTGGAATACCTCGAACCACTTTTCAACGCAGCGCTGGAGGACAAAACCGTCGTTGCCCTTTCGATCGCGACACGGCCTGATTGCCTCGGGCCGGACGTCATTGCCATGATCCGCAGATTGTGCGCGCGGACAACAGTTTTTGTCGAGCTCGGTCTTCAGTCTATCCATGATGCGACGGCGCGCTTCATCCGCCGCGGCTATCCGCTTTCCGATTACGACCGTGCGATCGAGTTGCTACACAAAGCCGAGGCGCGCGTCGTTGTCCACCTCATTTTCGGCCTGCCATACCCCGATCCGGATGCTTCTGCCGAACCTTCCGCGCTCCTGCTCGAGTCAAAAGAAATGATGCTCGAGTCGGTGAGGTACGTCGCTTCGTCAGGCGCGGATGGTGTCAAATTTCAGCTTTTGCACGTGCTGAAGGGCACGGATCTGGCGGATCTGTACGAAAGCGGCGCATTCCGGACGCTGACAATGGATGAGTATATTGAGGTCGTTTCGGCTGCTTTGGCCGAGCTGCCTCCCTCCGTTGCGGTCCACAGGCTGACCGGCGACCCGCCTCGAAAGCTACTG
>JAGADO010000148.1 GCA_017613535.1 Clostridia bacterium | reverse complement strand
TTTTTTGTATGCACCTTCAGGGACTCGAACCCTGGGCCCACTGATTAAGAGTCAGTTGCTCTACCAGCTGAGCTAAAGGTGCGTGCGTTCTCAAGAGCGCAATCGGCATTATACCACCGGGATTTGCCGCTGTCAACGCTTTTTTCGGGTTTTTCGTCATTGCCGGTTTTTTCCGCGCAAATCAGAGCCATCGAGGTCATATTGTTCTTGTCATCGCGCTCGAGCGTGCGGCGTTTGGCGCTTTCGGATACCCAGCCGATCACAGCGATGAGGAGCGCGATCAGCAGGAGGATGACGATTATTGTCAGGATGTAGCCGTTGAATTTCAGCTTGCGGCGCGGCGCTTTCTGCTCCTCGATCTCGGGAAGCTGGTGAAGCGTAACGACCGTCTTGCGCCTTGACGGCTCGCGGGGCCCATCCATGTCGGAGGCGTTTTCGGAGGCGGCACGGCCGGACCAGCCGCTCGCTGCGATCTTGACGCCGCTGTCGCCCATTCCGGGTTCGCTGTCAAAAAACAGGGAGCGCGGCTGGACAATAGTTTCTTCCTCGTACTGGCGCTCGGTATGTTTACGGTACACGCTGTCAACGTGGTTGTCGGTGAACGATTCGATCGCTTTTCTCAGGCGCGCGCCGCTCACTTCTTTTGCCGATACGGACAATTCCTCGTCAACAAGTCTGTCGTATATTTTCATTGCCCGCGACCGCTCCGAAGGAGTCTTCACGGAGTTAAAAATACGCATTGCCCCCGTCCGGTCGCCCGTATAAAATGTGCAGATTCCGTACAGGATCACAGCGTAATTAAACTCCGGGCACAATGCCGTCGCCTTGCGCAGATTTCCGCGCGCGGAAGAAACGCTCCCGTTCTCGATCTCGCTGAGGGCAGAGTTATACAGACCGCACGCCATACGCATGGCATCGGTCACGTTGCTCTCCGATCTCAGTTTGACAAGATCCACGGGCTTAAACTGCGCCGCTTCTTTCTTAAGTGAACCCATACAAATGTTTGTCCTTTTTTTATTGCCACTTGCAAATGGTTAGTTGCAAGTGGCAAGTGGCAAATGGAAAATGAATGTATATTTGTCAATCATATGCAATTTGCCATTATCCACCTGCTATTTCCAATTTGCCATTCGCAGTATGCTTACAGTTCGCCGTCCCATTTGCTTTTTTCAACCTACCATTTTTCACCTGCGAAGCCGAGTAGACAGTTAAGAATTTCGTTTGACCGAAATGCGGGCTTTCAGTCGATATCGCATAAGACCCGAAATTCGTACTGTCACTCGGTTCGCCTTTTACTCGTCCGCCCCGCAGCAGTCCTTGTACTTCTTGCCGCTGCCGCACGGGCAGGGATCATTGCGCCCCACCTTCGCCGTCTTGCGCACGTACGTCACGGGCTTGCCCGGATTGGCCGGATGCCCGTCGCCCTCGCCACCAGCCTCAGCCATCCTCTGCTCAGCACTCTTTGCCGCCGCGATATGCTTGGCAGCCCTTGACCTTTGCGCCTCACCCTCGAAACCGGCCCTGCCCGGACCAGCGACGCTCTTGCGCTCGAGCTTCACATTCGGGCGAAGCTGCACGCTGAACATGCGGCGAACGGCCTCGTCCTGGATCGTCTTGTTCATATCCTCGAACATCTGGAACGCCTGGAACTTGTACTCAACGATCGGGCTCTTCTGGCCGTAAGCCAGCAGACCAACGCCGTACTTCATCTGGTCGACAGCGTCAATATGCGTCATCCAGTTCTCGTCAACGCTCCTGAGCAGTATCACGCGCTCTGCTTCGCGCATGATCTCCTCGCCCAGCTCGACTTCCTTCGCATCGTAGCGGAGGATCGCGTCGTCAATAAGTTCTTTCGCCATCTCGTCTGGTTTCGTGTGATGCCCGGCCGCGCGGTACTTTTCGATGATCGCAGGCGAAGCAATACCCACCAGATCGGCCTCGACCGAATCGAGATTCCAGTACTCGGGGTCAACGTCCTTGTTGCAGTACAGATCGACCGTGTCGCTTATGCGGCTCCTGATCATGCCGTGGAAGCTCTCCTTCAGATTCTCGCCGTCAAGCACCTTGCGCCTCTGCGCGTAAATGATCTCGCGCTGCTGGTTCATAACGTCGTCGTACTGGAGCACGTTTTTACGTGAATCGAAGTTCCTGCCCTCGACGCGCTTCTGAGCCGTTTCAATAGCATTCGAAAGCAGCTTGTTCTCTATCGCGTAATCCTCGCTCACACCCAGAGCATCGATCATACTCATCATGCGCTCCGAGCCGAACAATCTCATAAGATCGTCCTCGAGGGCAATGTAAAACCGCGACATACCGGGGTCTCCCTGACGTCCGGAACGGCCGCGCAGCTGGTTATCAATACGTCTCGACTCGTGGCGCTCCGTACCCATTATGAACAGGCCGCCTGCGGCAACGACTTTCTCCCTGTCCGCTTTCGTGTCGACGTCGTGCTCCGCCACCAGTTCCCTGTAATGCTCCCTGAGCTTAAGGACGTTCTCGTCGGACGTGTCCGCGTAGCTGTCCGCCTGCGCGATCTGCTCCTCGGTATAACCCTCACGGCGCAGATCCTGCTTAGCCATATACTCGCTGTTGCCGCCCAGCACTATATCGGTACCGCGGCCTGCCATGTTCGTGGCGATCGTAACCGTACCGAACTTGCCCGCCTGAGCGATTATCTCAGCCTCGCGCTCGTGGTTTTTAGCGTTCAAAACGTTGTGCTTTATACCGTTCCTGCCGAGAAGCTTGCTGAGGTGCTCGGATTTTTCGATCGAAACAGTACCGATCAGTATAGGCTGGCCTTTTTCGTGAACTTCCACGACGTCCTTAAGGAGCGCCTTGTACTTCCCTGCCACCGTCTTATACACGCTGTCGGGATAATCGATCCTTATAACAGGCTTGTTGGTGGGGACAACGATTACGTCCAGCGAATATATGTCGTTGAATTCCTGCTCTTCGGTCTGCGCCGTACCGGTCATACCTGATAATTTCTTGTACATCCTGAAGAAATTCTGGAACGTGATCGTCGCCTGCGTCATGCTCTCTTTCTGGATCTTCACGCGCTCTTTCGCTTCGATGGCCTGGTGGAGGCCTTCGTTGTAGCGGCGTCCGAACATCAGGCGACCGGTGAATTCGTCAACGATTATGATCTGATCGTCTTTCACGACGTAGTCGATATCGCGCTTCATCACACCGTGTGCCTTGAGGGCCTGGTTTATGTGGTGCGAGATCTCGGCGTTCTCGGGGTCGGAAAGGTTTTCAAGAGTAAAGAAACGCTCGGCCTTACCGACACCGATCGTTGTCAGCGTGGCAGTGCGCGCTTTTTCGTCAACGATATAGTCTTCCGTTACGTCTTCCATCAGGTCTTTGCTGTCGGTCTCCTTGATGACAAGCGCTTTCAGGCCGGATACGAACGCATCGGCACGCTCATAAAGCTCGCTGGATTTATTGCCCGCACCGGAAATGATAAGCGGTGTTCTGGCTTCATCGATCAGGATCGAGTCTACCTCGTCAACGATCGCGAAGTTCAGGTCGCGCTGCACGAGCTGCTGCTTGTAGATCACCATATTGTCCCTGAGGTAGTCGAAACCGAGCTCGTTGTTCGTGGCGTACGTGATATCGCAGTTATAAGCGGCGCGGCGCTCGTCAGCTGTGAGATCGTGCACGATGCAGCCTACGGTCAGGCCGAGGAACGAATATATCTTACCCATCCATTCGCTGTCGCGCTTGGCCAGGTAGTCGTTTACGGTGACAAGGTGCACGCCTTTTCCGGTGAGTGCGTTCAGGTACGCGGGAAGCGTGGAAACGAGCGTCTTACCTTCACCGGTCTTCATTTCAGCTATGCGCCCCTGGTGAAGGACAATGCCTCCGAGCAGCTGTACGTCGTAGTGTCTCTGTCCCAGCACGCGCTTTGCGGCTTCTCTCACTACCGCGAAAGCCTCGGGAAGGATGTCATCGAGGTCTTCCCCTTTCGCAAGCCTCTCCTTGAAGATGCCTGTCATCGCGCGGAGTTCGGCGTCGGATTTCTTCTCCATCTCGGGCTCGAGCGCGTTTATTTCATTAACGATCGGCTTCACCTGCTTGATCGCACGGTCGCTGTAAGTTCCAAATATTTTGTCAAATAATCCCATTTCGTTGTCCTCTTCTTAATGATCGAAATTCCGTCAGTCTTCCTGCTTTTCGAGCTCGTCAAGCGTGAGCGAGTACGCATCGAGGAAGTGGTCAATAAAATAATCGAGTTCCGGCAGGTCCATTGCCCGCATCGTCTCGAGCACCGTCTCTCTGGCGCGCGAAAACTCGGCATTTCCCGCCTTGCATTCCTCCGCGCATTTGATGTACGCGGAAAGCCTGTCCGCCGCCTTCACGACGGCCTTGTATTCCGGAGCGCTGTCTTCGAAGAAAAGTATGTCTCTGTAGACCGGCTTGAACTTCTCGGGGAGCATTGACAGGAGCTTCTCTTTCGACTGCGCTTCTATATCGTGGTAGTTATCGCGGATGACCGGGTTAGCGTATTTGATGGGCGTGGGCAGGTCTCCGGTGATGATCTCGTCGCTGTCGTGGAACACGGCAAAGATGCACGCTTTTTCGGGGTCAAGCGGTGCTTTACCGGTTTCGGCGTTTATTTCGTTGTGGATGAGGCAGAGCGCATGGGCAAGGATCGCTACTTCCAGGCTGTGTTCCTGGATGTTTTCCTTTTCGGTGTTGCGCATGAGCCCCCAGCGTGTTATGTATTTCATGCGGGCAATGTATGCGTAAAATCTGCCGCCTTCAAGCCCTTCTATCGTTTTTTTCACTTTTAACGTCTCCGTTTCGTTTGCCGTACCCGCGGCTGTCACAAAGGACTGCCGAGGTCGTAGATTTTGATATTGTCCTGGTCGTACACGAGCTCGTACGTATTCTGCAGGTATTCTTCGATGAAGCTGCCCTTATCGAGATTGCTCCGCTCGTATTCGGAAATGTATGCGTAATCGAACCCGTATTCTTTCTTGTATTTTTCAAATTCGTCGCTGTCGTTAAAGATCACGGCGAGCGCGTTCTGCCTCTCCTGGTATCCCACGTCGTGCGAATACAGGAACGTGCCTGAACCGACGAAGATATTGCGCCCGGACAGGCAGGCTACCGCGTTGTTGTGGTTGTTGTAGCAGATGAACAGCGAATCCGCGGGGGTATTGTCCCTGACGAAATCTGCCGCACGCACTGCTTTTGCGTCGTATATGCTGTACGACTGGGGCCTGAAGCCGGAATACATCTCGCGGCCCATAGTAAGTATTGCCGCGTTCGTGGCAATCACAAAGAGGATCACGGCAATGACCTGCCTGCCTTTCACGCCTTCAAGTTTGCGGTAGCAGTTTACGAGCAGGTCCGCGACAATTAGCGTGGAGAATGCGTACCACATCAGGTAGAGTTTATTGTTGTCGTACGCGAATGTCTGGAATTTTACGAATTCGGTGACAACGAATATGAGCAGTCCCGCGCTGTACATCGCTTTGAGTTTCTTCGATGTGCTGATGAATGCGGGGACAAGCAGTATGAATACGATCCCTACGTTCTTTACCCAGAACCAGAGCCAGTTATCCGATTCGTTGTACGCGTTGAAAGCGATGCTGATAAAGCTTTCGCCTCCCACAGCGCCGAAGATCCAGATCTTCAGCTGGGGTATTGACAACGCCAGAGCCGGTATTCCGAAGCAGAGCCACGAGCGGATGATCTTCCACGAGAATTTGTCCCTGATGCAGGAGTATATGAGCCATGCGATGGCAACGAGTCCTACCGTGAAGTAGGAGTACGTCTGGATCATCGGCGTGAGGCCCGCGAGTACTCCGGCGGTGATGAATCTGCGTTCTTTCGGTTCGTCTTTTCCGCCGAATACGGATGTATAGAGGAAGTAGAGGGCAAGGAACAGTATCATCCAGCCGAAGAGTGTGGCTCTTTGCGGGAGCATCATGTCAACGACCGTGTTGGTCCAGCATATGTTCGTTGTCCCGCCCTGGCTGTTTACGAAGTTTGTGGGTGTGTGGTAGTACTCGGTGAAGATCTGGGTGAAATGTGCCGGGTCTTTGCGGAGGTTATCAAGGAAGTACATTGTCCCGAATCCGCCGTTCAGGAAGAAGAATATGAATGCGACCGATGCTTTTGAGAATGATTTCAGTACGGCTTCGGCGAAGAACCAGAAGCCCATGAATACGAGCAGGAAGCCGAATGCCATCGGCAGCACGTATGCGGCGCGCAGGCCCAGGCCGAACAGGTAGAGTGAGGATGATACGGAGTCGCAGAGGAAGTAGTAGTCGAGCTGGTTTCCGGGGCAGATGCTGTATTCGGGCGGGAACGTGCCCTGCTCTTTCAGGCTGGTGATGATGCCGAGGTGGAAGTTCATGTCGCCGTAAGTGCACTGGCCGGTGTAGTATGTGCCGTTTACGTCGTAGAACGAGTGGTTGAGCAGGCAGATGATGCCGAATATCATGAACGGGAGTATGAGGAGCATCAGGCGCCCGTCTTCGCGTGTGAATCCTTCTGTGTATTTTCCGAATATCCTGGCTGCCCAGTTTTTCCCGGGGAGCAGGCTGAGCTTATCGCGGCGTGCACGGTAGAAGTAGAGTGCAAATGTGATGAGGATGGTGAGGACGAGGCCGCATATGTGTGATGCTTTCGTGAAGCCGAATATGAAGGAGAACGGTATGTTGGACCACATGAGGGCGACAATGCCGAGTACACCGCCTGCCCAGAGTCTGAGCAGCGGCTTTTTTTCGGGCAGCAGGTATGCGGCCATCATGATGCCTAATATCAGATATATTGTGAACAATATTATTCCCAGCAATTTTGTTGCCTCCGTTTGTTTTTCCCCTGCCGGGCGATTTTAGCGGGCGCTTTTTAGCCAGCCTCTTTTAGCCGGGCGGAGCATCCGTTTTACGCGGTCCGGTGTGACCGGCCCTTGTTATCTGACCTCGATCCTTAGCAGCGACAGTCCGAGGAACAGCGTCCCTCCTGCGTAGCACATGAGCGGTGCCATGAATCGGTACGTGAGGTATGAGTCGTATTTGTGCCCGATGATAACGCTGATCAGTGTAAGGACAAGGAACAGCGCGGCGAATGCGGCTACGGCGATCAGTATGTGTTTTCTGCGTATTTTCAGAAATGCGGTTTCTGTGAACATGCCGGCAATACTGAGTGTGAGCCAGATGAGTGCTCCGCCTATGATGAAGTCAACGGCGTATGCGATGAGCAGTTCTACCTGCCTGAAGCTGTGGTTTACGAATGAGAGGCCGTCAAGCTTGAATGCGTAGCAGAGTTTTTCGGTGAGGCCGAACAGGAGCCTTGACGCGAGGAATCCGAATGCGATCAGGTCGAGCAGGACAATTCCGGCTGTGAGCAGTGTCCACATTTTTACCTGCCCTTCGTCCATTCCCAGAGGATGTTTGCTTTTTCCCGCTCCCGCAAAGTACGAGCCGCTCCGTACCGAGTTTCGTCCGGTCGGTGCTTCTTCCCGCTTTTCCTGCGCTTCGGCATCCGCTTTTTTTGCGGTGCTTCCGGGCACAATGAACTCCTTTAATTTTCTCATCCACTCTTTCATGTCTTGATCCTCCTGAAGGCCTTTGGGCACGCTTGGGAGTATAACATACAACTCGCTCTTTTTCAAGCGGCAGGCGGCGGAAAAAGGCGGCAACGCGGGCAACGGGCCTGGGGACAGGTACCATTTCCGGTCCGGTCTGCAGAAACCGAGGAAAGAAGGCAGAAGTGGACAGGGGGACAGGTA
>JAGADO010000011.1 GCA_017613535.1 Clostridia bacterium | reverse complement strand
ATAGAAGCTCCTCAGATCAGTCATGTTACATACCTAATATTGGCTGGTCCGAAAGAATAATCAGAAACGCGATTAAAATTACCGAAAGAACAAGTAAAGATATGGCGACGATGAACATTACACTGATCTTTTTATTTCTGCTTCTGCCTTCGCGCTCCGCATATTCTCCTTCTTCGAAAAAAAGGATCATTGAAACGACAACAAAAGGAAAAATCGCAACGGCGGCAAGCAGAGTAAGAATTATAGTCAGTATATCAAGAAAATATCCCATAACCGAAACTCCTTATACAGCTATACCGTCGCTGCGGAAAATAAGTATCACTCAAATTCTATCGTGGAAACAGGTTTTTCGGAGATGTCCCAGAACACGCGGTTCACTCCCGGGACGGTGGCAATTATTCTGTCGCGTATCGCTGTGAGCGTGGCGAAAGGAAGCTCCGGAACGGTAGCGGTAACGGCGTCAACGGTATTGACCGCGCGGATGACGACCGCCCAGCCCATATAGCGCTTGCCGTCCTTGATCCCCGTAGACTGGAAGTCAGGGATCGCGCAGAAGTATTGCCAGGGCCTTTCGGGAAGTTTCTCAATCTCCTCGCGAACGATGGCATCTGCCTCTCTGAGCGACTCGAGGCGGTCACGCGTGATCGCACCGACGCAGCGCACACCCAGACCGGGACCCGGGAAAGGCTGACGGTAGACCATATTGTCCGGGAGACCCAGAGCCTTGCCCACTACGCGAACCTCGTCCTTATAAAGGAACTTGACCGGCTCCACGAGCTCGAAATTCAGCTCCGGGGGTAGGCCTCCGACGTTGTGATGCGCCTTAACGCCCTTGCTCTCCAGGATGTCAGGATAGATCGTGCCCTGTCCTAGGAAGCGGATGCCGTCGAGTTTTGCGGCCTCTTCTGCGAACACGTCGATGAACTCTTTACCGATGATCTTGCGCTTTGTTTCGGGGTCGGAAACGCCCGCGAGCTTATCAAGAAAGCGGTCTACAGCGTCAACATATATCAGGTTCGCTTTCAGTTCTTCGCGGAATACTCGTATTACCTGCTCGGGCTCGCCTTTTCTCAGAAGGCCGTGGTTAACGTGCACACATACGAGGTTTTTACCGATGGCGCGAATCAGCAGCGCGGCAACGACGGACGAATCTACGCCGCCGGACAATGCCAGCAGCACTTTTCCGTCACCGATCTGCGCCCTGAGCGCCGCGATCTGTTCTTCGATAAAAGCGTTGGCAAGCGTTTCGTTTGTGATCCTTTTCATGGATTCAGGTCTGATGTCGTTCATGATTTGCTCCTTTTCATGATCAGTTATTTGTATAGTTATCGAAATAGCCCTGTACGAGCACGACCGGCGTGCCCTTATCGCCCGAACCGCTTGTGAGGTCGCAAAGCGAACCGATGAGGTCGGTCAGGCGGCGCGGCGTAGTGCCCTGGGAAGCCATATTGCCAACCAGATTGCTCTTCTTCGCGCGGATCGACCTGGAGATAGCTTCCTTAAGCGCCTCGCCAGAAAGATCCTTGTAATCGTTGTCAGCGAGGTATTTGAGCTTCAGCTCGTTAGGCGTTCCTTCGAGGCCTTCGGTGTAGAACGGAGATACGACCGGATCGGCGAGCTCCCAGATCTTTCCTTTCGGATCTTTGAACGCTCCGTCGCCGTAAACCATTACTTCAACGTGCTTTCCGGTAGCATCGAGGACTTTGCTCTGGATGTCCTCAACGAGGTCCTGAGCGTCTCTCGGGAAAAGTTTTACTTTCGATTCGGTCGATTTATTCGAACCGAGGAGGCCGTATTTCTCGTTGAAACCGCTGCCGTTCACGCTGGCGTTAAGTATGTCATCGAGGCCGAGCACGATGCGGCCTCCTGCTTCTTTAAGGATGCGTTTGGTACGCGCTCTTGTGTGGATGTCGCACGCCAGTACGCAGTCGGTGTACTGCAGGATCGTTCTGGGCTGATTAGCGAAAATGATCTCGACATCAGCGCCTTCCTCGCGGATCAGGTTCCCGTAATATTCCACGTAATCGACCCCTGTAAACTCGTGACGGTTTACGCCGAACAGTTCGCGATAACGCTCGAGAGTAAGGACGTCGGAATACGGATTCACACCCGCCTCATCGATCTTATCGAGACTGACGAGCTCATTGCCCACCTCATCCGACGGGTAGTTAAGCATCAGCACGATCTTCGAAGCGCCCCTTGCGATACCGCGCAGACAGATCGCGAAACGGTTGCGGGACAAAATCGGATCGATGACGCCTACGGTTCCCCCTCCGAATTTCGCACGCACGTCAGCAGCGATGTCGTCAACGGTGGCGTAGTTGCCCTGACTCCTCGCTACGATCGATTCGGTGATGGCAATAACGTCTCTGTCTCTCAGCTCGAATCCTTCGCTCTTTGCCGCCTCGATAACGCTCTCCGAAACGATGAGCGCAAGATCGTCTCCCTCGCGGATTATAGGCAGCCTGATTCCTCTCGAAACTGTACCAACTCTTCTTTCAGTATTCATACCAACTTTCCTTTCTTTATCCTCTCAACGGCCCGGAGCGTATTCTCGCGGCTCCCGAATCCTGTTAATCTGAAATATCCCGCACCGGACGGACCGAAGCCCGAACCAGGCGTTCCGACAATATTAAGTTCTTTAAGCAGATAATCGAAGAACTCCCATGAGCTCATTCCGTCGATCGTCCTGAGCCACACGTACGGCGAATTCACGCCGCCCCAGACGCTGTACCCCGCCTCTTCAAGTCCGGCGCGGATAATGCCTGCGTTCTCAAGATAGTGGTCGACAAGCGCCTGCGTCTGTGCTGCTCCGTCCGGCGTATAAACGCTGTCAGCAGCCAGCTGCACGATGTACGGCGTGCCGTTGAATTTCGTGTTATGTCTGCGATTCCAGAGGCTGTTAAGCGAAACGCCTCCAACCTCAAGCGCCTTCGGAATAACTGTATAACTGCAGCGAAGTCCCGTGAAACCGGCGTTTTTAGAAAAGCTTCTGAACTCGATCGCGCACTCAGTTGCACCCGGTATCTCATATATGCTGTGCGGAATTTCCTGATCTGTTATGTATGCTTCGTACGCAGCGTCAAACAAGATCACTGCTTCGTTTTCAAGCGCGTAATCGACCCATTTCTTAAGCTGCCTGCGCGTTGCCACGGTGCCGGTGGGATTGTTCGGGAAGCAGAGATAGATCATATCAGGCGCGTCATCACCGTACAATTCAGGAACATCAGGGACAAAATCGTTGTCCGGCGTTCCGGAGGCGTATACAAGCCTGTCCCATTTGCCCGTTTCATGGTCGTAATTTCCTGCCCTGCCTGCCATCGCGTTCGTGTCAATATACACCGGGTATACCGGATCGCACACCGCGACAATATTATCCGGGCTGAATATATCGCCTATATTTCCCGTATCGCTCTTAGAACCGTCGCTTATGAATATCTCGTCAGGCTCGATCCTGACTCCGCGGTAACCGAAATCGACGCGCGCGATATCCGATCTTAAAAACGCGTATCCCTGCTCCGGTCCGTACCCTTTGAACGTCTCCTTGCGGCTCATCTCGTCAGCCCCTTTATGGAGAGCACTGACTGCAGTAGGAGTGAGAGGCAGCGTCACGTCGCCTATCCCGAGCGAGATCAGATCAGCTTCAGGGTGCTCTTTCGCATACGCCTTGCGCCTCTTCGCGACTTCGCTGAAAAGGTAGCTTCCGGGAAGTTTTAAAAAGTTTTCGTTGATCCTTGCCATATTACCGTCCTGCCTTTCGCCATAATTTGGACGAGCGCCTTTCGCCAAGCCCGAAATGATCATAATTAACTACTTCGAATACGAACGTGGCAGCTCCCGTCATAAAAAGATGATTTGTTGTTTTATCCCACCTGATGTGCAGATATCCGCCGTCCAGGCAGACCAGGACGGATCTGTAGCATTTGCCGAGATATGCCGCCGCGGCTGCGCTGGCCGATGCCCCGGTTCCGCACGCGAGCGTAATGCCCGAACCGCGCTCCCAGACGCGCATACGCATGTTATGCTTATTGATCACCGTTACGAACTCGACGTTGGTGCGGTCCGGAAATTCAGGCATTTTTTCAATGATCGGCCCGAGCACCGCAGGGTCGGTGTTTTCGGCATCGTCAACGAAAAGTATGCAGTGCGGGTTTCCAACGTCAACGCAAACGGCGTGCATTTCCCGGCCGTTCACGGTCAATGTCTTTTCTTCGATCTCCGGTATTCCCATGTCGACCGTCGCGCCTGTGCAGACGCCGTCATCGATAACGAAATCGAGCTCTCTGATGCCGCTGCCTGTCTCGATCGTGACGTGAGGCGATTGAACGTAATTATTGTCGTACATATATTTTCCGACGCAGCGTATGCCGTTGCCGCACATCTTCCCTTCCGAACCGTCCTGATTGAACATACGCATCCTGCAATCGGCCTTGTCCGACGCGCAGATCATAATAAGTCCGTCTCCTCCGACTCCGAAGTGGCGGTCCGAGACCTCGATGGCAAACTTCGACGGATTTTTGATGCTGTCAAACATACAGTCTGCATAAACGTAGTCATTACCGATACCGTGCATTTTAAAAAGTCTCAATTTATGACCTCCCTATCCGTTGTAGATCTCTTTAGATGATTCAGGCCATATGCCCGCCTGCCAGGTAAGTCCGTTCCCCCTCGTCGCCTCGTTGCTCGATTTCTGCGCATCGGTCAGCAGCATCTGATGATGAAGCGGATCGAAATGATACCAGCCTTTATCAGTTTTAACTACCGTCCAGTAATGGAGCGCCAGATCGTCGTATCTGTAGCCATGTATAACGTACGCTTCGTAACCGGAAACGCGCAGCAGATAGCAGGTTAGCGACGCAAAATGGTAGCATACGCCGTGGCAGTTTTTGAGAAGATATTGCGCCAGTTCGAGATATCCCGGAAATTCATTCAGAAGATCGTCGTGTTCGTAATATAAAAGCGGCGTTCTGCCGTTAGGATCGTTGACGATATTATAGATCTTTTTAAATACCGTATTACCGGATGCGCGGCTGAGGAGCAAAGTGAGTTCGTCCCTGAATTCGTCCGGCAAAGGATAATTTTCAGGAGCCATAGGATCAGCGGGCGTGTTCAGAAGTGGTGTTACGAGCGGCTCGTATCCGTGGTCAGGTCCGCCGTTATTATTCGTCGGCAACGCGTCTTTATCCGGCGTTGCGGTCACGCGCGCACCGGTCGTGTCAGGCTCGATCAGCCAGTCGATCAGTTCTCTGCAGCCGGTGGAGAATACCATGATCGCGGCAATAAGTGCGCACAATAAAACCGCACGTATTTTAAGCGGCATGTGCTTCGTGCGGCTGTTTTTGTATTCGTATTCTGCTGCAATTTTCTCTCGTCTACCGGACATTCGGCATATCCTCCCTGCCCATCCGGATTTTAACATATGGAAGCGTGTTTTTCAACTCTCGAATAGCGTTGATCTTACCAGTTTGTCTCCCTCGTATTCGAGCTTCATAAGGAAGAACGGCGCATCGTCCGCCAGCAGTTTCAGGAACTGCCTGTCGCCTTCCCAGAGATTAAGTCCGGCGATCCTGTCCTTCGGTACCCAGCGAAGTTCGCCTTCGTCGCAGTCGCCTGAAAGAGTTCCTTTGAACGAATCTGCCGTGAAGAGGAACATCTGTTCAGTCTCGTAGATATCGGATGTGAACGTCACAAGGCCGCGGAACCTTGGCGACTTCAATTCAAGGCCAGTCTCTTCGCGCACTTCTCTTATGACGCAATCAGTCGGGCTCTCTCCTTCCAGAAACTTTCCGCCTACACCGATCCATTTCCCGGCGTTCGGGTCGCTTTTCTTCTTATTTCTGTACAGCATAAGGTAGCTGCAGTCTTTTTCGATATAGCAAAGAGAACTGTTTACCAAAACTTATTTCCCCCGTTCAGCGATTTTCAAATGTCGCGGCAACTTTTTCGAGCAGGTCGCGTATTTCGAGGTGCTGCGGGCAGATATCCTCGCATTGACCGCATTTGATGCAGTCGGAAGCTTTGCCGTTGCCCGAATCCGTCAGCACGGTCTTATACAGGAAGCGCGTGTTCCAGTTCCCGAAAACTTCGAAAGTGTTGTACGCCGCGAACAGATCGGGTATGACGATGTTCTGCGGACAATGATTGTCTTCTACGCAGTAGCGGCAGCCGGTGCACGGTATTATTCCGAGACCGCGGAGTATGCCGCAGACGCGCGATACGGCGTTCATTTCGGCGGGGTCAAGAGGTTTGAAGTCGGTCATCGATGAGAGATTGTCCTCCATCTGAGCGACGCTGCTCATGCCCGACAGGACCATTGCCACATTCTTAAAGCTTCCGGCGAACCTGAGAGCGTAACTGGCGTTGCTGCCTCCGTTAAGCGAGCGGAAAATATTGTCCGCCTCCGGAGTGAGATTAACGAGACTGCCGCCCTTGACCGGCTCCATAATGATCACCGGTTTGTTATGTTTTTCGCACACCTCATACTGTGCTCTGCTCTCGACCGACGGATCGTCGTAGTCGGAGTAATTGAACTGAATCTGGACCGCCTCGATCTCGGGGTGCTCTGTAAGTATCATATCGAGAATTTCAGGTTTATCGTGGAATGAGAGCCTGAAATGGCGGATGAGCCCTTCCTCTTTAAAACCGTACGCAGTTTCGTAAGCTTTGCAGTTTTTGAACTGCTTATAATTATTTCTGTTCTGCGCATGCATCAGGTAAAAGTCAAAATGATCAACGCCGCATGCCTCGAGCTGCTGTTCGAACAGCGGTCTGATATCTTCGTGCGTTTTAAAGTACGGCGCGGACAATTTATTCGTGAGCAGGAACTGTTCTCTTGGGTATCTCTTCGAGACGCACTCGCGTACGGCGATCTCGGACTTTCCTCCGTGATAACCGTGTGCCGTGTCAAAATAGTTAAAACCTGCGGCAATAAATTTGTCCGCCATCTCGCAGAGTGTTTCGTAGTCGATTTCTCCGTCTTTCTGCGGAAGTCTCATACAGCCGAATCCGAAATTACCGCGGATCTCGGGAAAGAAAGCGTTTTTATCCATAGTAACCTCCTGATCTTATAAGGGCTTTGAAACCGTTTTATATATCTTGTCTGACTGCGATACTGCGGCGCGCAGGTGTTCAGAACCGTCCTGAATTAAAAAATCTCCGCTCATATGCAACGGAGATTAAAAGCGTGCCCGGGGGGACTCGAACCCTCGACCGACGGCTTAGAAGGCCGTTGCTCTATCCAACTGAGCTACGGGTACAAATCAAAAGAGCGGGTGAAGGGAATCGAACCCTCACAATCAGCTTGGAAGGCTGATGTTCTGCCATTGAACTACACCCGCAGGCAACGCGTATAATACCACAGGCATACGATCGATGTCAATATCTTTTTGGGTTGGATTTAAATGTTTTTTAATAACGGTATTTTAAACACCACATAAAATACCGGCCCGTATGCCGCTAGCTGCGCATCATTGAAACGCCCGCGATTGGTCACACAGACCGGTATATGTTATTTGCAATTAGTCATTTGCAATTTGCCATTTGTCATTTGCAACTTGCCATTTGTCATTTGCAATTTGCAATTATCAGTACATTCCGCCCATTCCGCCGCCGGCAGGTGCAGCGGGCTCCGGCTCAGGAATATCGGCCACGACTGCTTCTGTAGTAAGCAGAATAGCCGCGACAGAAGCAGCATTCTGAAGCGCGCTTCTCGTCACTTTAGCTGGATCAACGATTCCGGCGGAGATCATATCAACGATCTGCTCGGAAAGAACGTCATAACCGAAACCGGGCTTAGCATTCATAACCTTATCGACGATAACAGCACCCTCGAGACCTGCATTGACAGCGATCTGATGAACCGGCTCTTCAAGAGCTTTCAGCACGATCTGAACACCGGTCTTCTCATCGCCGGAAGTTGTCTCAAGCAGTTTGGAAACCTTCGGAATAGCATTGATATACGCCGTTCCGCCGCCCGCAACGATGCCCTCCTCGACAGCAGCCCTTGTAGCAGCCAGAGCATCTTCCATGCGGAGCTTCTTCTCTTTCATCTCGACTTCGCTTGCAGCGCCTACCTGAATGACAGCTACGCCGCCTGCAAGTTTCGCAAGCCTCTCCTGAAGCTTCTCCCTGTCGAAATCGGAAGTAGTCTCGGCGATCTGATTGCGGATAGCCTGGATCCTCTTTGCGATCTCTTCCTTATCGCCTGCGCCATCGACAATGATAGTATTCTCTTTCGCGACTTTGACCTGCCTTGCGCGGCCGAGCTGGCTGATCTGAGTCTCTTTAAGATCGAGGCCGAGCTCTTCGGTGATAACTTCGCCGCCGGTGAGGATAGCGATGTCTCTGAGCATCTCTTTACGTCTGTCTCCGAAGCCGGGGGCCTTGACAGCGACGCAGGTGAAATTACCGCGGAGCTTGTTAACAACGAGCGTTGCAAGAGCTTCCCCTTCGACATCTTCTGCGATGATCAGCAGCTTCTTACCCTGCTGAAGGATCTGCTCAAGCACAGGAAGCACTTCCTGAATGTTGGATATCTTTTTATCGGTGATCAGGATATATGGATCATCGAGGACCGCTTCCATCTTATCGGTATCGGTAGCCATATAAGCAGAAACATATCCGCGGTCGAACTGCATGCCTTCTACGACTTCGAGGTTCGTGCCCATCGTCTTGGACTCTTCAACGGTGATAACTCCGTCGTTAGTAACTTTCTCCATAGCGCTTGCAACCATCTCGCCTACGCTGTCATCGTTTGCAGAAACTGCAGCGACTCTTGCTATATCGTCACGGCCACGCACTTTAACACTGTCTTCACGGATGCTCTCAACAGTAGCCTCAACAGCTTTCGCAATACCTTTCTTAAGAATCATCGGATTGGCGCCTGCGGCAATATTTCTAAGCCCCTCTCTGATGATCGCCTGGGCAAGCAGCGTAGCGGTCGTCGTACCGTCGCCGGCAACGTCGTTCGTCTTCGTCGCGACTTCTTTAACGAGCTGTGCGCCCATATTCCTGAAGCGATCTTCAAACTCTATCTCTTTAGCGATCGTAACACCGTCGTTCGTGATGAGCGGAGCACCGTACTTCTTATCAAGCACGACGTTTCTGCCCTTAGGTCCGAGCGTTATTTTAACGGTATCAGCCAGCTGATCGACACCGGCGACGAGCGCTTTTCTGGATTCTTCGCTGAACTTAATTTCCTTAGCCATAATTCATACCTCCGATATTATTCGACGATCGCGAGAATATCGCCCTGCTTGAGGATCGTGTATTCCTCGCCGTCCAATTTATATTCAGTACCCGCGTATTTGCTCGTAAGCACTTTATCTCCAACTTTAACTTCCATCGGGACAAGCTTCCCGTCAACGATCGCGCCGGGTCCTACGGCAACGACTTCTGCGAGCTGCGGCTTTTCTTTAGCCGAACCGGGCAGGATAATTCCGCTTTTTGTTGTCTCTTCTGTCTCAAGCATCTTGATGGCAACCTTATCTCCTAAAGGTCTGATCTTCATGTTCTGTTCCTCCTATTTATATGGTTTTATGAATCTGTTTCCGGCTTTTAGCACTCAACGGTGCAGAGTGCTAACAGCTATGCGTAATATACCAATATTCACCTTTCAATACAAGTCCTGATTTTGATTGAAAATTTAATATATCTCCTGAATGCTTTGTTTTCCTCGCTTTTTCGTTATATTTTAAGCAGTTTGGCGAACTCGAGTATCAGGCGCTTCATACCCGAATTGTCAAAGACGATCTCGACGATAGTTCCGTTCTCGGATTTGTCAGCTTTCTTAACCGTACCGTCTCCGAACTTCTTATGCCTTACGCGCTCGCCCGGCTCGACGGATGTAAGGTACTCCGCTCCGCCTGCTGACGGTGTTGAGATGAACCGCGGGAAAGCGGATGACGCTGCCGAAGGTTTAGGCGAAACAGGTTTAGGCGTATACGGTTTGTCAAACGGTTCGGAGAAATCGTACGACTGCCTTGCGCGGCCGGTATAATAGGAACTTCCGAAACGGAATCCCGAGCCGGCGTATGAGGAAGTGCTGATGTCAATATCTTCCGCGGGAATGTCGCGAATGAATCTCGATGGCATGTAATTCTGCGTTTTTCCGTAAAGCATCCTGGTCGAACAGCTCGTGAAAAACAACTGCTTCATCGCACGCGTGACGGCAACGTACATAAGCCTGCGCTCCTCGGCCATTGACGCGCTGTCGTCCATCGACTGGTTCGACGGGAATATTCCCTCTTCGAGGCCGGCAACGAACACGACCGGGAACTCGAGCCCTTTCGCGCTGTGTGCCGTTGTCAGCGTCACTTTAGACGCGTCCGCACCTTCCGGATCGTCTGATTCATCCAGGTCAGAGTTAAGCGAGACCGTCTCTAAAAACTCCGAAAAAACAGCACCTGCCGATTCGTAGCTCTCATCGAGCCCGTCCTCGAACGTCTTTGTCACCGATAAAAATTCGCGTATATTTTCAGCCTTGGCATTGCCCTCCGGAGTATCCTCGTTCTCGTACTCCCGTGCGATACCGGTCGCGTCAATAACTCTTTCCGCAAACTCTGTAAGCGTGGGACAATCCGCAAGGTACTCCTTCAATTTCGCGATAAGTTCGCGGAACCCGGCGAGCTTATCCCTTGACCTCGCAAGCGCAGGATATTTTTCGACGGAGGCAATTATATCAGACATCGAAACGCCGTTGTCCCTCGCCAGAACTGAAATGTGCTCGACAGTCGTGTCGCCTATCCCCCGCCTCGGAACGTTTATGATACGCCTGAGCGATGCCTCATCCGAAGGGTTGGCAAGCACTCTTAAGTAAGCAACGAGGTCTTTTATCTCTTTGCGATCGTAGAATTTCATTCCGCCGAAAACGCGATACGGGATCTTCATACGCGTCAGCACGCGCTCGATGCCTGTAGAAACGGCGTTGATCCTGTATATGACAGCGAAATCCGAATACGATGCATCTCCCGATTCGATCTGTTTTCTGATTTCGGATGCGATGAATTCAGCCTCATCGTTATGATCCGCGGCCATGCGGTAAACGGCCTTCACGCCCGGGCCCGAACTTGTCCACAGCTTCTTACCGGTGCGGTACGAATTCTTCCTGATGAGATCATTCGCGATCTTCAGAATATTGCCCGTAGACCTGTAGTTCTGCTCAAGTTTGACCACCTTAGCGTTCGGATAGATCTTATCGAAACTGAGGATATTATCGATCTCTGCGCCGCGGAAACTGTAAATACTCTGATCATCGTCACCGACGACGCAAAGGTTTCCGTTTTCGCCCGCCAGCATATTGACAAGCCTGTGCTGTGCACGGTTCGTATCCTGGTACTCGTCGACAAGTATGTATCTGAACAGCGACTGATAATATCCGAGCACTTCAGGTGATGTTTCGAACAGCTTCACGACGTTAAGGATCATATCATCGAAATCCATGCAGTTGCTCGTCTTCAGTATGTTCTGGTATTCTGCGTATACTCTCGCGTTCAGTTTTTCGCTGTAGTTTGAAGCCTCGCGCATGGCGTCTTCCGGCGACATCATCCGGTCTTTGAACTTTCCGATCAAAGCGCGCAGCATCCGCGGCGGAAACTGCTTTTCATCGAGGTCCAGCCGCTTAAGCGCCGTTTTTACAGTTTCTAGCGATTCGGATTCGGCGTAAATAGTAAAATGACTGTCGTACCCGAGAACGCCTCCGTGAGTCCTTAAGATCCTTCCGCAGCACGCGTGAAAAGTGCCTATCCACGCAGTGGAAACAGCTGAGCCTAGTAGTGCGCTTATGCGGTTCTTCATCTCTCCCGCGGCCTTGTTTGTAAAAGTGATTGCAAGGATGTTATACGGAGGCACGTTTTTAGCGTCAACGAGATACGCGTACCTGTACGTGAGCACTCTCGTCTTTCCGCTGCCTGCTCCTGCGAGTACAAGAAGAGGACCGTCACCGTAAGTGACAGCCTCAAACTGTTCTTTGTTTAAAACATCTTTCAGGTAATCTGATAACATCTGCGCCCTCTTCGGCTCACGGATTTGCCGCTCCGCCGCGCTGTCTGAAAATCTCGTACATGACGACGCCTGCCGCTACGGAAGCATTTAGTGATGATACCTGCCCTTTCATGGGGATCGTAAGCACGTAATCGCAGTTTTTGCGGGTAAGGTCAGCCATTCCGCTGCCTTCGCTTCCGATAACGAGAGCGATCGGGCCTCCGAGCTTTGCGTTGAAGAATTCCGTCTCCCCCGTAAGGTCGGTACCGGCTACCCACAATCCTTCGCTCTTAAGGTAATCAAGCGTCTGCACGATATTTGAAACCCTGGCCACGCGCACATGCGAAAGCGCTCCGGCAGAAGTTTTTGCGACAGTTCCGGTAACGGCGCACGAGCGCCTTTTAGGTATGATCACGCCGTGAGCTCCTACCGCATCAGCAGTTCTGATGACAGCTCCGAGGTTATGCGGATCCTGTATTCCGTCAAGTATGATCACGAACGGGTCTTCGTTTTTCTCTCTGGCAAACGCAATTATATCTTCGGGCTGAACGTACTCGGCGGGGGCAATGAACGCAGCTGCACCCTGGTGGTTCACATTTCGTTCTCCGGTCTGCTTCAGAATGACGCCGTCAAGTTCTTTTCGCGTCCTGTACTGCACTATGATCTTCTTTTCGCGGCAGAGGGCCTCTATAGCCTTCAGACGGCCGTTTTCGTCCTCCCGGCATATCAGGACCTTATTTATGCTCCGGCCCGATTTAAGGGCCTCTGTGACCGGATTACGGCCATATATTATCTCGCACTCACTGGCATCGCCGCCGTCCGGAGAATTGCTGTCGTTTCTCTTATATCTTTCATTACCGCTCATAAACAGTCCTCACCAATAATCAGCCGTAAATACATCACGGCTTTCCCCTTCCGTACGCCCCGTCAATATGTTCGAACGATGCTTCGAGTATCTCGCTCAGTCTCTCATCCTGCCCGGACAATTTAAGATATCCGATCAGCGCCTCGAATCCCGTTGCCGCATGGTAGTCAGTTATATCCGCATGCTTCGGGACCGTATTCGAATGCGCGTTTCTGCCGAACCGGACAACGTCCTTTTCGCGCTCGCTCAGCATTTCTTCGATCGACCTGATTATTTCCGACTGCGCCGAAGCTTTAACATACCTAATAGATTTCATATGAAGGTCGTGTGCGTCCCTGTATTTCCCGTCGACAAGCCTCGATCTGACGTACAGTTCAAATACCGCGTCGCCAATATATGCAAGCACGAGTGGCTTTGTCAAAAATGCCTGTTCTTCAGTCATAACAACTTATGTCCGCTTAATTACCTTTCTTCATCCTGCGCCTGAACAGGAACACTATTCCTCCGCAGATCACTGTGAGCGATAACGCCATTATAAGCGTCCATTTGATCGCTTCGAAGCTGCTCGTCTCTTTAGAAGCCTGAACGCCACTGATGATCTTTTCGGGATCGATTATCTCGTCTTCTTCCTTCCATCCGGCGCTGAACGTATTCTCGGCTCCCACACCGTTCACGACGTACTTCGCGTTCAGTTTCCTGTTCGCTTCTTTTATAACTTCGAAAATCTCGCCCGAATCGTTGCTCCAGCCTGATCCGTCGTCGGAACCGGCTTTATCGGACCGGAACGTCCACCAGTGAGTTATCTGAACGCCCGCTTCGATGAGCGCATCGAGATACTCCGAGGCATCCTTAGCATAATCATTTCCGGCGGCAGAGATAAGCACCTGAGATTCGCCATTGTATAAAGGCTTACCGAGTTTTGCCGCTTCTTCCATGAGCCATTCAAAACCGTAATAATCTCTCTTTCCGTTCGACTCGTAGAAAATGCCTGAATCAGACGATCCGAGCTTATATGTATGCGCGCTGATGACGTCAATTCCGTAGTTCAGCAGAGTCAATGCGTAGAGGCGCTCCTCAGGTGTGTCTGTCGTCCAGTCATCGGTTGACCTGCCGGCCATTGTCCCCGCGAACAGATTATACTGCGCGTTCCTCAGCACAGAATCTCCGCCTGTAACAACACGCTGAGCGTCAACGGATCTGATCGTATCGGCGCAGAATTTGTAGAAATCGGCGAGCTGACCGAGCGAGAACGTAACATTCCTCGTTGTATTTCCAACGTCCGCGTCAAGATTTCCTTCGTTCGTTATCTCGTACATCAGCACAGTCTTGCGCGACCTGTATCTGTCAACAAACTCTTTGATGTATTGGGCGAGCACGGTGCGTGATTCGGATTCGGCGTAAGCGACCAGATCCAGCCTGCTCTCCGACTTGTTTACGAGCCCGTATCCGTCCACTTTCTGCTTCACTACGAAATTATCCGAAATGAGTCCGAGGCATACGACGACTTTGATATCATATTTATCGCAAAGATCGAACATTTTATCCATCGTCTCGTAATATTTGCCCTTAACGACTGCATCGTACATAAGATCAGGCACGTCGGCGCAGCAGAACACCCTTACCGATTTAAATCCGTTGTCATGAAGCTGTTTCAGCGCCGCTTCTGCCGCAGCGTCCCTGTATTCGGCAGACGGATAATTCGGGTCGTTTGAATATGCGGCCCAGAGCTGGGTGAACAGATCGTATTTATTGAAACTGATCTCGTAATACGGTTCGCCGTTCATATAAAGCCTGTCGCCGACGAGCCTTAAAATGTCATCGCTTTTCTGGCTTCCGGACGTGACAACAAGCATTCTCGCCTCGCGGTCCCACCATACTTTAGCATTAAACACTTCGTTTATGAAATTAGGCGAGATCATTATAACGTCGTCAATAGTTCTTACGGGATATGCCAGTGTCACGGTCTGTCCGTTAACGGTTATGTCATTTCCGGGCACGCGCGCCGCGACGCTGACCTTATTATCACTGATCCTCAGCATTCGCTCGTTTTTATCATACGAATAATCCATCGATATGCCCTTCAGGAACTGCTCGGCTGAAATGTAAACGGTATTGTCCGTAACATATGCCTTGGACATATCTATCTCTTTCGCATTTACGTATACACGAACGCGTTTAGACGGAAGATCGCTGTTGACCTCCAGTTCGGGAAGCTTTCCAGGAGCCTGGATCGAATAAGTCTGAGGGTATTCGCGCCCTTTCGTGCTGATGAACAGATCGTCGATAAGGAGCGTATTATCGTCGGAAGGGACAACCATTTCGCTGTTTCCGATATCTGCCGACGGTGCTTCAGTCGCTTCCGGTGCGAGCGACGGAGATCCTCCGGCAATGTTCGTTGATGCGTCAATATACGGTGTTGCAGTCTGATATGCAGTGCTTTCCGGTCCGGCAGACGAGACCAGAGTTGCTTCGGAAGGATCGCGGGAGGTGTCGGGCGTGGCAGGCGAAGCAGTGGGTTCGGGAGCGGTCTCCTTTTTTGGTATAAACACTCGCATACCGGTTATGCAGTAAACGGCACTCCTGAATTTAAACGCATGCCCGGCGCTTTCGCCATTGACACTTAACCGGCACTCGTTTTTACCCCTCGTGATCTCAACGCTTATCCTGTAAACAGTATCCTTCTTAAGTTCGAAAAGCTGGGTATTGTCCGCGCCGTACAGAAAAGTGTTCCCGCCCCGGCCGTTCCTTATAATGAGCAGCGTGCCTCCGGCAGACTCGGCAGATGTGGCGCTGTCCTGCGTGGATATAATAAATCTCATTTCATTGCTGAAATTTCTTCCTACTTTAACGGAGAAGCCTGTCCTGAAAGAAAGGTCTTCGATATTCATCCCCTGCCAGCGAAGGTCGCAGTTAAACAGCCTGAGAGAACGGTTTCCGGTTATAGATCCGACGCTTCCCTCGGTGAAGATCTCGCTATCGGGGCCGAAATAGTCGATTCCGGTATTATCAATATGATTTACATAATCCGAGCCCGCGGTGCTCTTTTCAAAATCTTCGAACAGCCTGACCGTGTATCCGTCAGATGACGCCGCAATGACTTCCGGAATGGTCACATTAGCGCAAAACATAACAAAAATAAGAAGCAGCGCGGCAAGTGACACGGAGCGGCGTCTTCCTGTTTGCGTATTCTTTTTACTATGAATCGTATACGTCATATCTGTACCTTCGGGGTTGATTTCCGCCTGTTCGAATAATACATTATTTCTGCGTGCGGTGCAAGTGAAAGATGCCGGCAAGTTGTAAAATTAAATGACGCAAAAGGATGACTCATCGAGTCAAAACTGGTAGAATTAAAGCGACCAAACCAAATTCGCCAGGAGGACAAGATGAGT
>JAGADO010000147.1 GCA_017613535.1 Clostridia bacterium | reverse complement strand
GGCGGACTGTCTAACCAGAAGAACACCGATTACACCGATTGGACCTGCAGAGGCCTGAACCTGAACGAGTACGTTCTTGAGACAGCTCGTCAGCCTGAGACAGTTCCTCAGACCGGCGACATGACAGTTGCTATGTTCGCTGTCATCGCTGTTCTCGCTATGGGCGCAGCTGTTGTCTTCATGAAGAAGAGAGCTTTCTGATATTAAAGAAAGTTAACTTATTCTGAAATAATGAGCCGGACTTTCGGGTCCGGCTTGTTTTTTTGAGCAAATGATATTCCCGGCCGTTTTTCAGAGTTAGATTGAACAGGGAGCCGGGAATGTGGTATAATCCGGGTGCGCTTATAAAGGGCGCATGATCATGAAAAAACAGGGCGGTACGATATGCTCAAACTTGTTGACATCGACTTTTTCGCGAATACCGAAAAAGGCAGAAAAGATATTTTAAAAGGCATAAACCTGGAAATAAACGACGGGTTTACCGTTGTCACCGGACCGAACGGAGGCGGAAAATCGTCTCTTGCGAAGGTGATATCCGGGCTTTACAAACCGACCGGAGGGCGCTTATACCTGAACGGCGAGGATATAACGGATCTCGGTATCACAGAGCGCGCTAAAGCAGGCATCAGCTATGCTTTCCAGCAGCCTGTGCGCTTTAAGGGGATCACGGTAAAGGATCTGATCACGATCGCGGCAGGCAGAGAGATATCTGTTTCCGAAGCGTGCGAATTCCTTTCATCAGTCGGACTGTGCGCCCGGGACTACATTGACCGCGAAGTGAACTCGAGCCTGTCGGGAGGAGAACTCAAACGAATCGAGATCGCGTCGGTACTTGCCCGCGGCACCGAATTTGCCGTGTTTGACGAGCCTGAAGCCGGAATCGACCTCTGGAGCTTCAACAGCCTGATCAAAGTATTTGAAAAGATGCGCGAAAGAACGCACGGGTCGATAATGATCATATCGCACCAGGAGCGCATACTTGAAATAGCTGACAGGATCGTTGTCATCAGCGACGGACGCGTCGAACGCGAGGGGCCAAAGGACGAGATCCTCCCGGGACTTATGTACGACCGCACCTGTCCGCGACTCGACGGGATCAATTCGTAAGAGGAGGCGCAGCGGAATGAATATTGATTTTGATATGAAAGATGTTGCCGCCGTAGGGCGCGGATTGCTCGACTCGATCGCGGGACTTACTGAGATACCTTCCGGCGCGTTCAATATCCGTGCGGACGGAAAGTCTATCGGACGCGCGAGTACCAAAGCCGTGGAGATCATCTCTAAAAAAGACAAGCCCGGCATAAATATCATAATTGCCCCCGGAACGACAGGCGAGACAGTGTATATACCCGTGATATTGACCGAACCAGGCCTCCAGGACCTCGTGTACAACGATTTTTACATCGGAGAGGCTGCGACGGTAGAGATCATTGCCGGCTGCGGCATCCATAACGACAGCTGCACCGAGTCGCGCCATGACGGCATTCACACGTTCCACGTCGGGAAGAACGCCCACGTGAAATATGTCGAGCGCCACTACGGCGAGGGCAATGGCGAGGGTACGAACGTTATGAACCCCACGACCGTCGTCAATATCGAAAAGAACGGCTATATGGAGATGGAAACGACGCAGATAAAGGGTGTCGATTCCACCGAACGCGTAACGCGCGCTACGCTCGGAGAAGGCGCCAGGATCGTTATCAGCGAAAAGATAATGACTCACGGCAGACAGCATGCCACGACCGATTTTAAGGTAGATATGAACGGTGAAGGTTCGACCGCAAACGTCGTGTCGCGCTCAGTCGCCAGGGACGATTCCCGCCAGCAGTTCAACGCCGATCTGCGCGGAAACAACCGCTGCCACGGCCACAGCGAGTGCGACGCTATCATCATGGACAACGCCGTCGTTTCTTCGCTGCCCCAGATCACTGCGAACTCTACGGAGGCCGAGCTGATCCACGAGGCCGCTATCGGAAAGATCGCAGGCGAGCAGCTCGAGAAACTGATGTCCCTCGGCCTTACCGAGAAGGAAGCGGAGGACAAGATCATAGGCGGTTTCCTTAAATAAGATCTTTCAGCCTTTTCAATGCGGGGAGGAATCATGGTCCGGAACAGAATCAGCAGCAAGATCAGGCTCACGGCTTTACTGGTTGTATTTGCCCTGGCACTGGCACTCTCGTCAGTACTCGGAGGCTGCAGCAAGGCCGAGAAAATTGACCCGTACGCCGAAAACGACGGATATAATATAAACCTGATCTGCGGCGTTGACGAATTCGGCAGAACGTTTTACCCCGTACTTAAAACAAACTCTGAGAAAACGGTCGGGATGTTCTATTTCCTCTGGCACGGCGCATCCGGAACGACCACGTACAATATCACCGAACTGCTTAAAAACGACACGAAATCGCTCTGGAATAAGCAGGGCACTCCTACCAGCCCTCTGTACGCCTTCCACTACTGGAACGAGCCGCTTTTCGGCTATTACCGTATGACCGATAAGTGGGTCATCGCGCGTCATTGCGAGATGCTGACGGCTGCAGGCGTCGATTTTCTGGCGTTCGACACGAGCAACGGCCCGATCTACAAAGATCAGTTTATGGCGCTTTGCGAAGTTTTCCAGGAGTATTACGACGCGGGATGGGACGTGCCGAAGATCAGTTTCATGACCAGGAGCAATTCTGTCGAGACCATGGAGAAGATATACGATGCGCTGTACAAAGACGGGCTGTATAAGGACCTGTGGTATTGCCGCGACGGAGTGACGCCTGTGATCATGGGCTGCCTGGTGGAAGGGCAGGAAGACAGGTACGCGGAACTGGACAAGTTTTTCGACATCATATACACGCATTGGCCGAGCGAGGATTTTATTGACGACGCGCTTCCGTGGATCGAGTGGTCTTATCCGCAGCCGATCCACAATGGCACCGTAAGTGTTTCTGTCTGCCAGCATACTGCGATACCGATGAGCCGTTCCTGGTCGGAGCGCAGCAGAAACTGGGGGCGCGGTTATGATCACACCGACGATTACAACCACGGCGAGTCGTTCCGCGAGGGCATCAATTTTCAGCAGCAGTGGGACACTGTTTTTAACAATATTGACGAAGTCGATACCGTTTTTGTGACCGGCTGGAACGAGTGGATCGCTCAGAAATTGATAGTTGACGGAATCGTGGGTTTTGTCGATCAGTTCAACGAAGAGTTTTCGCGCGATATCGAAATGCCGAAAGAGGGTTACGGTGACAATTTTTATCTCCAGCTTTGCGACAATATCCGCCGTTTTAAAGGTGTGGCGAATGTTTCTCCCGCATCCCAGCCGCTAAAGTCGATCGATATCGATGGCGACCCGGGTCAATGGGATCCCGTTTCTGCTTCTTACGTGGCGCTTTCTCAGACGGTGCGTGAACGAAACGCGCGCTCGGTCGATCTTAAGACCAGCTACAAGCAGCCTGCGCCGGACAACAACATTCAGGAAATCAAGCTTGCGCATGATAAGTCGAATCTGTATTTCCTCATTCGCTGCGAGAATGATGTTGCCGTCTCCGACGATCCTTCGTGGATGAATATTTACATCGGTACCGGCGAGCTCGAATTGACGGGCTTCTGCGGCTACAGCTTCCTCGCTGATTGCACTCCGGATGGCGGCAGTCTGTATCTGCTGAACGAAAAGGGAGAGGGGACCGAAGCCGGATCTGTGCGCACATCGGTTTCGGGCAAATATGTTCAGGTCTGCGTTCCGCTCAAGGCTCTCGGGATCGGCAAACTTTCCGCCTGCCGCGGTGTTTATTTCAAGGTTACCGACGGCGTTGAGGACCCCGGCAATATCCTGGATACTTATATCTCGGGCAAGTCTCTTCCGATGGGCCGCCTGAGTTATTATTACTATTTTTGAGCATCGCCGGAATCAGAGCAGATCCTTAAAAAAATTTGCTTGCATTCCTTTTTTGCGTGTGGTATAATAACTTTCGCCGCCTGAAAAAGCGGCCATATATCGCGGGGTAGAGCAGCTGGTAGCTCGTCGGGCTCATAACCCGGAGGTCGTTGGTTCAAATCCTTCCCCCGCAACCAGAAAAGAGGCATCCGAGAGGGGTGCCTCTTTTGTTCCCGGGGAAGGAACGGGTTATGAGACCGACGAGCGGGATCTGCTGGAACGCAACGGTCTCTCTTGAAAATGGCGTACGATCCGATGCGGTGATCATCAGCCTGGAACATATTGATAATTACTCCGTCATAGTTAGACAGCCATACAAATTGGGCTTCTTTAAAAAACTTCATTTGGGCAGCATATTTGCCCAAAAAGGGAAGCATAATATCTTTGCTTGAAGCATTGTGTTTCCTGTGATGAAGTCAGTTCAAAGAAGCAGACGTATTGACAAAGATTAATTATTCCCGGAACAACAGATAACGCAATTTGTAGTCAATGAAAAGACAAACGAGCTCCGTAATAATATTGGTAATATTTTTGATGCGGACAGACTGCTCAAGGAGTTGCCGATAGTAATTGATCTTACTTTGGGTCTGGTTAACTCATTCCCATATGGCTATGCCACTATTTCGATGCACAGTGAACGCAAAATGGCCGTTTATTCGTCGGACGTGAATAATAATCGTAAAAATTAGCGTAAATTCGCATATATTCAAAAAATATTCAAAAAATATGAATAATTTTTCATTTTTGCATCTTGACAAACACCTGCATTGCGAGTAAAATCCGTTTCGTACACAAATCATCTTTGACGAGGTACCGCTGTGATAAAAGTATTTATTGACGGAAGCGCCGGAACGACCGGACTGCGAATAAGAGAAAGACTGAGTGCGAGAAGCGACGTAACGCTTATTGTCCTGGACGAAGAGCACCGCAAGGACCCTGCGGCGAAGAAGGAAGCGATGCAGGAAAGCGACGTTACCTTCCTGTGTCTGCCTGACGATGCGGCGACAGAAGCAGCAACGCTTGCAGAAGGGTGCGGCACGGTCGTCATCGATACTTCCTGTGCTCACAGGACTGCGGATGGATGGACGTACGGAATGGCCGAGCTGGCAGGGCAGAGGGAAAAGATCGCACACTCGAAGCGCATCACCAACCCCGGCTGTCACGCGAGCGGTTTCATCGCATTGACGGCGCCGCTGGTACATGCGGGCCTGCTTAAAAAAGAAGCGCGCCTGTCGTGCTTCTCGCTCACCGGATATTCAGGCGGGGGCAAGAAAATGATCGCTCGCTACGAGGACCCGGCCAATGCCGCATCCGTACAGGCGCCGTCGCTCTACGCATTGTCCCAGACGCACAAACACCTGCCCGAAATGCAGCTCATCTGCGGCCTGGACAACGCTCCCGTGTTTTGCCCGGTCGTATCATCGTTTTACGCTGGAATGCAGGTAATTGTCCCCGTGACGCCCGATATGCTGACGGGAGAGATGGATGACATTAAAAGCGTATACAAGGCGGCATATACCGGTAAGATCATCCGGTTCGCGGAGGACGCGTCGGAAGACGGATTCCTGTCGGCCGGGACGTTTGCGGGGCGCGACGATATGCAGGTCGGTGTGTACGGAAATGAAGAGAGATTGCTCCTCGTCTCGCGTTTTGATAATCTTGGCAAAGGCGCCAGCGGCGCGGCCATTCAGAATATGAACATCGCTCTTTCTCTTCCGGAAGAGACGGGGCTTGTATTAGCGGAGGATTGAAACATGAAGATCATTAAAGGCGGCGTATGTGCTGCGAAAGGCTTCAGGGCAAACGGAATATACTGCGGTATCCGCAAGAATAAAACGAAGAAAGATCTCTCGCTGATCGTAAGCGAAAAAGAGGCTTCATGCGCGGCGGTGTACACGACAAACCTGGTTAAAGGTGCGCCGCTTACCGTTACGAAGCAGCATATCTCCGACGGGAAGGCACGCGCTCTCATTTGCAACAGTGGCAATGCAAACACCTGCAACGCTGACGGCATATTTATCGCGGAAGAGATGTGCCGCATGACGGCAAACGCGCTCGGTATCGCCGACAATGACGTCGTTGTCGCTTCCACCGGCGTGATCGGGCAGCCGCTCGACCTTGCTCCGATCCGGAACGGCATACCGGCCCTCGTGGAAGGCTTGTCCGCGGCGGGAGGTTCCGATGCGGCGGAAGGCATTATGACGACTGATACAGTGAAGAAGGAGGTCGCTGTCAGCTTCACGATCGGCGGTAAGCAATGCGTGATCGGCGGAATGGCCAAGGGCAGCGGCATGATCCACCCGAATATGGCGACGATGCTTGTCTTTATCACGACAGACGCCGCTATCTCGTCCGAGATGCTTAAAAAGGCGCTCAAAGAAGACGTAAGCAAGACTTTTAATATGATCAGCGTTGACGGCGACACTTCTACAAACGATATGGTGGTCGTGATGGCGAACGGCATGGCCGGAAATGATGAGATCACCTCCGAAGGCAGGGCGTTCAATACTTTTATGAAAGCGCTTAATACGGTCACGGTCTGCCTTTGCCGCATGATCGCTTCCGACGGGGAGGGTGCGACGAAGCTTTTAGAATGCGAAGTCAGCGGCGCACGCGATGAACAAACCGCAAAAACCGTTGCCAAGAGCGTCATTTGTTCCAATCTGACGAAAGCCGCCATGTTCGGCGCAGACGCTAACTGGGGCCGCGTGCTTTGCGCGATCGGCTACAGCGGAGCAGACGTTAACGTCGGTCTGATCGACGTATGCTTCAAAAGCAAGGCGGGCGTGATAAAGGTCTGCGAAAACGGGGCCGGAGTCGAATTCTCGGAGGAAGAAGCTAAAAAGATCCTGAGCGAGAAGGAGATCGGCATCCTGGTAGATCTCAGGGACGGTACGTACAGTTCCACCGCCTGGGGCTGCGATCTTACGTACGATTACGTAAGGATCAACGGCGACTACCGCACGTAAAGAGGCCGCGCACAAAAGAAAGAGGTTGGCAATATGAACAGTTCAATATCCAATACCGAGCGGGCGGAAGTGCTCGCACAGGCATTGCCCTATATCAAAAGGTACGTCGGGAAGACGGTCGTCATCAAATACGGCGGCAGCGCGATGGTCAACGACGATCTCAAGCACCAGGTCATGAAAGATATTGTCCTTTCGTGGCTGATCGGCATCAAGATCGTGCTGATCCACGGCGGCGGACCGGAGATCAGCGACCTGATGGGGAAGATCGGAAAAGCGCCGCAGTTCGTTGACGGCCTGCGTGTTACCGATAAAGAAACGGTAGAGATCGCGCAGATGGCATTGTCGGGAAAGGTCAATAAATCGCTTGTTAATCTCATCGAGGTCACAGGCGGCAAGAGCGTCGGTATCTCCGGCGTCGATGCGCATCTGATCGAAGCTAAAGCCAAGAACGAGCAGCTCGGTTTCGTGGGCAGCATCACGTCAGTAAATACGCAGGTGATCAACGACCTGCTCGATAATAACTACATCCCCGTGATCTCGACGATCGGCTGCGACCGCGAGGGGAGCATTTACAACATTAACGCAGACACTGCCGCGGCGTACATCGCCGGTGCGCTCGGAGCTGAGCGCCTCATCATGATGACGGACATCGCCGGCATCCTTCAGGATAAGGACGATCCCTCTTCGCTGATCCCGGAGATCTCGATAGAGCAGGCAGCGATACTGAAGAAAAACGGCGTGATCGACGGTGGAATGATACCGAAGGTCGAATGCTGCATACAAGCGATCAAGCAGGGCGTGAAAAACGTTGTCATTATGGACGGAAGAGTACCGCACGCGATCCTGATGGAATTGCTGACGAATGAAGGCGCAGGCACGATGGTGACAGCCTGAGGCGGAGGAACGGATATGGATTTAAAAGAATTAGACAGCAAATACATTGCCGGAACATATAAACGGTTCCCGATAACGGCAGTTTCCGGAAAAGGCTCGGTCATCGTTGACGATACCGGTAAGGAATATATCGATATGGGGTCCGGAATAGGCGTTACGTCTTTCGGTATCTCCGACGATACGTGGAAGCAGGCGGTCATCGATCAGTTATCGCTGATCCAGCACACTTCCAACCTGTACTACACCAGGCCGTGCATCGAACTGGCGCAGATGCTCTGCGAAAAGACGGGTATGAAGAAAGTGTTTTTCTCGAATTCCGGCGCGGAGGCCAACGAGTGTGCGATCAAAGCGGCGCGTAAGTACGCCTCGGTGAAGTACGGTAATGACAGGTGCGTCATTGCAACGCTCCACAACAGCTTTCACGGCCGCACACTGACGACTTTGGCTGCGACAGGGCAGGATCATTACCATGAATTGTTCACGCCTTTAACGGCCGGTTTTGTGAGTTTTGACGCAGGTGACATGTCCGTGCCCGAAGAGCTGTGCAAGGCAGGAACGCTTGCCGCGGTGATGATCGAGTGCATCCAGGGCGAAGGCGGCGTTATTCCGCTCGATCCGGAATTTGTACATGCTCTTAGCGAATTCTGCGCCGCGAACGACGTGCTGCTGATCGTTGACGAGGTCCAGACCGGAAACGGCAGGACGGGCAAGCTTTATGCGTATATGAATTACGGTATCACGCCGGATATCGTGTCGACGGCTAAAGGTCTCGGCGGAGGGCTTCCGCTCGGTGCCACTCTTCTGGGCGGCAAGTGCGAGAATGTTTTTGCTTTCGGCGATCACGGTTCCACATTTGGCGGAAATCCCGTTGTTTGCGCCGCGGCGATCAGCGTGCTTTCCCGGATCGATGATGCTCTGCTTGCGGATGTGCGTAAGAAGAGCGCTTTCATTTTCGATTCACTCAGCGGGGCAAGCGGCGTCGAAAGTGTCAGCGGTATGGGGCTGATGATCGGTATAAAGACTAAAAAAGCCGCGTCGGAAGTAGTCGCCGGGTGCATCGAAAAGGGCGTTCTGTGCCTGACCGCGAAAGACAAAGTCCGTCTGCTGCCCGCACTGAATATTGACGACGAACTACTCAAAAAAGCGATAGATATTATCAAAGAAGTCTGCGAAAATTAAATAACGGGTGAAATGCGCTCCGCAGTTTTAGCGTCATTAAGAGTGAAAAGCGTTTATTCGCGCGATTGACATATTTACGGTCGTGTGGTATATACGTATTGACCAGAGACGGAAACTGCGGAGGTTTTTTATTATATGAAAAAATCAGTTTGTCTGCTATGCATCGCAATAGTTTTATTGTGCGTATGCGGAGGTGGATGCACGCGCAGAAATGCTGCCGGATTTACAGCACCCGAAAGCGGTATTTTAGTAAGTGCTTCAGGGACGGAATATAGATTTTTGGCAAACGAAGGAGCGCTGTATTATCTTGGCGAACTGGAATTTATCGGTGGCGTTCAGGGAGAAAAATCTTATTCTCAACACCTGGGTTTAACGTATCAGACGGGATTATACGGTGTTAAGGGCAGCGGCAATGACAATATTCTAATAAGACTCCTTCCGGATAACGAGTGGTTCTCAATTTACCGGAAGGCCTCGCTGCCGGAGTTTGTTTTTTCGGCGGACAATTGCGTCAGGCTGGAATTTGTTAAAGGCACCCAGTACGATGCGGGAGACGTTATTCACAAATCCTGCGGAGAGGGCATTACCGCAAAGACCGAAATAGCCGCGTTCCTGTCTGACGTCAGATCTCAGCCTGATCCGCGCGACGCAGGGCTGTATGAACAGATCACGAAAGCAGACGGAACGCTTGAAAACTGTTACATCTACGGCTGGATCTGCGGTTTCTTCGAAGAAGAACCGGAGCTGGTTATCCGCATGGCAGTTACATCATTTAATGACAATGCATACTCTGTTTCGATCGGCGAAAAAGAATATGTTTTGCCCGAAAAATGGCTGCAGATGCTTCAAACTGAAGGCTGACAGGCCGGTTACGTACGCATAGATACATATAATTTCACATTCACAGTTACTAAAGTCAGAAAAGAGGAATGGTCGCATGACAAGCATTCGCTGCATAGATGGCTCTCTCACCGGAGAAAAATATAAACCGGGTGTGGTGTTCGATTTCCGCCTGGCAATTCCCTGCGCGGATACGGAAGCGTTTGCGATATTGATCGAGCACGACGGACAGATCGACGCAAACGTTAATGCGCTTCTCAGGCTCGCGGACGCGGGAAAGGCGCCGTACTGCGTGAGCATAGGCGTAGTGGCCGGAAGACTGCGTTATCCGGACGGCACGGAACGGTACATGCGGATGAACAGCTACGACTGGTTTGACAGAGAGTACGGCGACTTTATCGTGCACGAACTGATACCGCATGTTGCGAAAACGTACGGCCTGAAATTCTCGGAATCGCCCGATATGCATATGGTCTCCGGAGGCTCGTCAGGAGGCGTCTCCGCATTCGTTGTCGCCTGGTTCCACCCCGATTATTTCCACCGCGTATACCTGAGCTCGCCGTCGTACATTGCCCTCGGGCGCGGAAACGAAATACCGTACCTTGTCAGGAAATACGAGCCTAAACCGCTCAGAATATATAACGAATACTCCGAGCATGAACCGAACGATTATTTCGGCTGGAGCCGCGCGATCGATGCGGAAGCTGGCGCAGCGTTCAAATACGCCGGATATGAATCGAAAACGCGCTATTTTCCTGGCGAGGGGCACAGCAGCAGGTACAGGGACGAGGAAGAGGCCGTCAGGCGCATGGAGTGGCTCTGGCGCGACTGGGATAAAGAACCTGTGACAGTGAAAAGGATGTCTCCGCGTGTTTCTGCGATCATTCCGTCTGCAAACGCGTGGGAGCGCTGTGATGCTTTCCCGGAAGTTCCGGAAGCCGAAGTTCCGGCAGAACTTAAGGCGATTTACAGTCATATCGTTTTATCAAACGACGGAAAGGTCTGGTACGCCGCGCGGCAATACGATGACTGGATCGAGATGATCGTCAATGAAACTCCTTTGAGGCCTGAGAGGGCGCTTGCGCAGGGGGCTCTCCACACGATCCCGCGTCAAAAGCAGAAGGGCGTTATCGATATGGTGACGGACAAGTGCGACAGGCTGTTTGTTCTGACCGGGGCGGGTGTGCAATGCGTTCGCTCGTTCGGGCTGATCGACGCGATCCTGTCGCTTCCCGATGACGGCTGTCCGGAGCGGATCGCGATCACCGACGCGCTTTACGTTAAGACAGATCAAGGGTGCTACCGGAGAGAATTGCGCGATGAATGCGTTCTGGAGAGCGAACAGAAAAGAAAGCACGTCGATTATTACGACTGACAGCTGCGGCCGGCTGAAAAACCGGCCGCTTTTATTTTGCGGCCGGGCGGATCTGCTGATCGGATAAGCTCAATCGGATAAGCTCAGTCAAATATTTTCAATCAAATAAGCTCATTTGGGAATACTTTTCCGGGAATTCGTTCATGAACCGGAAGCAATCATCAGGACTAGAAAGAATGCCGTTGTCTGCGCATATCTTTTTGAAGATCCGCGTCAATTCTTTTGCGTTCGGACTCGGAAGCACATACGCATTGCCGTAACGCCTGATATATTGTTCCTTCATGCCGGGAAAATGTTTGTCGAGCGCCGCGTAGTAGTATTCGCGGTCTCCGTCCCTGAGCGTCAGACCCATTCCGAAATCGATCACGCCTTTTACGCCTGCTTTTACGCATTCGTTAAGTATGGACGTGACGTTTTCCGCCGTATCGTTGATGAACGGCAGAATCGGAGTCAGCCACACGACGGTGGGGATGCCTTTTTCGCGCATTATGTTCAGAACTTCGATCCTGCGCTTTGTGTTGCAGACGTTAGGCTCAAGTATTTTGCAGAGGCTGTCGTCGTAAGTTGTGAGCGTCATCTGCACAACGCATTTTGTTGACCGGTTTATTTCGTCGAGCAGGTCAATATCTCTCAGTATACGGTCGGATTTTGTCTGTATCGCCAGCCCGAATCCGTGTTCGAGGATGATCCCGAGGCACTGTCTCGTGAGCCCGAGCTGCTCTTCGCAATGCATATACGGATCCGACATAGCGCCTGTGCCTATCATGCACTTGCGGCGTTTGGACTTCAGCGCTTTTTCAAGAAGCTCGGGTGCGTTTCGCTTAACCTCGATATCCTCGAACGGGTGCGTGAATTTGTAGCAAAGGCTTCTGCTGTCGCAATAGATACAGCCGTGCGAGCAGCCGCGGTATATATTCATTCCGCAAAAGCCTCCGCTGACGGTCAGTATTCCTTTGGCGTCAACAAAATGCATATTATTTCACCAGCACGGTCTTAACATTCCTGCCCGCAAGCGCGTCACGGAACGCAATGTTTACCTGCGAGACCGGGTATGCGGTCGCGAGGGAGCGGATGAGCGGCTGGGTCTCGGGATGGTCACCGAGGAACGCGAGGTAGTCCTTTACGTCGATCATCGAATACTGCGAAGAGCCTATGATGCGAAGCGCTTTGAACGTGATCAGCTGGGGCTGAATCTCGATGCCGCCGGAGTTGCTGTACTGGCCGGGGACAAGGTACGTGCCGCGGTTGCGAAGTATGTCGATCCCGAGGGGGATGGCAGATGGAGCGCCCGATGCTTCGAAGCAGAGGTCAACGCCTATCCCGCCGTTTTCGGCCTGCAGTTTTTTCGTGACGGCTTCCGCTCCGTCGGACTGGAGGCTCAGGACCTCATCTGCACCGAGAGCGAGAGCCAGGCGGCGCTTCTCGGGATTGTCCTTGCCCGTCACGGCGTAAAGTTTTTTAACACCCATCGCGCGCAGATATACGATCGCGAAGCAGCCAACCGGTCCGAGACCCTGCACGACGGCAACGGTCTCTTTATCCGGTACGTATCCGCTTCCGGCTCCGAGCCTGAACGCGTGGATCGCGGTGGGGCCGGGACAGGCGAATACGGCAGCGGCGAACGGGTCTATATTTTCCGGTATTTTTACGAGGTTCGTGAGGGGAGTGAAATTGACCTCCGCGTACCCTCCGTGCAGGTGAGGGGGCAATTCCGCGTCTGCTTCGTTCGTGACCTGCATATTCACGCAGTTCGCGTCATCTCCGCTCAGACATAGGAGACATTTTCCACACGGCACGGCGATGTCGGCAATAACATTGTCGCCGACCTTCAGCCCGTACTCCGCCGCGTCGTCCGGATCGCAATCCGTCAGCTTACCCACGAACTCGTGGCCGATTATCGACCCTGCCGGAACAGCGAGCGTACCGCGCGCGATATGCAGATCAGTGCCGCACACGCCGCTGGCGATCAGTTCCGACCGCCCGTATCCTTTAGGCGTGGCAACTATCTCGTATTCCCTTACCTCGAACGGCCTCTGTGCTCCCTGAAACACCGCTGCCTTAGCAGTTTTAACGTTAGCAGAATCTGTCATAAAAATCATCCTTTCTCTATTCAACAAAACAATCGAAATATCCGGCGAATATCGACCGCAGGCGAGAAACGGTTTCCGCGTCCGGAGGCGAGATCCCGGCATAAGCATACTCTTTACCCATTGCCGTATATTTTGCGCTCCCGAGCCTGTGAAAGGGCAGGAGGTCAACGGTTTTAACTCCCGCTTTTGCGAGCTGGCCACACATTAGTGAAGCATCGGTATCGGACGTATTGACCCCCGGTATGAGAGGCACTCTCACGCGCACCGTCTCTCCCGCACCGATCAGGCGGCGGATATTGTCAATAACGGTTTCGCGGTCTCCTCCGATCTGCCCGGCATACGTTTCATCGCTGCTTGTTTTGTAATCGACGAGGAACGTCTGCACCCTTCCGAGAAGAGGCGCGAACTTTTCCCACGGAACGCACGCCGCTGTATCTATCACCGTCCGTATTCCGTCGCGTTCAAGTATTCTCATGAGCCCGGACACAGCGTCCGCCTGCAGCATAGGCTCTCCGCCGCTTACCGTAAGTCCTCCGTCCGCGCCGTAAAACTCGCGGTCTTCCAGCACTTCGGCGGCAACGGCTTCCGCACTCATTTTTCGCCCGTATATGACGGTCTTTCCGCTTCCGGAGAAAACGAGTTTCTGCGGGAGAGGCGATACGGTCTCCGGATTATGGCACCAGGGGCAATGCAGATTACACCCTTTCACGAATACCGTTGTTCTGATCCCGGGTCCGTCTCCCGTGCTGAAATGCTGTATTTCCGAAACGTTCAGCAGTTTTTCTTCACCTGAATCTGTCATAGATCGTCATGCTGCGTGCGGCTCAGAATATCGAGCTGCACTTCTTTTGCGAGTGTAACATATATGGCCGAAAAGCCTGAGACGCGCACAACGAGCGAAGGGTATTCGTCCGGGTGTTCCATCGCGTCGATAAGCGTGCGGCGCGAGGTGGAATTGATCTGTACCTCCTGGCCTCCGCGATTGAAATATACCCGGATGAGCCGGAGCAGTTTCTCGCGTTTCCCGTCGCGGAAAGCAGACGGGTCAAACTTCTGGTTAACAACGGTTCCGCATGCGCAGTTCGTATAATCCGGCTTGGAAACGCTTAAAAACGTTGACGTCACGCCGCGCCTGTCGCAGCCGTATGTGGGAGAAGCAGCATCGGAAAGGGGCTTACCCGCGAGCCTGCCGTCCGGCGTCGCACCGAGCGTGCTCCCTGCATAAATGTTTGAAATATTTGCCGCCATAGCGGTGTAGAAACCGCCTCCGTCGTACGTGCGGTATTTGAAAAACTCGTCAGAGAGGCGTTTCGTGTACCAGACGGCGTATTTATCGACAGTATCGTCGTTGTTCCCGTATTTAGGAGCGGAAAGCACGGCTTCTCTGAGAGCATCGTGACCCTCGAAATTATCGCGCATCGCACGGATGATCTCTGACAGCTTATAAGTCCGGTCGGTGAACACGAGCTTTTCGATCGCCGCGAGAGAGTCGCTGACGGTACCTACACCCATGAGTGCCGCACCGTGAACGGACGGGTATTTAGAGCCTCCGTTGTTGATGTCTTGGCCGCGCTCGATGCATAATTCGGCGAAGCAGGAAAGGAAGGGGCTCGTCTTATCTTCAGGATCAGGCACATGCATGATCCTGTTTGCGTTGTCAACATATTCCTTCACGCCGCGCACGAGCATGATCTCGTACAGTTTCATGAATTCGTCCATTGACGTGATCGCGTCCGGATCGTCGGTCGCATCCTGCCCGTTTTTAAGCCCGAGCTCTTCCGAAGAGGATCTCAGCGAATCGCGGTCGAGAAGCAGTTTTTCCAGATAAACTATCGGGTCGAACCGCCCGTCTACCCACGGAGGCTGCTGGCCCGGCAGGAAGTTTTCGATGCATCCGACCATACAGTAGTTCCGCACGTCCTTTTCGTCATAGCCGTACCGCAAGAGCGCCGGAATATTAACGGAGTCATTCATTAGCGCGGGGTAGCCGAGGCCGGTACCGATGACTTTCAGGCACTCGTCAAGGAATTTATCGGGCGTATCCGGGGCAATTCGCGCGGAGAGGTTCGGCCCGGGCAGGTTCACTGTTCCGACTGCTTTCAGCACGCAGAAACTGAGCGGATTCACCGCGTTTTTACCGTCTGGATCGACGCCGCCGATGCAGATGTTTACAACGTCGTCACCGCCGCGAAGTCTCGCTTCGCAGATCTTCGCGAATGTGTTAGCGACGAGCGCCGTCGCAGCCTCCTCCGTGAGCTCACCCGCGTCAATATCTTTTTTGAACAGGGGATACAGGTACTGGTCGATCCGGCCCAGGGCCATCGCGTAGCGCCCTTCGTACATGAAACAGCTGTGGATCATCCATACGAGCTGGAGCCCCTGCGCAAACGTCTTTGGCGCCGAAACTGTCAAAGTATAGCAATTTTCCCTTATAAATCTGAGCCTCTGCGCTTCGATGCCGCTCCTGTCAGCAAGCTTAGAGAGCATTGACGCCGCCTTCTCCGCGTACGCCTTCAGCCTGTCCGAAAGCCCCCGGAGCGCGATCGACATACTTTCAAGAATATCGGCCGCCTTTGCGTCGCTCCTGTGTATTTCTTTGTACCGGGCAATCTTATTCTGCAGCCCCGGGATGCCCAGTTCGAGCACTGTTTTATAGTCCGGCGCGAAATGATCGGAGTGCGTGCCGAACCAGCGCTCCGGGTAGTGCGACGTCAATTCCGCGGCTTCGGCTTTCTGCTCGTCCGTGAGTACTTTAAACAGAGGCCTGATGCTTCCGGCGATCAGGTCGTTTTCGTATATGAAAGGCTCCGGGAGCGTGAAAAGCGTATAGATCGCTTCGGCACGCTTCACGGGCATTGTAAGGCCGTTTTCTCCTTTTTCCGATAAGCGCCTGTATCCTTCAGCGCGGAACCATTCGGGCCTGAATTCTCCGGACTGTGGTACCGCTATTTCGCGTTTAAGCGCTTCGATGTCAGTGCGGGATGCGATATCTGTGATTCTCATATGAGCGCCTCCGTTTCATACGCATATTTTACCACATTTTTTGCGGCAAGGAAAGGTGAAAAAAGGACCGGAAACGGAATCTTGCGCGCGATCGATATTGACAATTTCGCCCCGGAATCCGTATAATTATACTGTATGGATCATTATTGGCATGAGCTTTTGCGAAAGGAGAAAACCGAATGTTAATTACTAAAACCAGAGACGAAAACAAATTGACCGTCGAAGTAAGCGGAAGGATCGATTCGATGACCGCGCCGGAGTTCGAAGAGTTTCTGAAAGAGAACCTTGACGGAGTGACGGAACTTACCATAAATATGGCATCGCTTGACTATATTTCATCCGCGGGTCTCCGCGTGCTATTGCTTGCTCAGAAAAAGATGAACACACAAGGCACGATGGAGGTTCTCAACGTCAACGAGACTGTTGGCGAGATCCTCGATGTTACCGGTTTCTCTGATATCCTGACGATCAGATGAGCAGACGCCTTAAGGAGTAAACGATGCCTGAAAAAAATGTTAGAGATATGACAAAGTTCGAGAGGCTGCATAATTCGCTTGCCACCCGAACTTTCCGCGCCACTCTGATGGGAGCGATAGTGCTTGGCGTTCTCGCACTGATCATCGGTCTTGCATGGTACGCGTATCTGTATTGCAGGCAGACCGTCCACCAGGCGTTCGGAATATCTAAAAACGTTCAGGCCATAATGAACGAAGTCGTTGACCCCGCGGCGATGGGCAACGACGTGATGACTATATACAGGTCGCTGACTGATGAGGAACGCGCAGAGGAGAAGACCAATCCGGAGAAGTATTACGCCAGATACAGCGAAATTACCGGCAGCGAAGCTCACGCGATCGTCCTTGCGATACTTGATGATTTCAGAGACAGCGGAACGGCGAACGACGTGTATTTCGCCATGTACGATAAAGAAACGAAATCGATCGTTTACATAGCCGATTCGGATAACAGCGCTCGTACCGGTGTCCGTACGGGCAGCTTCGAAAGCGCTTCGGAGAAAGAGATCAATAAGTTCCTGAACTGGGACGAGAAGAAGATACTGTACAATATCGAAAACACGCAAAGATTCGGTTGGATATGCACCAGCGGAGTAAGCGTTAAAAATCCGGACGGAAGTATTGCGGGGTTTATTCTCAGCGATCTGACGCTCAAAGATATTGCTTCCGGCATGAAAGGATTCGCGATATTCTTCAGCATATCGATGTTTATTGTCGTCATTCTGCTGGCAGTCCTGATGGCCAGGCATATGGAGAAAAAACTGGTTAAGCCGATAAACGAGATTGCCGGCGCCGCCGAGGCGTATGTTAAAGATAAAAAGGCCGGAGTTAAATATTCGGAGCATTTCTCCGGTTTAAAGATAAATACGGGGGACGAGCTCGAAAACCTTGCGCTGACGATGGCGGATATGGAGGGAGAGCTTGCCGATCACGAAGAAGATCTCGCCAGGATCGCCGCGGAGAAGGAGCGCATCGGTACGGAACTGTCGCTTGCGACAAAGATACAGGCCGATATGCTTCCGAATATTTTCCCTGCGTTCCCGGACAAATCCGAATTTGATATTTACGCGTCAATGAAGCCTGCGAAAGAGGTCGGCGGAGATTTCTATGATTTCTTCCTTATCGATGCCGATCACCTCGGACTCGTAATTGCGGACGTTTCCGGAAAAGGTGTTCCTGCGGCTCTGTTCATGATGGTTTCAAAAATTCTCGTTCAGAACATAGCTATGTCCGGTAAAAGTCCCGCACAGGTGCTGCGCAGCATAAATACTCAGATCTGCTCCAATAACCGCGAGGAGATGTTCGTTACCGTATGGTTCGGCTCGCTCGACTTAAGGGACGGTACCTTGAGAGCGGCCAATGCCGGTCACGAGTATCCGATACTTAAAAAGCCGGACGGAGATTTCGAACTGGTAAAGGATAAGCACGGGTTCGTTGTAGGCGGTATGCCGGATGCTGTATATACCGAATACGAGCTCAAACTCGAGCCGGGTGCGAAGCTGTTCCTTTATACGGACGGCGTTACCGAGGCGACCGACGAGATCGCGGAACTGTTCGGCACAGATCGCCTGCTGAGCGAACTCAACAAGGTAAAAGACGAAAGCACCGAGGATATAATAAAGTCAATGAACGACTGCATCGCTCTGTACTCGGGAGATACGCCGCAATTTGACGACGTTACGATGATGTGCCTCCATTATTCGGGGAAAGGGGCGACAGGATTGAAACAGATCACAGTAGATGCGAAAGTTGAAAATATTGCCGCCGTCACCGATTTTATAAACAGCGAACTGGAAATGATCGGCTGCCCGTTCAAGGCGAAGATGCAGATCGACGTGGCGATAGACGAACTATTCGGGAATATTGCCCACTACGCATACGGAGAAGAGTCCGGAACTGCGACAGTGCGCTTTAAGTATGAAAAAGAAGCGGATACAGCAGAAATAACGTTTATTGACAGCGGCGTACCGTACGATCCTCTGGCGAAAGAGGATCCTGACGTGACTCTCGGAGTGAAAGAGCGCGCAGTGGGAGGCCTCGGAATATTCCTTGTTAAAAAGACGATGGACAGCATGGAGTACGAACGAAAAAACGATAAAAACGTGCTGAAAATCAGAAAAAAACTCCGCTGAATGATTTGAAATACACCTGTAAAGTACCGGCAGGGGGGCAGTTAAAATGGATATTAATTATGTTGCAGAGGGAGAAGAACTCAGGCTCTTTTTCGAGGGCCACATCGATTCCGCGAATGCGAAAGAGATCGAAGACGCGATCGGCGCGATCAGAAGTGCGGGTAATTACAGCCGCATAGTGATCGATTGCGAAAAGCTCTCTTACATTTCGAGCGCCGGATTGAGGATAATTCTCCGCCTGATGAAGGACGCAGTGGTTGTATCGGTCGTAAATGTTTCGCCGGAAGTGTACGATATCTTCGAAATGACCGGGTTTACCGAGATGGTTAAGGTAAGCAAGGCGTTCAGGAAAGTATCCGTTGACGGGTGCGAACTTGTAGGGCGCGGCGCAAACGGAACAGTATACCGGATCGACCCGGACACGATCGTGAAGGTATACGAAAACCCCGATTCGCTCGCCGAAATAGAACGCGAAAGAGAACTTGCGCGCAAAGCATTCGTTATGGGGATCCCGACGGCAATACCGTACGACGTTGTCCGCGTCGACGATAAATATTACGGTTCGGTTTTCGAACTTCTGAACGCTAAAAGTCTCGCAAAACTGCTCGCGGGCGATCCGGGCGAGCTGGACAACGTCCTTGACCTTTACGTCGGTCTGCTTAAGAAGATCCACTCCACGCAGCTCAAAAAAGGCGAGATGCCTGACTGCAAGACGACCGTCCTGTCCTGGGTGGAATTTTTAAAAGATTACCTTCGGGAGGATCTTTACACCAAGCTGTACAGCCTCGTAGAAGCCGTCCCGGACGACGATCACCTGGTCCACGGAGATTATCACCTTAAAAACGTCATGCTCCAGGACGGAGAAGCGCTGCTGATCGATATGGACACGCTCTGCCTCGGCCATCCCGTATTCGAATTCGGCGCGATATTCAACGCATACTGCGGCTATGTAGAGCTCGATCACGAAAGCATTGTGGACTTCCTTGGGATCCCGTATGAAACGGCGGCAGAGATATGGGACAGAACGGTCCGCATGTATTTCGGAACGGATGATGAAGCTTTCATTCAGAGAGTAAAGGACAAGTCAAAGATAGTTGGGTACATAAGAGTCATGCGCAGAGCGATACGCCACGGAGGACCGGGAGATCCGGAGGCTGCTGCCGTGATAGAAAACTGTAAAAAAAGGTTTGACGAACTGCTCCCGAACACAGATAATCTTGAATTCGTATGAAAATATATACTCGTAAAAAGAAACCCGCACTGTACGGGTTTCTCGTCTTTTCGATAGTTGTTGTCGCCGCGGTCGCCGTCCTGTTCGGCGTTACGCAAACGACCGGTTTTAACGGACTTCCGTACATCACACTGATCATGCCTGCATACTTTGCAATAACGCTGGCAGTGCTTATTGCCGCGCTCATAAAGCAGCTTCAGTATAATCCGTATTCGTATAATACGATATATTATTTCGGTTTTTCGCTGCTCGTTTCGACGGTGCTGGTGACGCACATCGTGACGGCGGTCAATTATTTCTCTTCGCCGGAAGGGTACAGGCTGAGGGATATGGCGGAGATCGTGCGCAATTCCGCGAGACAATATATGATAATCACGCTGCCGTTCCTCGCCGTGTTTTCGGTCGGCCTTCTGATCTCGAACATCGTGCTGATGAAAAAAGAAGGTAAAAAGGTCAAAAACATGCTAGGCATCATTCTGGCGATTTCGCTTTTGGGCGGAGAAGCGCTTCTGATCTGGCTGGGCTCGGTCTTAGGCGGCGTGTGGGATAAAGTGACAGATCTTTTATGCGCAGTGTTTATTTATGCGGAATGCATGCTGTTCGGGACGATCTTTGCGGACGTTTTCGCGGCGGTGCACCTGCCGGAGCGCAATAAGGACTATATAATCATACTCGGCTGCCGCATGTCGAAAGACGGCACTCCGACCCCGCTTCTGCGCGCACGTATCGACAAGGCAATAGAGTTTTACGACCGCCAGGTCAATGAAACGGGCAGATCTGCCATATTCGTTCCGTCGGGTGGCAAAGGCGGTGACGAACCTCTTTCGGAAGCTGAGTGTATGGCGCGGTACCTGATCTCGAAGGGCTTTGCTCCGGAGCAGATCATTCTCGAGGACGAGTCGCGCAACACGATGGAAAATATGATTTTCTCATTCCGGAAGCTGCCCGAAGATGCGAAATGCGCATTCTCCACGACGAATTATCACGTGTTCAGAAGCGGCATAGCGTCAAACCGCGCCTGCAAGCATAAGGCGGAAGGCATTGGTGCGGACACAAAGTGGTATTTCTGGCCTAACGCTTCCGTGAGAGAATTCATAGGACTGCTGAAGGGGCACAGGGGCAAGCAGCTGCTTGTATTGTCCGGGCTGATAGCGATATATCTGTTTCTGTCGTTTATCTGACAGCGGCGGAGCAGCAATGACTGATACCGGATCGTATTGACGACCCGGGCGTATATAGACAAAAACACACGGGAGGTTTTTATATGTTTTGCAAGTTTTGCGGAAACCAGATCCCTGACGGATCGGTCTTCTGCCAGAAATGCGGAAAAAGATTAACTGCTGCGGCTGAAAATGAGCCTCCGAAAGCAGGCGGAAGCAGTAAAAAACTCAGCAAAAAAGCGCTGCTGGCAATAATTATCGGGGCCGCAGCAATACTCATCGCCGTGATCACGACGATCGTTTCAGTCTCTCTTTCCAGAAAGAACAACAGCAATTACATCGTCCGATCCGGAGAGACCGGGGTAAGCGAAATCGATGATGATCTCATAATCATCAACAGGGACGGCCAGGTCACCAGCATCGAGTATCCGAAGGATGTGCTTCTCTATTCTTCCGAAAAATATGATCTGACCCGCTCGAAAATGGCGTTCATCACGGTATTATCGAGATCGGGGGACAGTATTTTAGGCACAAGGACATACGACCTGTACTATTACGACGGGCACGCGGCGAAAAAGATACTTGACGGCGTGGAAGAAAGACCGTATTTCGCCATTTCTTCCGACGGCAGCACTGTGGCATACTCGCACGATAAAGCACTCTATGTTTACTCGAACGGGACGTCCAAAAAGATAGCCGAGGGAAATCTGCAGATCACCGCGATCTCGCCTGACGGAGGTACGGTCGCTTATTGCGAGACGTCAGACGACGGAGTAATGAAGGGATACTACTACAACGGAAAGAACGTCTTCCTTGTCAACAGCGGATATGCTTTTGCTATCGCCAATGGCGCAAAATATGTCTATATCTGCAGAGAAGCGGCATCCGGATCTGGCGAGAGCACTTACTACGTCCAAAAAAAGGACAATGAATCTACGCGCATTAAGATTTGCTCCTCCGGTAACACTTCGGAAGTGATCTTAAACAGCGATCTTTCACAGGCTTTGCTGCTCGGCAACAAAGTTTCATATTACTCTAAAAACGCAGGGGAGCCCGTTAAGGTCTGCGAATCATCTCTCGGGATCATAGGTGCGAACGGATTTGCTTTTTACTACGACGGATCGTTATCATATATAGTCGGTATCAAAGACTTTGAGAAAGCTGTATATCTTATTGGAGATAAGGAAGAGGACGTCTTTAATTTCGTGTACCTGTCCGGCGGAAAACCTGAAACGATATTGACCGTCGATGATGATTGCGTTGATTTCGACATTTCGCCTGACGGAAAGACATTGTTCTTCGAGGACGACGAAAAACTGTATTATTATCCGATCGGCGCAAAAAAAACTGATCCCATTGCCCTTGCCGAACTTGAAGATATCTGGAACTACAAGATCTCGCAGGACGGCAAGATCATATACTATTGCAACAACTATTTCGAGGTCTATGCACAAAAGTTAGGCGGGAAGGCCGTCAAGATCTTCGACGGTTCGAGAGAGACCGCGTCGTCAATTACGGTCTGCAACAGCGCTATTTATTTTCTGAACGAAGGGAAACTTTATGTCTCCAACGGCGGAAAAGCGAGGGAAATAAAAGTATCCGATTCCAGGCTCACCAAACTGGCGAGCGGGAACTACCTGCTGATAGCCGTTGACGAGAACGGGAACAGCTATTTGTCCTCGGACGGCATAACTTTCAAAAAAGTCTCGGATAAGAACTGGCTTGATTATTGACGGAAGCGAAAGCAAAAACACAATAAACAAAAAGAACCGAAAAGGAAGGAAACAACAGTGAATAAAAGAGCATTCATTGCCATTCTCATTACCGTCGCGACGCTATTCAGCTTAGCTGCATGTAAAGCACCTTCGGAAGCTCCCGGGAAGACCGGAAGCGTTCAGCCGAAAGATACCGGAGCTGCTGCGACCGACGTGATAACGCAGGCACCTACTGCCGTACCGACCGAAGCGCCTACGCGGGAGCCTACGCCTCAGCCGACCGAGGACACCAGGCCTCTTCCCGAAGCAGGCACGATGGTCTATTATGAGGACTTCTCCTCTTACGGAGAACTTAACGGTAAGAACGACGTTCTGAACGCACTCGGCTGGAGGATACTGACGACAGGAGCGGATTATGCGCTCAGCGACTGGACTGCGGAACTGGCAATAAAAGACGGAAGGCTTGAGGTTACAAACTACACGCCGGATGATTCGATCGATGGAAAAGACGGTTACGTTATGATGCTTGACGGCCAGTACATGGAAAGAGCTCTGAAGACCGGCAGCTACACGCTTCAGTACGACCTGAATTACTACTCCGCCGCGAACGCCAAACGTTATCTGGTGATCGTTACGGAGTACGATAAAGACGGGTACAATTCGTTCCACTTCAGGATCGGAGGGTACGGTAACAATCAGGTACATTATCAGGGTTCGTGGTTTACGTTTGATGTAAATGACGAAAACAATCTTTTCGCGGCCAGAAAGAATACGAACGAGAAGGGCTCTACGATCGCGTACAAACTGCTCGGAATAGAAGCAGGACCCGTTGACGAAGATACTGCTATCGACAACTTCAAAAACGTTCCCGTTACGATCCGCGTTGTCCGCGAAAACGGATATGCGTCGGTATATATGAAGCTCGCGGATTCTGATACGTTCGTGCAGGTCAGCCAGACATCCGAGGAGGGCAACGGATATGATATTGCCCGCTTCATCAAGGGAAAAGCTGTCTGCCTGAAGACGGGCACCAAGATCAACGGCTATATCGACAATATCGCTATCTGGACCGGTACCGGCGATATGCCTGCTGACCATACTGTTACGTACGAGCCGTGACCGATCAGCGTGATCAATACGTTCGATGATTGACAAAAAAACCAGCCGGTCTTTAGATGGCCGGCTGGTTGTTTTATCAGTTCGAATGATTTTATTTACCGGATGCTCTCAGTTTCTCCGCGCGGGAAGCGAAAAGGCGTCCGGTTTTTGCTATGAAGCGCATCAGATCAGGGCAGAGTTCATTGTCGACGACGTTCCAGACGTTGAACGTTTCGAAGCTCATCGTTTTATCGAACCCGATAGCGGCGAGGCCTGCGACGAAGCGGTCCCAGTTCAGCACGCCCATATACGGGGCAAGATGCTGGTCGCGGTTTCCGTCATTGTCGTGTACGTGAAACGCCTCGATGCGGCTGCCGAGCTCGACCATTGTGTCGTAAATATCTTTTCCCACCAGGAGATTATGTCCGGTGTCAAGGCAGAACGCGAACACTCTTTCTCCTGCGATCCCGTTAAGCGTATCGATATATCTGCACGCGGTGGAGACGTCCGAGCAGCACGCTTCGTATACTTTCCCTCTGTTCGATTCGAACATATTTTCGAGGCAGATGATGACGCCGTATCTTTTCGCGGCACCGATCAGTTTCGAATAGCTCTCGATGTTTATATTCCACTCATCAGCGGGACTCATGCGGTTCGGCGTACCGAGGAAGAACGGGTGTATAACGAGTCTGCGGCAGCCGATATACGCGCTGCAGCGGATCGTGAGTTCGAGGCAATGAAGGATATAGCCGTTATAATCCGGGTCGTCGGGCGAGAACGGCAGGAGAGACGGAAAAGGCGCGTGTGCCTGGTAATTATCGATGCCGTATTTTTCCGCTCCTTTTTTCCACTGATCGCAAGCCGCGAGAAGTTCCTCTTCCGGCCTGTCGAAAATAGTATCGCGCAATCTTCCGCGGATCTGGTGGCCTCTTAACAGATGATCAAGGTTAACGTCAACGCCGTCGAAGCCCGCTTCTTTAACGAGTCTGTACGTCTCGTCGCAGCCGATCCTTTCCGACATTCCGCCCGTCTGAACTGCAATTTTCATTGAAAGATCCTCCTGAAAATGATAGCCGGAACCCTGGCCGCACACAGCGTAAAAAGCGTCTGAACAAGCGGCGGAACAGCGGCTCCTGCGGCAATAATTGTACCACCGCCCGGCGTTTCCGGTCAAGTTCCGCGGATGCCGCTCCGGACAATGTTGGACTTGATTTTGCCGCCGGAATATAATAAAATACATAAGGGGTTTTGGGGCGGTCGATCCGCTGCTTTTACCGGGAAATATTCATCAGAATTTGTTAGGGATGATCATATATGGCAAACGAGAACGATTATAATTACAGGCGCACTTCAAATACCGGCAGCAGGCCTGTTTCGCAGGGCTCTCACAGCAGTGCTCTTGCGAAGGAACGCGAATCCGCTCAGAGGAGCACTTCTTCCGGCGCATCATCCGGATCCGGAACGATCAGGAGCACTTCCTCCGGGACAGCACGCACGGGCGGGTATGGAACCGCCGGAAGGTCTTCGGGCGCGAATGCGCGAAACGACCGGAATAAGTATATGATAAGACGAATCGTTTTCGCGCTGGTCGTATTAGCCGTCATAGCGCTGCTGATATTTGCCATAGTAAAGATCGCGAAAGCCGTTTCGGGACAGAAAAAGAACGTTGAAGATGTAGTGATGAGCGAGGTGTCGTTCGAGGCAGGCGAGTATGGTCCGGCGGCGGAGCAGCTGCTTACAGAGACCGGCAGAACCGCGGTGCTTGAAGGGGCACGCATCGAATACGAGACCGATATAGGGCAGATCAATTTCCACGTGCTCGGAACGTATAAGATCATACTGATATTCACGGACACGGAAGGAAATAAGGACAGACACACAGTGAAGATAAACGTCGTTGACACAGTACCGCCTAAGGGAGTGGCGAAAGACGTGTTCACCGTAAAAGGACATCCGCTCAGTGTCGGAGATTTCATTGTCCCCGGCTCTGTGGATGATGCTACGGACGTGGCCGTATCGCTCCTGACGGAGCCCGACTACAATAAAGCAGGAACGCAGACCGTTGACATTCTCCTCGAAGACAGGGGCGGAAATAAAACCAGACTCACGGCGTCGCTTACGGTGACGGAAGATTAAATATGCGTAAACGCATTTTTTACAACAAAAGAAAAAGGTGAAGAAAATGAGCGGTGGAAAATCAAAAGGCAACGGCCTTAAAGTTATGATCATTGTTATGCTGGCGGTGATAGTGGCGCTTATCGTCATAATCGCGAAGATCAGCACGGATAATAAGCCTTCTGATCCCGGAAAGGTCGTTATCAATACGGAGCCCGGCCACAGCGTCATGACTGCGCTCCCTCAAGATACGGGGGATAGTACCGACGGTCCGGAAACGACCGGGAACGGCCCGAGCGATAACGTAGAAACCGCGACTCAGATACCTGCTACGGCTGTCGTGACCACTCCTGTCGTGACCGCAACGGCCACACCGACGAAGCAGCCTGATACCGAACTCAAACTTGTCGACTATTCGGGAATAGTTGAGCACGTATTCACGCACTCGCTCGTTGCCTTCCCCGAACTCGCATACCCGACGGACATTTCGGACGTTGACAAGGTCATGAACACATATTTCATCGACTGCATTACGGTCAGCGAGTTCAAGCAGATCCTCCAGGCTCTGTACGACGACGGGTATATGCTGGTCAATATCAATTACGTTTACGAAGTTGACAGCAACGGCGTTCCCAGACTTAAAAAGTCGTTTAAGTTCCCCGAAGGTAAGAAGCCCCTTGTGTTCTCGTTCGACGATACCTGCTACTACAGCAATAAGATGGGCCGCGGCATGATCGATAAACTTGTCATTATCGACGGAAAGATCGGCACCTATACAAAACATAAGGACGGCACTGTCGTACAGGGCTTCGATGAGGAACATATTCCGATCCTTGACCGCTTCGTAGAAGAGCATCCTGACTTCTCGTTCAACGGTGCTAAAGGTATGCTCTGCCTTACCGGATACGACGGGATCCTCGGATACCGCACTCAGCGCGTCTCGGAAGGTGACGGGAGGACTGAGGCGGACAGACAGCGCGAGATCGAGGCTGTAAAGCCCATCATCCAGCTGCTTAAAGATACGGGCTGGTATTTTGCGAGCCATTCTTATAAGCACGGTGTTATGGAGAACTATTCCACCGCCAGTATGGAAGATTGCGCCACAAAATTCCGGAACGAGGTTATTCCGCTCATAGGTGAGACGAAAATTTACGTATATCCGTACGGCAGCTGGAAACGCTCCTCCGACGGCGTGACCTGCCCCGGACCGCAGCGTGTGCTCAACGAAATGGGATTCGAGTATTTCTGCAGCGTCGGTGCGAACTGGTACGCAAAGACTCGTTCCGATCTCGGAAATATTATCCTTCAGGACAGGGCAAATATCGATGGCACCGCTTTCGTGTGGTTCCAGGATATCTTCTATAAACACGAAGAAACGGGAGAATCCCGCTTCCCGAGCATGAATTTCCGCGAGATCTATGATGACGCGAGAAATATTTCTTACGACGACGCTGTCGCCGCATACAAGAAGTGGAAGGGAATAGAATAATATATGGAGATCATTTACGGATGCGGGACAGGTATCGGCGGTTTAAGCGGTATATCCGGCGTCCGTGGTGAAAGCGGCACAGCCGTGGCGCTAGGCTTTTTCGACGGCGTTCACAACGGCCACAGAAAGCTGCTTTGCGAACTGAAAAAAGCCGCGGACAATGCCGGGCTCAGAAGCGTCGTATACACGTTTGTCAACCACCCTTCGTCCGTAACAGGCAGGAATGTTAAACTAATCTGCCCGAACGACCTGAAGGCAGAATATATTGCCGAAGCCGGGATCGACTGCCTCGTTTTCGACTGGTTCGACAGAAAATTCAGTATGATGACGCCCGAAGAATTTGTCCGGAACGTGCTCATCGAAAGTCTCGGCGCGAAAATAGTGGCGGCAGGGGAGAACTATTCTTTCGGCCGCGGCGGTGCGGGAAAAAGTTCCGATCTCGAAAGCCTCGGTAAAAAATACGGATTCGGGACGCTGATCGTACCTAAACTCGAGTGCGAGATAAACGGACGCAAAACAGCGGTTTCGAGTTCGCTTTTGAGAGAACTTATCGGAAAAGGCCGGATGGAAGAGTATAAAAGACTGACCGGCAGGAACTTCACCGTGGAAGGGATCGTATGTGGCGGCCGCGAAGTCGGAAGATCGCTTGGATTTCCCACGGCAAATATTTATCCGGACGGACGGTCGGTCATACCTGAGAGAGGCGTTTACGCAACCGTCTCATATGTATCGGCTCTGCCCGGGATAGCATTCAAAAGCATAACGAACGTCGGAAAGAATCCGACTTTCGGCAGCACCGGAGTGCCGGTGAGCATAGAAACGAATCTGCTGGACTATAACGGCAGCCTTTACGGGTCAAGGCTGAGGATAGAGATGATCGGAAAACTGCGCGACGAGATACGGTTCTCCGGTCCGGAAGCTTTGAGAGCACAGATCGCTGCCGATGCGGAAAAACGGAGGCAATTACAATGATATCACTGTTTAATTCGATAAAGGTACTTGCGGAGAAAGGGTACGTAGAGTTCCCGAATCTCTTCAAAAACCACGGCATAAAGCTCAACATAAACGACGTCGCCTTCAAGATCGGCTCGTTCGAAGTGCGCTGGTACGGCCTGCTCATCAGCGGCGTTGTAATACTCTGCATATTCCTAGGAATGAGATCGTGCAAGAAGTACAATATCGAGCCGAACGACCTTCTGGATTACCTGCTGTTTTCATTGCCGGCCGCGATAATCGGGCTTCGCGTCTACTACGTTGTCTTCAACTTCTCGCAATACAAGGATAATCTGGTATCGATCTTTTATTTCTGGGAAGGCGGGCTGGCAATATACGGCGGAATCATCGGCGCGTTTATTGCCGTTTTTATCATTTCTAAGGTGAAGAAGCAGAAGATGCTGCACATCGTCGATTTCCTGATCGGGTATATCGCGCTCGGCCAGGCGGTCGGACGCTGGGGCAATTTCTTTAACCAGGAAGCCTTCGGCGGCCCTACCACGCTGCCCTGGGGGATGACAGGAGATAAGATAGCGCTGTTCGTACGCAGCCAGGGATGGGACATCGGAACGCTTGTCCATCCCACGTTCCTTTACGAATCGCTCTGGTGCCTGATCATATTCGTAACGATAATGCTCTACCGCCGCAGCAAACATTATAAGAGCGACGGAGAATGTCTCGCTATCTACATGATCATGTACGGATTCGAACGCATGCTCGTCGAAGGGCTCCGCACAGACAGCCTTTATATCGGAAACACCGGGATCAGAGTATCGCAGCTGCTGTCAGGCATATTGCTCATCGTAGGCATCGCGCTGTTTATCGACCTGAAAGTTCGCTACCGCAAAGGAGTTTATGAAGGCACGATCAGCGTTGATGTTCCCGAAGATTCGGGTTTCAAGAAGGCTATGGCGATAATGGATGACGAGTCCGGACTCTCCGGATACGACGGCGCCGGAACGCCCGAAGAAGTTGCTGAAGCTGCGGAAAATGCCAAAGAGGCTGCTTCGGAGGCCGCGGCAAATGCCAGGGAGGCTGCTGAGAAAGATGTCGCGGAAGCTGGGAAAACTGCTGAGGAAGCAGCCGCGGAAGCCGGGAAAACGGCCGCGGAAGCCGCTGAGGCCGTGAAAGATATCGCTGAACAGGCAGACAAAGCCGAATGATTTGATATTATAAAATGCTGCGTAGGAGATCATCTAAAATTCTGACAAAGGACGAAGGCCGCCTGTTCCGCGAGATATCCGCGAACAAGACGGTCGATTTCCTTGTCGAATTCGATTATTTCCTGCTGGTCATTGCCCTCGCAATAACCGTCATAGGAATGATCTTTCTCGGCAGCGCCATGGGCAATATGTACGCCGACGGAGGCCGGTCGGCAATGCGTTCTCAGATCGCCGGACTCGTCATCGGCGTGATTGCCGCGATCGTGCTCGCATTTTTCGATTACAATCTCCTTAAAAAAATAACATGGCCCTTTTACGCCGTAAACGTCCTCATAATGCTCACCGTCTTTACTCCACTTGGCATAGAAGACTACGGCAGCCGCTCCTGGATCGGAATAGGCTCGTTCACATACCAGCCGTCTGAGCTTATGAAACTTGCAATGGTGCTGGTGATCGCGGTCGAACTCGAAAAAGCGCAGGAGCAGGGCTTCGGGCTCAGGCAGGTGCTCATAATATCCGGAGCGTTCATACTGCCGCTCGGACTGATCGTGCTGCAGAAAGACATAGGGCAGGCGATGGTGCTGACGTTCTCGTTCCTCATGGTCCTGTTCGTGGGAAAAGCAAAGTTCTGGTACATTTTAAGCGTGATCGCCCTCGGCGCAGCGACGGTACCTTTCCTGTGGAAGTTCTATTTCAACGAAACGAGGCGGGCAAGGCTTTTCGCGTTCCTTGACCCTGAAAAATATCCCGACTATTCTCTCCAGCTCGTACGCTCTGAAACGGCGATCGGTTCAGGAGGACTTACGGGCCAGGGGCTCGGCCGGGGGGCAATGAACGGAGGAAAAAAGATCCTGGTCAAGATGTCTGACTCCATTTTCGCAGTGATAGGTGAGGAGGGCGGGTTCATAATCGCCGCACTCATAATCATACTGTTCGGCGTCCTTCTTATGAGGATGTGCTATATTTCATCGAGAGCCAGGGATATGTACGGAAAATGCGTTGCCGCAGGGATTTTGGCAATGTTTCTGTTCAATATTTTTGAAAATATAGGTATGAATCTGGGAATAATGCCCATAACGGGCCTGCCGCTCCCGTTTATCAGCAAGGGCGGAAGCGCAATGATCACAAACTATATCTGTATAGGACTTCTGCTGAGCGTATCGCTGAGACGCAGGCGGGAAATGTTTGATTGACCGTCCGCAAACGCTGCTTTACCGTTCACGGTTATGCCGCGGCCGGATCTGGCTAAATTTTGCCCCCGAAAAACCCGAAAGCGTTTTTATAAAGGATCATTGACCGCTCTTCGTCCGTGAGCTCCAGCGCCGAAAAGCGCCTGAATTCGTCCGTATGGTTCCACATCGGTGAATCCGTCCCGAAAAACACGTGCGAAATGCCGTGCTCGTGGATGATCTTCACCGCCTCTTCAGGCGGCACGAACATAAGCGAACTGGAAGTATCGATATAAACGCGCGGGTGGCCGTAATTTATTTTCGCCGAATCCCAGGCTCTGTACCCGCCCAGATGCGCGGCGATCGCCACGAGCTTGGGAAAACGTTCAAGCACGCGGTTCAGCCTCGCCGGATCGGAAAACTCGTACCTGTCGTCGCCGGTATGGAATAATATAGGCAGTCTGCCCTCTGCGGCCTCATAGATAGGGAACGCGCTTTCGTCGTCAATATTAAATTTCTGAAAATCCGGGTGAAGTTTTATGCCCCTCAGCCCGAGCTCCACCATGCGGTCGATCTCCGCGGCAATATTTTCGAAATCCGGGTGTATAGATCCGAACCCGATGAACTCCGGGTGCGTATCGGCCTCGCCGGCAACGAAATCGTTTATCGACTTTACCTGGTGCGCGGTCGTTGCCGTCGAACAAACGAGATATTTAGACACGCCGATCTTCGCCCCGTCTTCTATAAGGTACTCCGAAGTACCCTTATTCTGCATGGGTATCCCGTAAAACTTGCCGATGGCATCCACAGCCTTCTCCTCGATCTTGGAGGGGAAAATGTGAGCGTGCATATTTATTATGAAATTATCCTGCGCGGAACTCTTCTGTGCTTCCGTTTTACATGTTTTGCGCATTGTCTTTTTCATATTCTATCTCCGTGGATCATACCGAAGCCCGAAAAGCGAGCGGTCAGATATCAATCACCATGCCGTCGAAAGCCGGTGTGACTCCGAGCGGTCTCAGCGTTTCTTCAAGCTGCGCGTGCGAAGTGTGCAGCGTGCGAGCCATATGCGAAGTGTAGAATTTCACTTCCGGCGTGAAATAATTGTATTTTCTGAACGTTTCAAGCATCAGTTTCAGCATCTCGAGAGTATTATGCTCAAAGATCCTCCAGTCGTTCGGTGCAGTCTCACCGCATGTCAGCTCCATGACCATAGCGTCTATCGGCATATTTTTGATAACGTTCCACGATCTGGTAGGCAGCCAGGCGCTGTCGCATCCGTAAAACAGCATGCGCGAATCGGCAACGGGCAGCGCTCCGCCCGGGAGTTCCGGTGCGGGATCGACTCCTTCGATCACATACAGGCGGGTGATTTCGTCCCAGTAATTTCCTTCGTGATTGCTGAAAAGCGACCAGATCTGGTATTTACCGATGCAGTACGGGTCCTGAGAAACAGGGATCGCTTCGAAATCGATCTTCGCCGCGGCATCATCGCCGAGCGCATCGCGAAGAGCTCTCATACACGCCTCATCGCCCCAGAGCTTTGCCCTTCCGCCGCTGCATAAAAGCTGTGTGATCTGCGGGCAAAAATGATCCTGATGGGTGTGCGTGACAATGACGTTTCTGACGTTGTCAAAAATGTCAAGTTTTCCTGCGCATTTTGCGAAATGGAGTATATGCGGTCCCGGATCGATCAGCAGATCGTCGTTAACGAGCGCTGACGAAAATCTCCTGAATTCGGCTTCGGGAGTGTATGCGTTTATGTCCCAGTCGGCGGCACCGGTGCCGAGAAACGTCAATTTCATATTATCACCGTTTTGTTTTATTCTTTAACGCGGTTTTCATCGTGAAAACCTGTAAAACTATATCATCGATCACACTTTTTATCAAGCAGTAAAATGTGATATAATAATAAGAGGAGACCGTCGCGTACGTGCGAACGGACCAACGCAGAAGGATGCTCAGACGCAGATGGAGTTTATTAAAGACGGAAAAAACGAAAAGAATATAAGGAGATTCCGGAGCTCGCTCTCAATAAGCGGGATAAGCGTCATTGCCCTCGGACTTTGGAGTGTATTTAAATCCGTTCTGAACGGTGCGCTGAGTCCCGTCAGTTTAGAAGGCCTTACAGAAGCGGATATTGACCCCGTCCTGGCAAAAGTGATCGTGTGGACTGTCTTGTTCTTCTTCCTTGCCGCCGAACTTGGCCTCAGACTTTTCGTCGGTCTTAGCGCGATATCCGAATCGCACGGAAAGCACCGGAAGCCGGTATATATCGTGATGGCGATGATCATCGCTCTTTTTACGGCTATAAGCGTCATACCGTCCGTCTTTCTGATCATTATCGGTAAAAAATACTTCTTTACTTCGATCGCGACCGTGCTTATCGATCTGACTTCACTGGGCGTGCTGACGGAACTTGTTATCTCGGCGTTTCGGCTTAGATACTGCCTGAAGCACAGAACTGCAGAAACCGCAGAAATCGCAGAAACCGCGGAAGCCGCAGGGGCTTCGGAAGCCTCTGAAGTGCTTACGGAAGAGAGGTGAGCGCATGGAACCGCATTTCCACTATTACGCTACATACTGCGCCGCTTACCTCGCGGGATACACGCATGAAGAAAGCATGCGGATATGCTGGAGCGCAGAGTTTGTTGACCGCTGCACTAAAACGGTACTGACGAGAATAAAAGCACCTCTTTCCGCCGCAACGTCGCAGCTTCAGATGGAACTTATGGATATGCGCACGGACGTTATTGGCCTTCAGGAGATCACCAGGATCTGGTCGTCTTTCCATTTTCTGCCCCGCGATCTTTACGCAGAGGTAAAGGGCCCGAAGCGCTTCAGAAACAAGTACAGGCTGCTTTGCGGGCCGAACGGGACGCTCGTTAAAGATACGGTCGAACTGGCTAAAGGAAAGGGTCTGGAAGCTGTCGGAGTGGCGCTCCATGTCGTTGCGGACACGTGGGCGCACACATACTTCATAGGAGCGCCATCGCTCGTATTCAACAGCACGAACCACCATTTCTTTGAGCTTATTCCTGACGGGAACGGGGTATACGAGGAAAAACATATTTCGTTCAGGCACAATCCCGGCGCTCCGGACGATCCCGCTAACTGCCTCTACCTCGCCACGCTCCCGTCGATATATGAGAACTCGATCATGAATCTGGGCCACGGCCGCGCAAGCCACCTGCCTGATTACAGTTATGCGAGGTACAAATACATGCCTTCCTGGGCGGATCACGAGGTGCTGTATAAGGACAATCCTTCCGATTTCTTCAAGGCGTTCTGCCAGATGATCTACGTAATGAAATATATCCGCGGAGAAGTGCCGGAATTCGAGACGGATACTTACGATTACGAAACCGTCTCGCCGTGGGAGAGCGAGATAAAGGAGATACTGGAGCGGCGCCAGACGTATTGCGGAGATGACTGGAAAGCGTTCGGAGAGAAATTGTCCGGGCGTACCGTCGAACCGTTCGACATAGAGCCGTTCGTGGAAGAATATATTGCCGCCGGAGATAATTCCAACGATACTGTCATCGGACGCTTCACTGGTGCCACGCTTGCGCAGAAAAGCATGGTGACTAATAAAATATACAAATCCGGAAATCTGCTTGCCGGTTACTCGGTCGATTACGAGGAAAACGGGCTTAAGGGCATAAAGGACTATTTCAGGCTTATCGAAAAGCAGGTGGATGAAATGAGTGCAGGCGGCAGGAGAGGAGGCAGAGACGGTGACTAAATTCAGACGTATAGGCATTTTTCTGACATCCCTCCTGGTCATAGCGCTCGCGATATTTATGATGGTCGTGCCTAAAACGGGATACCAGTACGTTACTGCCATACTGAGCTTTATGCTTATATTTTACGGAATTCGCAGGGTAGTTTATTATTTTACTTTGGCGAGGCGTATGGTCGGAGGCAGGCTGATACTGTATCTCGGCCTTATCGTGCTGGATCTGGGCATATTCACGGCAACGCTTTCGTTCATCCCGCTCCCTTACGTGATGCTTTACCTGCTGGCCGGCTATGCTTTTGCGGGGGCGGTCGATCTGATGCGCGCGTCCGAGGCGAAACGCTACCAGAATCCGGTGTGGAAATTTATACTGGGCAAGGGCGTGGCGAATATATTGATCGCCATCTTCTGCCTGGTGCTGATATTTGTCAATTCGACCACAGCAGCGGTATACGTTTTTGCCGCAGGTCTTATATATTCTTCAATAATACGGATAGTCTCGGCAATGCGCAAAACAGCCGTTGTTTACATCCAGTGATCTTCAGCGATTTTAGAAAGGTCGGTGCTGTATGAAACACGCAAATGAAACAAAAAGAACGGGAAAAACCATGTGCGGGCTGAAAAAAGCAGCCGCAATTATAATTGTCGCAGTACTCGCACTGTCGATGGCGTCGTGCGGTAAGCTTGACGACCTGCTAAGCGGCTGGAAAGACGAATTCGGAGACCTGATCGACCAGATCGAAGCGGAAACGACCACGGGTGACAACACCTCTTCGGGAGGAGCTTATAATTTCACGTCGAAAGACGTAAACGGAAACGTTGTGAAGCTCTCGGACTACCCCGATGCGCGCGTGGTTATGATCAATTTCTGGGAGCCCTGGTGCGGTCCCTGCCTTGGCGAGATGCCTGATCTTGCAAAACTTTACGACAGATACAAGGATCAGGGCCTGCTGATCGTCGGAGTGTTCAGCTCTGCCGATATGGACGATGACGTGCGCGAGATCATTTCCGAAAACGGCATCAAATACCCTGTAGTCCGCCAGATGGGAGAGCTCGCATCGTTCAGAGCGCAGTACGTTCCCACCACGATCTTCACGGACGGCAGCGGAAATCTGATCTCATCCGAACCGATAGTAGGGGCAAAAAG
>JAGADO010000146.1 GCA_017613535.1 Clostridia bacterium | reverse complement strand
TTTGAGGATTCCTACATCGAACTGCTGTTCGAGACGATCAAAGCGCTCGGTTTCAACGCCGTGACGTATATGCCTTCGAGAAACACGATGGAGCAGCTTCGGAGAGTAAGAAGTCTGTGCGATAAATACGGCCTGTTCCAGATAAGCGGAGAAGATATCAACTCTCCCAGACAGAAATTCATATGCATGGCACAGCGCAATCCCGAATTTGCAAATCTTCACGACGCTACGCTCAGACTTATCAGACACGAACAGGAAGCTTCCGGGGATATTTCCCGCGCAATGTTCTTCATTCCCGGCGTGACTGAAAGTATCTGCGCTTTTTGAGATCAAAAGCAGGTATCAGCATGAAAAAATATGATGTTATAATTATCGGAGGAGGAACTGCGGGCATTTTTTCGGCTTACGAGCTTCATAAAAGTGCTCCGTGGCTCAAAGTCGCTCTTCTGGAGCAGGGGAACATATTAGAGCGCAGGATCTGCCCGATCATCTCGGGAAAAGCTGACCGATGCGTTAACTGCAATCATTGTTCAATAATGAACGGGTTCGGCGGTGCGGGTGCTTTCTCCGACGGCAAATTCAATTTTACGACCGAATTCGGAGGCTGGCTCAAGGATTACCTTCCGGCAGACACTGTAATGGACCTGATAGAATACGTTGACAGTGTCAACGTATCGTTCGGAGCCACTACAGAGCGTTTTTCCACCGGCTCTCCCGCTGCGCTGGAGCTCGAAAAAGAAGCGCTTAAATACGACCTGCATCTTTTAAAAGCTCAGGTCAAACATCTCGGTACGGAGCGCAATCTCGAGATCCTGGGCAATATCTGCGCCGATCTCTCAAAGTACACAGATCTGATGTGCAATACGACTGTCTGCAGCATCAGCAGGAACGAGAGCGGGGATTTCATTCTTGAAACAGAAGAAGCAGGCGAGTTCCTGTGTAATTACCTCATTTGCGCACCTGGCCGTTCGGGAGCAGAATGGTTCGCCGCGCAGTGCAAAAAGCTCGATATCCATCTTATAAACAACCAGGTGGATCTGGGCGTAAGAGTAGAACTTCCGGCACAGATATTCGAACGAATAACCGATACTGTCTACGAAGCAAAACTTGTATACCGTACAAAACAGTACGGAGATGACGTTAGAACATTCTGTATGAACCCGTACGGACACGTCGTCACCGAAAACGTTGACGGCTGCATAACTGTAAACGGACACAGTTACTCAGATAAATCGCTCCGGAGCGAAAACACGAACTTTGCGCTCCTTGTCAGCAACCGCTTCACCGAACCGTTCAACGAACCGTATCAGTACGGCAAACGCATCGCGTCACTGTCAAACATGCTTGCAGGAGGCGTGCTCGTTCAGCGTTTCGGAGACCTTGTCAGAGGCGTCAGGACAAACGATCACAGACTGAGCAAGAGCTTTACTAAACCTACGCTTCAGGCTACACCCGGAGACTTGTCGCTCGTACTTCCTAAACGTCATCTCGACAATATCGTCGAAATGATATATGCTCTCGATAAGCTCGCTCCGGGAACTGCAAACCACGATACGCTGCTTTACGGAGTCGAAGTCAAATTCTACAGCGCAAGGCTGTCGTTAAAAGAAGGATTCGAGACGGAAATACCGAGGATGTACGCCTGCGGAGACGGGGCCGGAATTACGAGAGGACTGTCTCAGGCAGCTGCTTCAGGCGTATATGCCGCACGTTCTGTAGCATCAAAATTCAACTGATCATAATGCAATTACGGAGGATGCCAAAATGAGCGAAGAAAAAGAAACGATCAGCGTAAAACCGGTCTCAAAACCAAAAAGAATAGGCGTGCTTACATCCGGCGGAGACGCACCCGGAATGAACGCTGCACTGAGAGCCGTCGTACGTTCCGGGATCTACCGGGGATTCGAGGTTTACGGGATCCGCAAAGGTTACGAAGGCCTGCTTTCAGGAGATATGTATGAGATGAATCTGCGCTCCGTGTCCGACATTATGAGCCGCGGCGGTACGATCCTCCAGACAGCGAGATGCCCCGAATTCACCACCGAAGAAGGTGTAATGAGGGGATACAGGATGGCGCAGGTATTCAAGCTCGACGCGATAGTAGTTATAGGCGGAGACGGATCGTTCAGGGGGGCAAGGGATCTCGCACGCGTCGGTATGAACGTTATGGGAATTCCCGCGACGATCGACAACGACATCGACTGCACCGACCATACGATCGGCTTTGACACCGCTCTTAACACGGTCAAGGACGCTATCGATAAGATCAAGGATACGGCTTATTCGCACGAACGCTGCAGCGTAGTAGAAGTAATGGGAAGGGAAGCCGGATATATTGCCCTCAGCTGTGCGATCGCAGACGGCGCAGAAGCGTGCATCCTGCCCGAGCAGCACTTCGATATTGACACCGATATCATCAAACCTATAATCGGCTGCCGAAACAGAGGCAAGCACCACTACATCGTTATTATTGCCGAAGGCGTCGGCGGAACGATCGAGATCGCAAAGCAGATCAAAGAAATAACCGGTATTTCCACAAACGCAACTATACTCGGCCATTTACAGAGAGGCGGAAGCCCGACGGTTAAAGACAGAGTTTCGGCTAGCATGATGGCTGTTAAAGCGACGGAAGCGCTTGCAAACGGAGAACGCAATAAGATCATCGCTCTTAAAAACGAGAAATACGTTGCGATCGATATCGAAGAAGCGCTCCAGATGAAAAAAACTCTCGATCCTGAAATGATCGAAGCCAGCAAGATGCTTTCGCTGTAATGTGAGGAGCTAAATGTTCGGATATACAAAAGCATTTGTTCCGAATCTCAGATTCAGGGAATATGATAAATATAAGGCATACTACTGCGGCGTATGCAAAGCGATGGGAAAACTGCTCGGCCAGGGCGCCAGGATATCGCTGACATACGAATCCGCTACTCTTGCCATGCTGGTTGACTACTGCTCTTACGAGGGAGAACTGCCGATTAAGAAGGGCAGGTGCGGTATCCATCCGGGCAAGGCACATCCTTATTTTTACAGCACTCCGGGTATCGTTTATGCAGCACGCGTGAATATTATGCTTTCCGCTTTAGCGGCTGAGGACAATGTCGCCGATAAGGGGTCGATCAAGAGCCGCGCCGCTCTCGCTTTATGGAAAAAAGGCAGGAAAAGGTCACAGGCCTCTTATCCGGAGCTTTACGATTATATAAACGGAAATCTTACGGAACTCCGCGAACTCGAGAAAGAAAACTGTTCAGATATCGATGATTTCGCCGCTCCGTTCGGAAGAATACTGGGAAGAGTATTTACCGTTGACGGCCTCGTCAGCGAAACGTATGCAGATACACTTAACCGCCTCGGCACTGCACTCGGAAAATGGATAATGCTGATAGACGCGCTTGACGACCGCGTAAAAGACCGCAAAAAGGGGAATTATAACATCTACAACACGATTCTGGGCGAAGGCAAAACAGGTGAAAACGAAGAACTTGTCCGCGTAAGATGTCTGCTCGAAGCTGACAATTGCTGGCAGGAATTAAAGCGTCTGCGCGCATCTTCCGGCCGTACTCCCGATGCTGATACGGAAGGGTTTATGGACAATCTTTTCGGAGAAGGTCTTCCGTATATTGACAGATCGGTAAACGAGAAAGCCGCCGGAGGCAGATCGGAGGAAGCAAATGGATCCGTATAAGGTCTTA
>JAGADO010000145.1 GCA_017613535.1 Clostridia bacterium | reverse complement strand
CGCGGCATGTCGTCGGTATCAAATCCGTAAATATCCGAGAGCATCGTCACGACCGGATCGTGTATGAATCCTTTATGCTCCATATCCCATCCGCTGCCCTTTGACAGATGCTTCGAGATCGCCTCCGCGTGCCTGAGAGCCGCCTCGCGCCACGCCTCCGCCTCTTCCTTGTACCCGGCCAGATCGGCCATTTCGGAATAACCGGAAAGGCCGAGGCAGCAGGGGACGTTCGCGTAAAGCGTCCAGTCGTTCATTGCCGCCTCCGTCTCTCCGTACAGAAGCCCGTCTTTTACGAACGAAAGCTCGGGGTACTCGAAGCACCACATCAGCCACGAAGCGGCCTCATTGATATACTTCCAGTTGTCCCGCACCCACGTGTCCGGGCAGCCCAGATTCCGCCAGACCAGGTAGTTCGCCATCATCATCAATCCGTGGCCGTCGGTCTCCTGGTTGCCCAGATTCCGGTATCCTTCGCCGAACTCCTCTTCAGTGTAGCGCGTGGGCCAGCCCACTCCCGTGAGCACCGTGGAATATATGAGCGGTTTGTTGGGAATGACGCTGAAATGGCCCGGTATCGGTACTCCTTTGATCGTAAGACCGTGCTCGGGGTAATACATCATCCAACGGTTTCCGAAACCGCAGCCGCTATTCGCTTTCTCTCTGTGGCCGTAGCTGTTAAGCGTCATAATGGCTCTGGCGGCGTCGCGCGAATAGAAAGCGTCTGTATATGAATTTGCCCTCAGAACGTAGGGGCCGAATCCGTCGTAGCGCCACGTGGGAGCGTCCTGATACGAAGTATGCACGAAACCGTCGTCATCGGTGCGTTCGATGAGATTATCCATATTCGTGTACACGACACCTGTGCCGATCGCTGCGAGGCGGCTGCCGGAGAATAAGATCTCAGGCCCGGAATCGGCGGGGGAGGCGGGGTATTCAAACTGTTCCGGTGCCGCTTCAAAATCCGGCTCGAACGTGTGCAGGGCAAAGCAGATAGCGTTCAGCGCGTTTTGGCAGGCGGCGGGCACTTCGCCGGGGACAACGGTATGTGCAGCGAAGAAAGGATCGTTTACGTCAATATGTTTTTCGCCTGCTTTGAAGCTCGTTTCGCTGCCGTCAATGCCGCTTTGAAGCGCATCAGTTATGAAAGCGCCGGTGAACAACGGCGTTCCTGCCTTATCCGGGTTTGGTTTTATATAGATTTCTTTAACCGGCCTGCGTTTCAGCACGATGCGCGTCACCCAGGGATCTTCAAGTTCGTACGCTCCTTTGATGCACAGCGTTTCCTTAAGCAGCCGCACCAGCTCAGGATCTGTGCCTTCTCCGAAAAACGGTGCCGGGCGCTCGGTCCAGATACTGTGGAGCCAGAGCGTATAACCTAAAACGAGCGGCACGTTGTCCTCGGAACCATCTGAATATCTGATAACCAGATCGCCGAAATTGTCGCCGATAAAGCGGACGTTTCTGGGATCCGACGTGCCCCAGCTCGGACAGCCGCTGTCCTCGGAATACGAGCCGCCGCAGACGCAGAGGTATTGACCGCACGGCGCATCGCCGCTGCCCTGTTCGTAATTGTAAGGTAAACCGATCGTAAAACTCATGACATTGTCCTCCGTTAAAATCAATGCTCGTCAGTGCTTGCGTTTTTTGCTGATTATTATCGCTGCAGCTGCGGCCGCGGCGATCACTGCCGCTGCTGCACATACTATGGCTATTACCGTTCCTGTCTTTCCGCTCCCCGACGGATCATTGTTCACGGGAGAGGCCGTTTCAATGTGCGTTTTCCATTCCTCCGGCCAGCCGGGGAGCGATCCGGCGTCCTGCCCGTAAATAACAGCCAGCCTGCGCTCTTCGCCCGAAGGCTCGAGGCTTACTCTTACCCATATGCTGTCACCGGAAAGTTCCATGCTGCAGGGCGTGTTCACGCCGTCCATCTGTACTGCCGCTACTCTGGTGTCTGCCGGCAGGGGACCGAAGCGGAATTCGACTGCGTCAATTCCGGATGCGTCATTCAGTTTGATTTGTGCCGTCTGAAGCCCGTCTTTCGGGTAAGTTACGATCATGTCGACTGTTCCGCCGGCGTTGTTTATGCTTCGTCCGGTAATGTCGAGATCCCATCCATAGGGAAGACGCGGCATCAGTTTAAGCGTTCCGTTCTGAACCGGCGATATGCCCGTGACGATAGCGTAGCACTTCAGCGCTTCGGCTAACTGTACGAGGTTTCCGAGATCGCCCTGGCGGCGGATGATCCCCGCTTCCGCATCCACAGCGATGCACTCCGGGACAATATACGGTTCCGGAAGTCCGGGAGCGTAGCTCAGGCGCGTAAGGTTTTCGACGAGCTTCGTGGCGTCATTCATGCGGTCAAGCAGCAGCGCGTTCTGGGTGATCATCGAGTGGTCGTAACCGATTCCGGCAGGCCCGAAATATCCCTGCTTCGCGGTCTTACCGATCTCCTCGTCATATGCCTTTTGGGAATTTGCGACCCACTCCGGATCCATATCCTTCGTATCATAACCGTAAACATCCGAAAGCATTGTCAGCACCGGATCGTGATAGAAGCCGAAATACGAACTGATCCAGCCCCTGGAGCCGCTCAGTTTTTTTGCAATTGCCGCCTTTAACGAATCCGCGCAGGCTTTCCACGAAGCAGCTTCCTCCGTTTTCCCGGCCGCTTCCGCCATTTCCGCGTAGCAGTACATTCCGAGGCAGCAGGGAACGTTGCAGTATAGCGTGAACTTCATCATTCCCGCTTCCGATTCGGCGTACAGCAGGCCGTTTTTAACAAGCGAAATATCCGGGTTATCGAAGCACCAGAGTATCCACGAAGCACCTTCGTTGATATATTTCCAGTTGCGCCCGACCCACTCGCCCGTGCCTCCGGAATTTCTCCAGACGATATAGTTCGAGATCATCATCAGCCCGTGGCCGTCGGTCTCCTGATTGCCCAGATTTTTGTAATCGTCACCGAATTTATCGCGCGTATACGAAGTGGGCCAGTTTGCCTCCGGGACAAGCATATCGGGGTATATCATCGGTTTATTGACGATCACGGTATAGTGCCCGGGCACGGATTTGCCGTTGAACGTAATGCCGTTTTCCGGGAAATACATCATGTTTCTGTTTCCGAATCCGGCGCCACTCTCCGCTTTGGCATAAGCTCCGTACGTCGAAAGTGTCAGTATCGCACGGCCTCCGTCGCGCGAATAAAAAGAATCGTAATACGAATTTGTTTTTGATCTCCACGCGCCGAAACCGTCGTAGCGCCACGAAGGAGCGTCCTTGTAAGAAGTATGGATAAATCCGTCGTCATCCGTGCGGGCGATCAGGTTGAGCAGGTTTTCAGCCACTACGCCGGTGGAAATGTTCGCTTCCGCCGTTCCGGAGAATACCGTGCGGGCAAGGTCGTATCCGTCCGGGAAAGCGTATTCGGCCGCTTGGGCAATATCTGACGCGGTCGTGACGAGCGCGCGTTCCATCGTATTCAGAGCGTTTTGCACTTTTTCGGGGTACGGGTCTGCGGAGTAGATCGTATGTGTCTCAAAAAACGGATCGTTTGCATTGAACGTGAATCCGCCGCCGCTGAGCGTTCCCGCAGCTGCATCGGCGAAGAAAGCACCGTGAAAGACGGGCTTGCCGTTTTTGTCCGGATCATCCTGAACTTTGATGCTGCTGACCGGTTTATCCCTGAGTTTTACCCTGAAAAAACAATTATCGCTGCACTCGTAAGCGCCGTACAGCGAAAGCGTCTCCTTCAGCATAGCCTGCAGTTCCGTATCCGCACCGTCGCCCTTAAATGGCATGGTAGTATCGGCCCAGTTTCCGTGGAACCACATCGTATAACCGAATACGAGAGGAATGCGATCTTCGGTGCCGTCGGAATAGCTTATCACCAGTTCGCCCATAGAATCGCCGATGGAACGGATATCAGAAACATCAGCCGTACCCCATGCAGGACAGCCGTTGTCAATAGAGTGATATCCGCCGGCTACGTAGAGGTATCCGGCAGAACGCGGAGTATCGGTTTTAAAGGGGAATTTGACCCAGCTGCCGCTTCCCGAAGCGCTGACGGCACTGCCGGACAATGACAGACTAAATATCAGGCAGAATATCAGGCAGAATATCAGGCAGATAAACGCGGGCAGCATCAGCAATATCTTTCTCACGGTCCGATCTCTCCTTCCGGTTCCGTCATGTATACGATCCACTGATTATGATTATACTCATAAAGCGTCAATTTTACATAGACAAAACCGAAAGGAAAATGGACATATCGAATATTCGCCTGCTTACGCGTTCGTCACGGCCTGATCTTATCAAACCAGAAGTCTTCGAACCTCGCGGGCTCTTCGGCCTCACTTCTGAATACGAAGCAGAGGTTATGCGTGCCGTAAGTATTTTCAAGCTCGAAACTGAACGTATCAAATTTATCGAAACCGCCGGTATTGCCGACCTTTACGAAGCCGAGCATCGCACCGAACGGACTGTTCTCGCGGATCTCGATCATGCAGGGAGCATCGTTTCCGTTGGATACGCGCAGGTTTATGGTGGCGTTCTGACGCATGCTGTTAACGTTCTGGTAATACAGGTACGAGCCGTTTTTTATGCCGCGGATCTCGAAGCCGTCCGCGTTCTCCTTTTTTTCGATACCGTCCGACGCGGCGAAAAACCACTCGCCCCTGATAACGTCCCACGAAGCATCGTATTGACCGACGCCCGCGACCTTGATGAATTCGTCAGTAACGATATCTCCGTTGTCCCTGAAATGCGCGTAAACGATTTTTGTCGTGCGGTAGTACGGGTCGATGACGGCATCGCCGAGATTCTCCGGTATTCCGTAAGTGAAGTATGTCTGGTTGTGGTAGGTGAAAAACGTGCCGTGATCCACCGTGTAGTCAGACATAAAGATGCCGCGGAATTTGTACGGACCGTAGATGCTTTCGGACGTGGCGTAAAAAGCATTGTGCGTGTTCATATAGTAAAGGCCGCCGTGCTTCGTGATCCAGCACGCGTCGCTGTCCCAGCCTTCGATGCGGTCAATCGGGCGCGGCTCTTCTGCGAGCGAGATCATATCTTCGTTCAGGCGGGCAATATAATATTTCTTTCCGAACACGGTGTATCCGAATAATATGTACGGCGTTTTGTTTTCGTCGTCGTCAATAAATACCGTGGGGTCGTACGGCGCGGTGTCGGCGATCCCTTTCGGCAGGAGAGGCTTTCCCAGCGCATCCTTATACGGTCCCGCAGGTCCGTTTTCGCTCACGGCCACGCCTGTGCAATCCTGATCCTGCGAGAAATAGAAGTAATACTTTCCGTTCCTCTCCGCAGCGTCCGTCGCGTAGCATTTATTGAACTTGCCCATAAAAGTATCTTCCGGGCGAAGCGTATATTCGTGCTTCCAGTTCAAAAGATCGTCCGAGGAGAATATCCTCCAGTCATCCATCCTGAAATCCGGGTTTCCGGGACATCTGTCGTGCGTTGAAAACATGTATGCTTTTCCGTTGAAAATATGCACGTGCGGGTCGCATACGCCCTTATTGTGAATTATTCGCATTTCTGATCTTCCTCCTGAGGGCCGGTTTTTTGTACTGATTTCTTTTTATCCTTTATGAGAAGTATTGCGGATATTGCGATCGCCGCAGCCGGGATCAACGCTGCGATGCCCCATAACACGACACTTTTGCGTGACGGCTTTTCGGGTGTTTCGCTCTGCTGCTTCTGAGGTTCTTCATCGGTTTTCACCGGCGTTTCGATCGGGAGTGTGACTGAAACGTCTGTAAACACCGTATTCACAGTCATTGCATAGACCGAAATATAGCCGCTTTTGTAAATTTCGCGGCCGTAATCGACAGTTACGGGGCTTAGAGTTTCATTTTCGTAATTAACGGTAACTCTTCCGCCGTCAATACCGAGCCGGGCGATTTTTACCATCTCTCCGCCATCTTCGAAATAAACCGTAACGGCGTTAGCGTCCGCATCGTCTTCTACGCAGATCTTCCTGCCGTCAACGAATGAGTACCCTGTCAGCTGCCCCTCTATCCTGCTTCCTTTTACGGCAGGAATGCCCAGCTTTCCCTCTGAATTAACGCATATGAAAAGGCCCTTCTGCTCGGACGGAACATCGGTATAATCGTTCAGCCTGATACCGATCTGAACGTACTTTGCGGTCTTGCCCTCGGGCATTTTTATTTTAAAAGAAATGCTGCTCGTGCCGCTTCCTGCCGCAGCGTGGCGGAAACCGAATCCGTACGTAGTACTTTCCGTAACGGCATATCCGTTTATAACTCCGCCATTAATGTACGCATCGTAAAGCAGATCCCAGTCGCGCTCATACTGATGCACATTATCCGCCGGGTCAAAAGCGTACATAGCCGTGTTTTCGCTTTGCTCCGTCTCTTCAGGTCCGGCAGCTAGTGCGGCAGGGAATGAGCAGGCGAGGAGAGCGGCGGTCAATACAGCTGCTGCGAACCGCGTGATTGTCCTTCGCATCACAAATGCCTCACTTTCCTGCGTTAAACGCGTAACTGAACCTGCCGTACGGCATCGTATCGCCGTGCTGATAAAAATCTTCCACGGTCTCAAGCACGGACCTCGAATCGGCTCACTTGAAATTCACCGAGTAGTTATTGCCCGCAATGCCCAGGTCGGATTTGAAAATGCCCAGCATCATCTGGTTCCCGTATATCCTGTACGCTGCCTCGGCAGTTTTCACGAAACCGGAACCGTCAAACTTCTCAAGACAGAGTTTTCCGTCGGAGGCAACGCCGTTTACGCGGTATTCGTATCCGTTCCAGCTGTTTGTGAGGTCTCCGTCGGTATCGATGTAGAGGTTCATCCACGTGCCTTCGGGTCCGGCGTCAATATCTGCCGCTGTCTGCACGTAGAAATAGAGATTGGCATTGTCCTTAGCCACCTTCGCCATGACCATATTGTTGCGGCCTGTGGTGTCGGTCAGGCGGTAATCTCCGTGCGACCTGCTGTCACGTCGCTCCGTGCTGTATTCCATATCAACGTAAACAGTTTCGACGCTGTTCCATTGCCCGAACGCGCCTGTCACGTCTATCGTGTTATTCTTCTTTACGGTTTTGCGGCTGCCTGTATTCTTGAACTTCCTTATATTTTCCGCAAGCTGCATGTAGTAGTTATCGAAATAACCGCCTTCCATCGGCTCGATATCGCGGCTGTACTCCCTCGTCATCTGGTCGAATATAGCGAGTTTTCCGCCGGTGGGCCAGACTCCTGCGCGCCACTCGTTCCACTGAAGCACCATCGCCGTTTCAGCGTCAGACCTGATCGCGTTGTCCCACTCCTCCTGGAAATTATAGCCGTAAATGTACGAATCCTCAGTGATATTGTCCTTGCCGTCGTGCCAGCTCCTGCCTCGGCTGCCGCCAGTCTCGCCGGTCATACCGTAAAGAACATTGTCCGAAAACCACGCGTTAGGGGAGCAGTTCTGGGCAACGGAAACGGGTATGACTCCGTGTTTTCCGTCTGTGTCGTAATACACGCCGGCGTCGTCGTCAAAGTCGATCCACGGGTATCCGCCCGGTGTTCTTTCGCCGGTGTGGTTTGGCCACTGTGAGTTCCTTACAGTGAAAAACTCATATATAGTACCGTTCGCGGAGGCGGTAATGACCAGCGGCTTTCCGTCCACCATATACCACGTGTCGGGGTACTTGTTCAGTTCGTAAATGTCGCTGTACGCGCTCATCGCGGTGTTCAGGGCATCCGTGTTGAAATAGAATACGACTTTCGGAGCGTTCCATCCGGCTTCGTTGTATTCATGCAGGAGTTTCATCAGCTTCAGCGCCGTGGATGTGTAAGCATGGCCGTTCGTTGTGTCGAAGACGAGATAATCCACTCCTGCGTATATGAACATTTCGATGTGCTTCCTGAGGACCCACGTATCGTCGATGCAGTAAAAATCGAACAGGGGTTTGCCCCACCAGTACGATTTTCCTGTAGCCAGCCTTTTACCGGTCGGGTCCCGGTCAAGCGCGTCCTGGAATATGCTCGTGCCTTCTGTTCCGAAATGCGTCAATGTGTAGAAAAGCGCCACCTGTCTGCCGTTGCCTCCGCTGCCGTCCGTCTGAAGCGTCCTGCCGAGAGCGTCGGTGCCGACAACGGAGTATATATCGAAGTTTTCTACGCTTGCTGCGACGTAGTCTCTATCGCTTTTATCAAGCTCGATTCCTCCGGCCGAACTGACGTACCGCCCTCCTGCGTAATTACCCGTACCGTTTCCCGATCCGCTTTCGTTCTTCAGGGAAACTGCATTTTTGATCATAAAAGTCATAGCTACCCCCAGCAATATTACAGATAAGATCAGGATGCCTATCAGCAATTTTCTCTTCATCTGATAAACTCCTTTCACCCGGCTGCGTCGCTTAACTGCTTTTTCTTCAGTGTTTTGATCAGTTTTACTGTGAATATGGCTGCCAGTGCCGCGAAGACCGCTCCGGCAGAGGCAGATATGACCGCCAATGCCAGCGCTGATTTGTTCGTCTCGTACCTTACCGCGGGAACGTCTCCGTCAGGCATTGCCTCCGCGGGTCTGACGGCTGAAATATTTTCTCCGCCTCTGACAGTCCCGGATGTTTTCCCGTACGGCTCCGATGAAAAAGAGGGCAGCGTGACCGACACGTCATTGAAGAAGACAGATCTTATGCGTGAAGTGATCGAAATATAGCCGTATCTGCATATCTCATACCCGTATTCAGCGACAATATTTCCGTATGCGCCGTCCGAGAAGATCATCGTGGCGGTTCGCGCTGCCTCGTCAATGACGCATTCGGCCGCTTTTACCGTCCGGCCTCCGTCGTCAATACTCACTGTTATGATGTTTGCGTCTTCGTCATCTTCTATCCGCACCGTCCTGCCTTCTTCGAAAGAACAGACCGCCTCTCCCATAAGCATTGACCGCCCGTTATCACCGATCAGTCCCAGCCGTCCTGCGGAATCGAAGCAGATGCGCAATCCTTTGCGTTCTTCGGCAATGTCCGTGTAGTCTGCCTGCCTGAGTGCGAACGCGACGTATCCGTCTTTTTCCGCAGGGATCGTCACGTTTGCGCAGATCACGGTTTTCCCGCGGCCCGGAGTTTTGTGGCGAAAACCGATCCCGTATATTGCGGCTTCGGATATGTTGAGGCCGTATAAGCCTCTTTCGTCATAGTAGACCTCATGAAGCCCGTCCCAGTTGGCATCGGCTCCTTTCGCTGCGCTTTCCAGATCGGCAATGTATGTGGTCGTTCTTTCGTATTCCTGCGTTTCGTTCGTTCCGGCCGCCGGGGCAGGGAACAGGCACGTGAGGAGGAGCGTGGTCAATAACGCGATCAGCATCGTTTTAACTTTGTTTTTCATTGCCGCCTCCTCACTTTCCCGCGCTGAACGCGTAATTGAATCTTCCGTAAGGCATCGTGTCTCCGTATTTGTAGAAATCTTCTCTCGTCTCAAGTTCTGAAACGGAATCGGCCCACTTGAAATAAACCGTGTACGTATTTCCGGAGATGCCCAGAGCTGATTTGGCGACGCACAGCATCATCTGGTTTCCGCGAATGCGATAGGGGACTTCGGCTGTTTGACCGAACGAACTGCCGCTGTATTTTTCGAGTCTGAGCTTTTCGCCTGATGAGACGCCGTTTATCCTGTATTCGTATCCGTTCCAGTTGTTAAGCAGATCGCCGTCCGTGTCAATGTACAGGTTCATCCAGGTGCCTGCTTTGTCTTCGCTTATATCGCCGTTAGTCTGGACGTAGAAATAAATATTGTCTCCGTCTTTTGCGACTTTGGCACAGAGCATGTTGTTGCGCCCGGTGCTGTCGGTAAGGCGGTACGGTGCGTACGATTCACTGTCACGCCTTTCTGTGCTGCCGGCTATATCGATATAAGTGGTACCTGTGCCGTTCCATTGTCCGAACGCGCCGCTTATGTCGATCGTGTCGTTCTCTTTCCGGACCGGTACGCTGCTGCCGGTGTTTTTGAATCGGCGGATGTTGATGACCAGCTGCATATAATAGTTGTCGAAATGGCCTCCGGTCATAGGTTCTATGTCGCGGCTGAATTCGGGCGTGAGCTGGTCGTAAATGGCAGTTTTGCCGTTTATATTATGGACTCCCGCGATCCACTCGTTCCACTGGAGGACCATTGCGGTCTCGGCGTCGGAGGCGATGGCGTTGTCCCATTCTTCCTGGAAATTGTAGCCGTATTTATACGAATCTTCTGTTATATTGTCAGCACCGTTATGCCAGCTCCTGCCGCGGCTCCCGCCCGTATCGCCCGTCATACCGTAGAAAAGATTGTCCGAAAACCACGCGTTCGGAGAGCTGTTCTGGGCAACGGATACTGGAATTACGCCGTGCTTTCCGTTTGCGTCATAATACACGTCTGCTTTGTCGTTAAAGTCTATCCACGGGTATCCGCCTGTCACTCTTTCGCCTGTGTGGTTTGGCCACTGGGCCGGTCGGACAGTGAAAAAGCGCGATATCGTTTCATTTACTTCGGGAGTTATGACGAGAGGCTTACCGTCAACCATATACCACGTGTCCGGATACTTGTTTATCGAGTATACTGAGGTGTACGCGGACATCACGGTTTCTTCCGCTCTGCTGTTGGTATACAGCACTACCTTAGGTGCATCCCAGCCCGCTTCGTTGTATTCGTGGAGGAGACGCATAAGTTTAAGCAGTTTAGTGGTGTATGCAGATCCGTTCGTGGCATCGATCACGAGATAGTCTACATCCGCGTAGATAAACATTTCGATGTGTCTGCGCGTCACCCAGGAATCGTCTGACAGGTAAAAATCGAACAACGGTTTAGCCCACCAGTAGTACTGGCCGAATATCAGGGGAGTATCGGTGCCGAGATAATCGGTAAAGAGCAAGGTGCCGTTGTCGCCGTCATGCCATAGAGAATAGAAGAGCGCCACCTGCCTGCCGTTGTCGCCCTTACCGTTCGAGGGCAATGTTCTTCCAAGGTCATCGGTGGCAACTACGGCAGATATATCGTATCCTTTCGCGTTCACTTCTACGTGATCGGGGTCTGAATCGGGGAGGGGCGCTCCTCCGACCGAGCCGTAATACGAGACGTCGGTGTCAAGGCCTGTCCTTTTCATTGAAATGGCTCCCGCGTTTTTAATAAGCACGACCATGGCGCAGCAGAACAGTATGACCGAGGCGGTCAATATGCATATGATCTTTTTTCTGTTCATTGCGCCGGCACCTCCGTCTCTGCTTATGTTGTTTATTATACTCCGTCAGGAGCATAAATGCCGCAGCCGGAATACCGGCCGCGGCATAAACTTTTTTGAACTTTTTATTTGCGTTTTTTGGAAACGATGATTCCGACGACTATTGCTGCTACGGCAACTACGCCTGCAGCGATTCCGATGATCAGTCCTGTGTTTGCACCTTTTTTCTCGTTGTTCTTAGGAGCATCGGTCGTCTTAGGTGCGTCTGTCGTCTTGGGAGCGTCGGTAGCCTTGGGATCATCTGCTGTGGGAGCTTCTGTTGCAGTTCCGACGTCGCCCTGATCATCTGTCGCGGGAGGATCAGTGGGAGCTTCCGTGGCGGGTACCTCGGTGGGCTCCGGCGCTATATCGTCAATTATCGTGATCGCGCATTTTACCGGCGGGGCAGCTGATTCGCCATTTACGAAATAGTCGAACGTGGACGCATATGTGTCCACGAACCTTCCTGCGTTCCATCCGCCGATATTGCCCGTGTAGTCCGTACACACGATCAGATACTCGCCTGCGGGAATGTATTCGTAAACGATATCGAGATTCGCGTTGTCCTTGTGATCCTCTTCGTAATATTCGTCCAGCTCTTCATTGTCGGTCGATTCAGTATAATCCCCGGTCCATTTATAGATCGTTGCCTTCAGACCTACTCCTGTCGGCGGACCGTTCCATGTTGGAGAGCCTAAAATGGTGAATTTCACGAGTTTTTTTCCTTCCGGGACAACGATCTTAAAAGCAACGCTGCCGGCGGAGCAGAAGTTGAACGCTCCGCTTCCGTCGTTTGTTGTCAGCTCGATGATCTCGGGCTTCGCCTCTTCCTCGGCAGGTTTAGAACTGTAGTAAATGGTGAGGAAAGTAGCTTCCAGAACGGTATTGTCTTCGAGCATAACTACGGGCTTTATGAGTGTTTTTTCTTCGCCGAGTCCCGAAACATCTATCGTGATGTCGTAGCCTGTAGCGTAATTAACGCCGGACTGTGTGCCCCACTGGGGTGGTTCGGTCTTAAATTCGTCTTTGAATACAGGCTCTTCTTCTCCGATAGCGTATCCGACTTTAACAATATCCAGGTTTGTGCCGAACCAGCCTGTGTACGTAAGAGTGCTGAACGGGCCGTGCACGGTATCTTTATTCACAAACAGAAAATCTACAGTAGCGGCTTGTGATCCGGTCTCTCCGGCAGCGTACAGATCGACGCCGTCACCCTTGATCATATAGAGGGCCGAGTTAGTAGCATCCCCGTAATCGTCCAGACTGTCGTACTTAACGTATGCGCTGCTTTCGATCGTACTGAAAATGCCGATCAGCATAAAAGTGGCTATAATTATCGCCAATACTTTTTTCACGTAAAATCCTCCTCTCAAAAAACAGAGTATCATTATTCGTATTTTAAAGCATACAGATATGTGTTTCTCGCCAATACGCGTATAGTTTATGGACAAAATTCCACTTTTGCTCAGACTGATCAGGCTGCTCGGTGCCGCCTTTATCGCAAAAGCCTTTGGCTGTATTTCCGCCGTATTGCGTTCGGTTTTAGACATAAATCTTTCTGTTTTTCGAAAAACGGCAATTGCAATCAGCTGTTTTTGCATTTATAATACTGGTAAAAAATCGCTATAAAGGAGGCGATGGAATGCTTTATCAATATGATCAGATAGGCGGAGACCCGGAGTATCTGGCGCGTGTCGACGGCCGTGACATTACTTTTCCGGAGCATATACATGAAAACTTCGAAATTATTTTTGTCAGGGAAGGCGAGGACGAGATAACTGTTAATTCGGTTACGGAAACGATCCGCAAGGGTGAGGCGATGCTTGTGTTCCCGAACCAGGTCCATTCCACTGCTTCCACATACTGCAGGGACATCATTTTTGCTTTTTCGCCTCTGTTCGTTCAGGGCTATTCGAGTACTAAAAAGAATATTGTTCCGGTGTCGGGCAAGTTCAGGCCGGATGAATATCTTGCGCATGCGCTGGAAACGCTTTCGAACGATTCTTCTACCGCATATAAAAAGGGAGTTCTGTACCTACTGCTAGATCAGTTCGAAAAACAGGCGATCTTCACGTCGAAGCAGCATCTGAATGACAATGTTTTGTCGGAGCTTTTTTTGTTCATCGAGAATTCTTTTGCGGGGGAATGCAGCCTGCGTGACGCCTCGGCACAGATCGGGTATGATTATAAATACTTGTCCCGCCTTTTCAAACGGTCGGTGGGTATCAATTTCAACGAGTACGTCAATAATTACCGCCTCGCTATGGCCTGTCATCTTATGCTCAGCACGGACAAGTCGATCCTTCAGTGTTCGGAGGAGAGCGGGTACAGTTCGGTGAGGTCTTTTAACAGAAATTTTAAGGATAAGTTTAACATTACGCCGATGCAGTACAGGAAGCAGAACGGAAGGTATAAAAAATGAGCCGCGGTACCGGAAATATTGACTTTTCACGGCCGGAAGAGTAAAATGCGCGACAACACCGGACGGGCTTCTGTCCGCTCCGAAAAACCCGGGAGGTATTGAAATGAATATAAAAAAGATTACGCGCCTTTTGCTTTTAGTTACGGCGCTGATGCTTGTCTTCAGCGCGTGTGCATCGCAGGGGAAACAGGGTGAAGCTACCGCAGAACCGGCAGTTACAGACACAGCGACAGAGAAAGCCGTTGTCACCGACGTACCTGCGACCGACGCTCCCACCGAAGAACCCGCGACCGAAGCTCCGACAGAGGTTGCCGAGCCTACCGAAGCACCGTCGCCCGCACAGATCGAAAGCGGCACAAACGTTGCCCTCGGAGCAGAAGTTGACGTTTCGACCACCACAGGCGAGTCGCATCTGTCGATCGGCTTTTCGCCCGAGGCTATTAACGACGGATATTATTACGATCCCGAAGTTCCGAGCGCAGGCTGGACGACGAACGTAGGCGAGAACTACGACGATCCTGATCAGGAAGAATGGGCTATACTCAAGCTCGCACAGGACACTTCGATCAACAAGATCATCGTTTACCCCGTCATCAACGGAGGACGTTTCCCGATCTCATTCAAACTCATGGTTTCCATGGACGGAAAGAATTACACGACCGTCGCTGAAGTAACCGAGAACACACGTTTTGAGGACAAGGACGACACGCCTTTCGAGTTCGAATTTGACGCCGTGACCTGCCGCTACGTTCAGTTCCTGGCTACTCAGCTTTGCGATCCTTCGCCTGCAGACGGTTATCTCTGCCAGGTAGCCGAGATCGAGATCTACGCCGCATAAGCGCAAAAAAAAACCGCCGTCAGGCGGTGATCAAACTTCGGGCGCCGATTCAAACGGCGCCTTTTTTAATGATTTCCAAAAAGATACCGCGGCCTGCTTTTAGCGTAAGCTGCACTTCCGGACCCGAATCTGTTATCGAGCCGTCGAGCGGCTGGTATATGCGCAGCGAATCTGCGCCGGATTCCATCAGACGAATATTTCTGTCAGTCACGGTCGGATTAATGATGTAGTAGAAAGGCCTGTTTCCTCTGCGGTAGCGGCTGACAAAGATGCTGCCAGGTTCCGCATTGACTTCAAGAGCAGTGCCGAGGATGGTGTGCAGGCGGCTCATCAGATCATCCTTATCAGGAGAATAACGGACGTGATAGAGCTGGATCTCGGTTGCCCGCGCGACACCGGGCTGCTGACGGCAGCCCTCTGTGAAACGGATCATAAAACGCTTTGACCTGACCGGTGAAAACTCGCGGAAGCAGTGGGTGTCTTCATTCCCGGAAACGGAAACGAGAGGCTGCCATGCTTTACCGTCGTGCCAGAACGCGTCGAATGCCGTCTGCTCGTAATCGCTTTTTGAATACAGATCGAGGCGGTTTACGGTCTGGACTTCCGGCAGTTCCAGTTCGAGCGAAGCAGGCAGTTTATCTGAACTCCAGCCTTCCCAGCTGAAACTTGTAACTATTGACCCGTTCGTGACGTACTCGGGCTTATATTGATCTCCTTCGGCAGTGTGATCTGCAGTGACGCGGGCGCGCATAGCAAGATTGTCCGGGCGGAATACTGTCAGCAGATCTTTCATCTCTGCGGCGATCCGGCGTACTTCAGGATGCTCTTTCGCATCGAGCCCCATCGCAGGCAGGGTGTCGAGCCACAGCACTGTGCCTCCGCTTTTTCTGAATTCATCCAGCCTGCGCATCACTCCTAGCGGAATAACCGTCACATGCGGCATCAGGATCACGCGGTACATTGTCGCGCCGCATTGGATCATACCGTTCTCTATCGCGCCGGACAATACCGCGTCTCCCGTGACAAGGTTGAAGTCCAGCCGGTTAAGCAGGAGGTTATATTCCAGCTTTTCCAGATAATTCTGGAGCGTAACTTCTTCGTCGGACAATGAATCCATCGCGTCGTCCGGCTCGTACATTCCGGCCTGCGCATCTTCGATCGGGTAATAGACAGCGATCTCCGCGTCGCTCCTCGCGCCTCTCAGCATCTCGCACAGGCGTCCTGTGTAATCGTTCCACCTGCGGAAAACATCGTTATCGTGAAGAAAATGATACCCGTAATTGTTAAAATGCGTAGCGCCGATGAACGCTGTGTCGGTCGATAAGCCCATGAAATCGCTTTCAATGTGCTTTTTCATCTCCGCGTCATGTATAACGGGGCAAACTTCGACCATTGTGGTGTTTCCGCCTTTCATACGCGAAACGGAGCTGATAAATTTTCCGCCCAGGAAAGTGGCGCCGTTATTGACTCCTTCTCCAGTCTTCCAGTAGTCGGCATGGGTGGCGAGGAGCATATCAAATCCCGGCCTGTCCGCTTTAGAGGAAGTTTTAAGAAAATCGCCGTAGTTGCCCACGTGATAATACATCTGTTCTTCGCTGTGGTAGTGACCGGAATAATTAACGTGGTTTTCGTGGCACCAATCCGCGACCTGACCCGTAAAATTATCGCTCATCAGACTGGCGATCGTGCGGTAGAACGCGACCCTGACGCTCCTGGCTCTTTCGTCATTGCCGAAAAACAGATACGGGAGCAGGGGAGTGAGGTCTTCTCCGTGCTCTTCGCGGTATCGGCTGAAAAGTTCGTTGCCGTAAGGAACGCTGCGGAAAGACGGCTTGTTAGCATCGCCGTAAATATAGATCGACTGAAGCGCAGGTTCGTCTGTGAAAACTGCCTCGAACAGGAGGCCGAAATCCGGATCGTGGTCCTTGACACGCCCGAGCGCCCCCTCGATAAATGCTGCCACCGCGTCCCGGTTCAGAAAATTAAGGTGCTCTCTCGGCCCTATAGGCGGATCTATCGTCTTTGCAAAAGCGTACGGCCAGATATTGCACGGCCGGATAAAGAATGCGATGAACTCCCATTTTCCCTCCGGACTGAGCGTATCGATCTCCGTTTCGGCCCAGTCTGCCGCGATAGGCGAAGAATAGTCGCCGCCTTTGTAAAACGCCGCCTGGATGAAGCGGATCCCGCGGTCCGGGAGACCTTGCGTGAGCCTTGTGACGCCTTCTCCGTTCAGCTTAAGCACGCCTATGTTCTTGGCAAGATGATCTTTTCCGTCCTGCATTATATAGCCCGCAGCCCAGCCGCTCGGGTAAACTTTTTCGTCGTAGAGCCATACGTGCAGACCGGCGTCATGAAGGATCCTGGCAGTCTTGTATAAATTATCCAGATTTACGGGATCTCCGTTCCATTTATCGTCCCAGGCCGCATTTATCACAGCGCCTCCGCCGTGAGTGTCGATCACGAGCTGCCTGACTGTTTCGGGCATCTTCGACACGTCGTGTTCCATTGGGTGGATGCGGTATTTTGCGGTGGGGGAGAGGAACAGCGCGGAATCGAGTTTTTCAAGCAGCTTTTCGAGCAGCTCCTGTGCGTCTTTTACGCGTAATTCCGAGTCCGGGTCAATGCCGCACGTTCCGGTGCATTCCTGCCACAGCGGATCTGTCAGACCGAGGTCCGTCACGCGTGAGAGGAGCGCGGTCAGTTCGCGCGCTGTAAGCACGTCGTTCGGGCGGACAATATCTGCCTCGTCCAGCCAGTGTTCGTCCCATGCGACCTGCCAGTCGCCGGCGAACGGATCGTCATTGACGACGTCGCTGAATGTGCCGCGGTAAAGAACAGGGGACAATCCCGCATACGCCGTAAGACCGTGAACGAATTGACCGCGGCGGTACGGTTCGTCCGGCCCGAGCCCGTCAAAAAAACCGAAACCTGATGAATAAAATAATTTCATTTCGCTCATTGCTGCCCCCTGAGCTGCTGCTCGGACATTGCCGCCCTCCAGTACTCCTCGTTGACCGACGGAGCACTGTTAGCCGTAAGAATAAAGATGCAGTCGCGCTCAGCCAGATCTTCCGGCCACGGAAGTGTGTACCTGCCGTTCCAGCCCGGCTTTATGCTGTCGCTGATGAGAGTATATTCGCCCGTCTGCGGATCGAACCAGCGCGCGGTATACGTTTCTTTTTTGTTAAGGCCCGAAAGCACGCTGCCCCTGGCTTCAGGGTATTCATCAGCATTTATTTTTGCGTTATTGATGGGATAATAGATCACGACGCAGCGTTTATCCGAAGTCGTGTTAACGGTAGGCTTCAGGACCGCATCTTCCGCAGCTTCTGTCGTCCATTTTACGGACGTAGTATCGTAGTTCAGATCCCAGAAGGGCAATGATGTGAAAAACGCTTTCATTATGGGCATGTGCGTCGTGCCTACGATTTTATTGAGGGCAATATACCACGGCGTCGGTTTTCGCCAGTACGTCTGGAATTCGTCTTTTTCGTCCCACGTGTCCTGCCATCCGCCTTCCGAACCGTACGAATATCCGAAGCTGCCGTTCATGATCGCTATGTATGCGATCTCGCGCGTCTGGTCAGTAGGTATCTCCCAGATATCTTCGTACTTTGCCTCCGCTTCCAGCCAGGCCATTTTTGGCTCGCTTTCTCTGTATATCTTGTATTCTTTGTAGAAATGAAGGTAATCACTGCCTGTGCCGTTGTCGTAAAAATCAAACGTCGGAACGTGGCCTCCCTCGCTCATAATAAACGAGAACCATTCCTGACCGCGGAAATAATCGACGGGATAATAATTCGAGCGCGGGCCGTGTATCGTCTCAAGCGTATCGTAGGCGTCGATCTCGGAAATGTATTGACCGAGCTTCCCGTAACATTCAAGATCTTCTGAACTTCTTGAGTCGTTGGCGTATTCTCCGCACAGGTTCCACACGATAGGGTATGAGGCGTACCTTGCCACGGCGTAACGGACAATGGCAATATAATCGTCGTAGTTATCAGTGTTGAGCGCGCCGCCCCAGTCGAGACCGATGACCGGCACCATGCCTTTGCTGACAATATATTCGACACGTTTGTCGACGCACCGCCAGTATGCAGGCGTGGGTTTTTTCCAAAGCGTTATCCACGGCATGCCGCCTTCGTTCTCAATGCTGCGCCAGCTGTCGTTGTTGCTGACCCAGATCATCGCCTGAAACGCAGTATAGCCTTCTTCGGCGCGCTGATCCACCGTGCCGTGGAACATAGTCTCATAATCGGGACTGTTCGATTTTTCGAAGTTCAGCCGCTTGCTGAAGCCGAACCAGTGTGTGTCCGCGAGCCAGAAAAACGGCGTCCCGTCCCCGTATGTCAGATCCTCTTTATCGCAACTGACTCTGAGGCGGCCGCGCTTCAGAAGCTCGTTATCGCCCGTATATTTTTCCGCCGTGAGCGCCCCTTTAATGCCGTGAAGCCCGGTGTCCTCAGTATTGCTGCAGAACACTTCGTAATTCCACGTGCCCTCGGAAGGAGCGGCGAATCTGATCTTCCACGTCGCACCTCCGAACCAGTACCCCGGGATCGTCATCGTCTGACCTTCAGGTCCCGTGAAGACCGCATAGATAGACGCATCTGCATATGGATATTCATACTCGCCGGTGCTGGTCAATTCGATCTCCTGTGTCACGTTGACCATTTCCGCTTTCGGAAACGAATTCTGCGGAACGGTCGAAACAGGCACGTTCTGCGAATCGGGATCGAACAGACCCTCCCACGGGTCTGCGGGACCGGTCCGGTCTGTGCACGCGGACAACAGAACTGCCAAAAGCATTATGACGGATAATATGATAAGGATGCACTTTCTGAACATATCTTACCTGCTTTTCAAAAGCGGCAGCGGAACCGGGCGAAAACGGGCGGAAACGGGCGAAACCGGGCGGCCTAAAAAACCCTAAAAAAGGAGCCGTGAACAGTCTCCCGCCGGCTACAGCGGGATAAGACTTTACACGGCTCCCCGGAGCATTTTATTTACTCTTTTTCTTCTTTCCGGCAATAACGCCCGCGATAACTGCCGCAACGACGACAACTCCGGCAATGATACCGATGATCAGACCGGTATTGGATTTCTTACCGTCTTCCTTATTGTCCTGGTTTTTGGGCGTGGCGGCAGAGGAGTTATCGGAGGTGGCTTCGGGGGTCTTATCCTGTACGGGAGCGTCTGTCTTCACCGGTTCGTCTGTTTTGGCCGGCTCGTCGGTCGGAGCTTCGGTAGGTTCTTCCGGGGCTTTAGTGGCGGTCCCTTCTTCGCAGTCGATAATAGATGCGTTGCGGAGGCGTAATCCTTTAAGGAAGTTTGCGTTGTAATCGATGCCGTCGAAGCAGAGAAGCCAGGCGCTGAACAGAGAATCGTTAAGATCTGCTTTGGAAATGTATATCGGTCCCGTCTCGTAATACGTCCAGTCATTTCCGTTGATCTCAAGCTGCCCGTCGGCAGGAAATGCGTAGTTGTTCTGGGCTTCAATGTGGAACTCAAGTTCACTGTCGAAATTCTCTTTATACAGTTCAGTCCATGAGTAGCCGTTTCCGTCCCAGTCGCCTACGTCTCCGGGATCGAAGGCAAGATTACCTGTTTTCGGATTCTCGGCGCGGACCAGAACGCGCGTATTGTAGGTAACATCCTTCTTTTCGGTCGCTGCCTGTATCTCAAATGAAATATTAACGACGGCGCCTTGTCTGTCTCCGATAAGCGTCTTCAGATCATTGAAAAGGTTCAATGTTGGGGAAAACCATGAATATGCGTTTTCGGGGATATATTCGGTAACGATCACACCGTCTTCTTCCGTTTCCGTTATCGTTCCCGCAAAGTATGCTGTCCATTTTTCCGTGACATAATTTGTCTTCCCCTGTGCTTCTTCTCCGAAAGCGGGGAGTACGGACAATGCCGCAAGCATTATCACGGACAATACTGCTGCGATTACTGCTTTAGTTGTTTTTTTCATAAACGACCATTCCTTTCAAGTACGTTATTCCAAGGTCTGACGACGTTGTTATTTCCGGTCAATTGTTTTACCGCCGATTATTATACATTTCGCCGGACAGATAATCAACTTTTTTTGATCACGAGAACGTGATGCTGTAGATAGTTACTCCGTTGAAATCACCCATATAGATTCCGAGATACACTTTTCCTCCGTATGTGACTTCGCTCAGATCGATCACAGCGGAACGGTCAGGCGTCCATGCCGCTCCCGCCGCGTTTTCCATAATAGCTTCGGTGCCCAGAATATTGGTCTTGCGCCTCGTGGCAACATATTTCGAACTGTTCATTATCGCGAAAAAGCTGCCCGCGTCGCCGAGCTTCGCGAAACCGGCCGTGCCTATACCGATGCATTATGGGCTCGATACCAGCGTTAAAGTGCACTTTTCCAACGCTGTTCACAACACAACGATGGCAATCAATCTCGCAAGAGCGGTGGCAAAGAGATAAAAAGATGACCTCGGCAGAAATGTCGAGGTCACCAAAAATTACGGCTCTGATCAATAATCAATTCCTTCGAGCTTTCCTTCGCTGTCGTACCGCTCTTCTCTTATCTTTTTGCCATCCTCATCATAAATGTATTTATAAGAGTATTGAACTTTTCCCTCGGCATCATAGCTTGTATAGCCCATCGGCTTCCCGTTCTCGTTCGTATAAACATCATATCCGATAAGATCGTTATCCTGATTCACGGTGGTGATTTTCGTCAGCAAACCACCCGAATCATATT
>JAGADO010000144.1 GCA_017613535.1 Clostridia bacterium | reverse complement strand
TCCGCTTCTCCCGCATAAAACTCTTCAGGAGTGTCCATGTCATCAAGCGCAACGGTATTCCCCCCATTCTCGGTCTGTTCGATCCATTGCTCTTCGCCGTACCTTTCACGGTAGTCGTTCTGAAGAGCGAGCCCTTCATCGAACCACGTCGGGATCATTTTCTGCGCCCCGGATGAAAGGCGTGCGCGCAGTTCCACGTGGGTGATCTCGTGCGAGACGATGTCAAGTTCGAGATACTCGTCAGACATGCATATATAATGTCTTTCGAAAGGGAAAGAAACGCTTACAGTGCCGTGATCCTCGCCGAGTCTCCGAAGCAGCTTTGCGTCATCACAAATGATGAAGATCGTTTCATCCCTGTAGTACAGGCCGCCGAAGAACGCTCTTACCCGATCCTCAGCCTGTTCGATCATCACGAGTACTTCCTGATTGTCTCCCGCATAGTTTTTGTTGATATAGATATGATCGGCGACCTCGTTAAAAGCAGACCTGTACGGAACGGTCATCAAATAGCCGAATTGAGTGAACTGAAGCGTACACAAAGTAGCTACCAGAAGCATCAGCAATACAGCGAGCGTCAAAAAGAATTTCCTGGATCTCATATCAGCGTGTCTTACAGGTTCCGGTCTAACGGAACTGCTCCGTAAACCTGTACGTTCCCCACCAATCGGGGATCAGTTCTTTCAGTTTCACTGTTTTCTCAGTTTCAAGGTCAACGAGTATCTCGATCTCTCCGCTGTCTTTGTCCAGCTGCATCATATACTCACGGCATGCGCCACAGGGGGAACCCACTCTGCCATCCGGCATCACGGCGACGACTTTTTCGATCCGGCTCTCGCCGTTTGTGATCATATTGGCGATAGCATTTCTTTCAGCGCACATTCCAAGCGAGGAAGCGGTGTCGATACATACGCCTACATAGATGTTTCCCTTTTTCGTAAGGATCGCTGCGGCGACTCCGCCCGCGTCTATGAAAGGCGATATCGTTCTGCCATTCTGGACTTTTACCGCCGCGTCATACAGTTTTTTCCACATATTCATTAGCCTCCTCAAATTCCGAGCTCAGCACTTCTCTCTGCTGTATCATCCCGGGCAACAGACAATTATCGATCTGATGCGTATCGGTATCCGTCGGGTATCCGGATATACGCGCGGATATGCCCGTCGATCGGGCGCTCGATGATACATGACCTGTTGCCGACATTGCCTTCCGCGGCGAGGATGGAATTCTCCCGCCTTTCGATGACTATCCCGATATGGTCGTGCTCACCGTTTTCAAAAACGCGGTCATAAAGCACGATGTCGCCGGGTTCCGGCTCAAAGCCTTCCGTACCTTTATGATACTCGATCCTCGGATCACTTATGGCGAATTCTTCCCACGCGATACAGCCGCCCAGATGGCAGGTCACACACTCTCTCGGACGGATGGGTATCTCGAAACCAGCCTCCCCGCAGCAATAATACACGAACGCCGCGCACCACAATCCGTCGGCTTCCTCAAGCGTCCATTTGGGAAACGGCCGGATGATCGGCCCCAGATTCGATCCCTCCCCTTTTGTAAATCCATGGAAAGGAATCAGTGCCGCGTCTTTAGCGACTTTCACCAACTGTTTTCTTGTTGCCTTTTCCATAAAGTCCTCATCTATCTTGCTTCAATGATATCAAAAGCCTGTCAAATGACATGATCCAGATCGTTATAACGAAAAAAACTGTGCCTTTATTGAAGGATCGTCACAAATACCAAACTATGGATGACCTTGAAAACACCGATCGTCCGTGGCGAGAATGCGGAACAAAAAAGAGAAAAGAGATGCCTGTCACAGAAGACCGATCGGGCTAGGTCAAACGGTCTTTAGCTTTGCCTCACGGACGCGCATTTTGTCCCGAAGCTTTATCAGGCGCGGGCGGTTGTAGCGCTGTATGACGATAAATATCAGGTTCCCGAGCGCGTAAAGGACGGCGAATATAAAGCGGTACGCGCCACCGATCAGCAGGATCGTGGGGACGACCGCCATGATGAGGCACAGATGCACGAGCTCAGCCACGCAGGATTCCTTCACGAGGCGGTCCATGGCCTTTGAGTCATCCCTGTAGCTCACCTTTTTGGTTACCATACCGGGAAATACCCTGCTGAGATCGGGCATCGCTTTCTTCCAGCTCTGTATGCGTATCTTTTTATAGATCTCCCCGTTCTTTTCCCATTTACAGGTCCTGAGCGGGAAGACATCCTCGCGCACCTTGTCGCGCGGAACCATTTCGCCTAAAGGTATCGAGATCAATCCCCATACCGCCGCGGCTATGATGTAGTACAGTATCAGCACAAAGAATCTCCGATATTTATTATTTACATTGTATTATAATCCATTGCATTTTTCAAGCCGGTTTAGTATAATTAAGGCAAATTTTGAAGTGGAGGAATTCAGTATGCGGCTTTGCGTTCAGACCGCGCCGATCATAGACCGTTTCGGCGCCGACAATGGCTTCAGGATGATAAAGGAAGCGGGTTTCGACTCGGTGGATTACAATATAGACCATATGCTCGGTTACGGCGATATACTCGAGGGCAAGAGCAATCCGCTCTTCGACGGCGACGACGCGAGCGGCGTGCTCGAGTACATCAAGCCGGTGAAGGAAGCGGCGAAGAAGTACGGCATCGCGATAAACCAGATGCACGCGCCTTTCCCGAGCTACGTGAAAAACGACGCGGGCAACGAGCTCGTGATGACGAGCCTCAAGTACTCCATAATAGCCGCTGGTGAGCTCGAGTGCAAATACCTTATAGTGCATCCGATGTTCCTGGGTTATGACGATCAGCTCTCAAAGGAAGATGAATGGAACGTCAATATCGAAAGGTACAGCGAGCTGATCCCGTACGCTAAAAAGTACGGCGTGGTCATCTGCCTTGAGAACATGTTCAGCGGACACAGAGGGAAACTGTACGCCGCCTGCTGCGCGGACATGAGCGAGGCCAACAGGTATATCGATTACCTGAATGAGAAAGCCGGTGATAAACTGTTCGGCTTCTGCCTTGACGTGGGGCACGCGCTGCTCGTCGGGAAGGAGATATACTCGACTATCATGGAGATAGCGCCGAACCTCGTCGCGCTGCACGTACACGACAACGACGGCCGGGACGATCAGCACCTGTATCCGTACTTCGGAAGGCTCGATTGGGAGCGCTTCTGCGCGGGGCTCCGCGACGCCGGCTACAGGAACGCGCTGAGCTTTGAGACCTTCAACGGCGCTCAGATCATGCCCGATGAGCTGGTCCTTGACGGGCTTAAATTCTGCGCGGCGGCCGGAAGGTATTTCATAAGCAAAATCGAAGGTTAAATCTTGTGATATTATTCGCTCTGTCAAGTAAATTTACTTGACAGAGCTTCTGTTTATATGTATAATAACTGCTGTTGACTTTTGTTTGGCGGA
>JAGADO010000143.1 GCA_017613535.1 Clostridia bacterium | reverse complement strand
TCACCGGACATTATCGTAGTGACGCCGTAGTTGACAATGCACACCACGAGCCACGGACGCAGCGATGAAATGATGATACTCATCGGCCTTAGGAACTCTCTCGGCTGACCGCCGCGGTCGATGAAGCCGACGCAGTATGCGGATGCGACCGAGATGACCGCCCACAGGACCATAATGATTATCATGTCTGCGTACGAGCCTTTATTATCATATCTGACACCTTCAAACGTATCGACGGGATGGCGAAGCACGTTCTTGAGCCTCTGCCAGAAATTCTTTACAGGCGTCAGGAAATTATGCTTCTCCGGAGGAGGACCGTACTTCCTGCGTCTCGCCTGTTTTATACTTATCCAGACTATCCACAGCACTACGATGCCTACAAGCACTGAAGCTATGACCGGGAAGTTATCGCGCAGGAAATCGGCACGGATCTCTTTATACGCCTGTGACGCAAGCGTCGCGTCTTCTGCCTGGTAGAAGTACTCGATGGCTTCTTTATACTCCTCTTCCCTCATATGGATCGTACCCATATTTTTAAGGGCGAGGTTGTAATAACTGTCTCTGTCGAGCACTTCCTGCCAGAGCGGGAACGCTTCCTGGTATTTGCCCTTGGAATACATATTATTGGCGGAGTGGATCTGATTTGCGAATTCAGTCGTCTGGAAGACCGTTATCGTACCGGAACCTTTGTTCAGCACATATACGCGACCCTGGCTGTCTACTTCGAGTCCGGAGGGAAGCGAGAGCTGTCCGTAGCCGTTGCCGTTCGTTGAGAACGCGAACAGGTTCGTGCCGTTTTCGTCGTATTCGTAGATACGGCCGTACTGCTGGTCAACGATCAGCATGTTGTTGAACTGGTCTACGGCAACGTCGCAGAAGTTCTGCGCCGTAGTCGCTCCGAAAGACCTTGAAATGTAATTATCCCTGAAGTCGTACCCTGCGTAAACAACGTCGGAACCGCCCGCATTGATCTTTCTGACCTGAGGAGGCGTTGTCGTCGTTGTCGTAGCGTAGATGTAGCCGTCAGCGCTGGCGTATATGTTGTTGAAGGAGTACGGCAGCGTTACGACCGTACCGAGACGGTCTTCTCTGTTCCACAGAAGCCTTGCCACCGATTCCCAGAACGTAAGCGAGACTTTGTTCGCGCCGTAGTACTGACGGAACGTTCCGTCGCTGTCAAGCATCAGGATACCGTTGGAGTCAGAGGAGTTTGCAACGTAGATATAGCCTCTCGTGTCCTTTGTTACCTTAAGTGGCATGTAGTTGAATTCGGATGAAAGGATGCTGCTGGACGGCGGTGAATACGAATATTTGAAGTAGCCGTATTTAGTGTACTCGACCAGGCGGTTATTACCGGTGTCCGCGACGAGGATCGTGCCGTCGGAATCGACGTAAATGCCCTTGGGAGTCTTAAGTCCGGACATGTCGCCGGAAGCGTAAGTGGCATCGCCCTTAATAATGTTCTTAAGGGTGTACACGCCGTCTTCGTTCATCGGGTTGATTATGACGATGCGGTCGTTCGCAGTATCGGCAACGTAAATGACGTCGTTGTCGTCAATGAATATGTCTTCCGGGTTCGCCAGACGTCCTTCTTCCGTCGTTTTGAAGTCTATCACGGTGACAACTTCATACGGTGCCGGGATTGGGTAAGCGCCGTTGTCGCCCAGATAATAGCTGGCGTACGGCTCTTTCGCGCTGGCGATCATCGCGCCGGAAAACACGATGCTCATCAATAACGTCAGGATAAGCAGTTTCAAAAGTTTTCGCTTCATTGTCCGCCTCCTTATTTAATACCCGAGTGAGCCATCGTATCCATAACTCGGCTCTGCTGGATAACGAAGATTATGATGCTCGGGAATGTCATTATAAGAGCCGTAACGCCTGCCACACCCTGACGAGCGATTCCGCCGCCGATCGTCGACATGAAGAAGCCGAGCGAACGGAGCTGCTCTTTATAGATGTAGGTGGTGGATGTTCCGGACTCGTTCCATATACCGCCGAAGCACAGGATTATGATCGTAGCCTGCGCGTTTTTCAGCAGCGGAAGCGCGATCTTCGTGTAAAGCTGCCACTCCGAGGCACCGTCTATTTTACCGGCTTCGAATATCTCATTCGGCACCTGGTCCATGAACTGCTTCATCAGGAACAGCGCCGTGGAGTTTGCCAGGCCCGGTATGACGAACACGAGATATGTATTGTCCAGATGCAAACCGGTAATAATGAGGTAAAGAGGAATACCTGCGGCCGAAGCGATGAACATCAGGGAGTAAGTAACCATGTTGAACAGGAATTTCTTGCCCGGGAATGTGTGCTTCGAAAGCGGGTAGCAAGCCATCGTGTTTACCCACACGAGGAAGAACAGGTATGCCACGGTGATGAGCACCGTATTGAACAGGTATCTGGTGAACGGCACAAGGCTGTTCGCAGTGACCTGAGAAAGCATCTTGAAGTTATCCAGCGTCGGATTGCTTACGAAGAATCTGGGAGGATACAGGAACAGTTCCTCCGGGGGTTTGAACGCGGTACTGACAAGGTAAACGAGCGGGAGCATCGATACCATGCCGGCGAGCGCAAGAAGGACAATGATGACACGGCCTGCGTAATCTTTGCGTTTCTTAGCTCTCTTTAAATAATCAACGTCAACTTGATCTACTCTCAGCATGTGTCTCACCCCTTATCAGAAAGAATTTTGAATGCGGCACGGCCGAGTCCGAAAATCAGCAGTGACAGAACCACGGCAATGGCCGAAGCGTAACCGACTTCGAACCTTGTGCCTGAATAGTCGCTCAGGTGGAGCATGACCGTAAGACCCGCGTCCTCGGGAGTCGGGTGACCGGCAAGCGTTCCGCCAACGGAGAGCGAACCGGTGATCTGAAGGACGGCGGCAAACAGCAGCTGAGGCATCGTCTGCGGTATGTCGACGTACAGCAGTCTCTGGAATCTCGATGTGACGCCGTCAACGGCCGCTGCATCGTACAGCTCCTTATCAACGTTCGTGAAACCTGCGACGAATGAAAGGAATCCTGTACCGAGCGAAGACCACAGCGCGACTATGATACCGACAGGCATTATCCAGTGAACGTCCTGTGTCCACTGGACCGGGTCTGAAATAATGTTCAGTTTCAGAAGCAGCGAGTTCAGGTAACCGGTACTGTCGTTCGAGAACATAACGCCCCACACGACCGCCATCGCTATCGAGCTCGTCAGCGAAGGAGCGTAGAACGCCAGCGTGTAGAGAGGCCTTATTTTCTTGGGCACCTGGTTGATGAACCACGCGAAGAAGTAGGAAGCGATGTATGCCGTAGGGCCTACTATGATCGCGTAGTACAGCGTATTACTGAACGCCTTAAGGAACAGCGAGTCGTCGACGAACAGATATCTGTAGTTCTGCCAGCCTGTGAACACCGGGCTCTGCAGGATGTTCCAGTAGCAGAAGCTCAGGTACAGCGACGCAAGCAGCGGCAGCAGCGAGAAAGTGATGAACAGGATGAAGAACGGAGCGACCAGGCCGTAGGACATTTTATGCGTCCAAATTTCGTGCATGGTATAGCCGAACCGCTTCTCAACGTTGAACAACCTTTTCTTGGGCTGGTCGGAGGTTTTGGCAACTTCTTTTGCCGGGGCATCTTTTTTGCTCATTTTTCCCTCTCCCCTCTCTTTACGGCGTTACAACTTCACGGAGCACGGATCCGCCTTCGGGGACCTTGTACTCTTTCTGCTTACGTTTCATTTCCTTATTTATCTCCTTTACCGCATCCTCGAGTGCCACTCTGGCGTTTTTACCCTGAAGCACGGTCTGGTTAAGCGCGGTGATCAGGTAACGGCTCGTGTAGTAACCGCCGAGTGTGCTCGGAGATTCCTTGAGCCACGACCACTGATCGTAGATAACGCTGAGCTCGTACTGGGTGTAAGGAAGAGTCGCTACCGCATTCTTGTTTGCGGGGTTCCATCTGGATGCGACGCCGAACGTAGCCTCGACTTCCCTGCCGTACTCGGACTGTACTGAGTCGGACATCCACCACTGTATGAACTGCCATGCCTCATCAGGATGCTTAGTACTGCTTATAATAATGTTACACGATCCGGCACCGCCGTTGGAGCGGTCAACGACCACTTCGCCTTCGTCGTTCATCACGGTGTGTCCGGGCACGGGCAATATCTGCCACTTACCGTTCAGTTCGGGAGCGGAATACTTAAGCTTGCAGTAGAAGCCCATATCGCCGATACCGACAGGCATCTCGCCGTTCTTAAATCTCATGTAGAAATCGGCAGCGTAAACGAAGTTATACTGAAGGTAAAGGTCTGCGTATTCCACGAACGCGTCGTATGCGGCCTCTGTGTTAAGGCGCGATGCAAGACCGTCCTCGTCATAGAACGTACCGCCGTGCTGATAAAGGAACGGGGTGTAGTTACCGACGCCGTACGGGAAATAGAAGCTGTAGCCGTCTTTGGTAAGTACGGGGACAAGGTTATATACGTCTTCCCACGTATCCGGCGGCTCGACGTCAAGTTCTTCGAGGATATCCGTGCGGTAGAAGAGTGCCGCCCAGTTCTGCGTCTCGGGGAATCCGTAATAGTGGCCCTGATACAGGTAAGGGATCAGCTCTTCTTCATAGAACGACTGCGCTACCAGATCCTGGAAGCTGAGCACCTGAGTGCCGTTATCGAGCGTGTAGGATTTATCGAATTTATCGAGCGGAAGCAGCGCGCCTCTTACGGAGAATTCGAACGGTATACCGGCACCGATTGCGATCGCGAGATCCGGAGCGGTACCGGCAACGTATCTGGTCATGATCAGACCCTCAGATCCGTTGACCATATTAACGTTGATCCTGACGTCGTAATCAGGTGTGAACTGTTCGGAAATAAGATTTCGGAGAATGTCAACATATTCACGTCCGCGCGATACGTAAACTTCGAGAGTTACCATATCTTTTTTGGTCTTCTCTCTCTGTCCCACGGAGGAGTAATCCTTGATGAACGTGTCCTTGAATCTTACGAAACCGACGTACATGTTCTGCCAGGAGTTGCTGCGCGAATTCTTGTAGTTATAACCTTTTTCGGAAAGTTCCATGTAGTCGACCGTAATGGCCTGCTCACGGATGGCGACCATGGTGTTGCTCAGACCGGTAAGGGCGCTGTTTATATCGTTAAGCGAGATCGGAACTTTTTCCATATCGTCAGCCATCTTCTTGAACAGCTCGAGGGCAACTTTAACCGCCGAACCGTAGGAAGGCTGCTTTCCGCCGTTGCACACTGAGATATCGGTATAGCATCTGTCGAAGAGGGCAACGTATTTATCGAGATCGTCCTGCAGATCCGGGATGTTTTTCTCAAGGTCCCAGTCGCGGTTGCGGTCAACGACGTATCCGCCCGATGAACTTCTGGTAGACGATGTGATCTTCGCCACCTGGTTGATCATGGAAGTGATGGAGTCCATCGCTTCCTCTATAAGATAATAGGAATGCCTGAGGGGACCGATCTTATTTACCATCGTAAGAGTGTGGGTTCCCTTGGTGAAATAGAACATGTACGGTTCGTTTTTATCGTTCTTGAGCGCGTCCCCGATCCAGCCGTCCGCATACGGGAAGCAGTATTCATTCATTTCAGAGAACGGTATCTCGCCGTCGATCTTGATGTCTTTATATGATGCAACGTTTGTGGTTATCGACATGTATCTGATCCCGAGCTGATACCAGCCGTCCTCGGGAACTTCGAATGACCACTGGACCGTATCGCCGCCGGTGTTCCAGCGCTCTCCGCCGAAGACGTTGTACCGCGTGACCTTGAAGGAAGCGGGAGAAGAACGGTAGTCGTTATCGTACTCCATACGGATACTGACGCTGGACGTGTAATCCGCATTTTCGAGTTCGAAGCGGATAACGTTCCCGCTGTAGGTATTTCCTGCTCCTCCGTTCGCAGCTACGTACTGATCGTACGTGACGAATTTCTTAGGAGCCGTAAACCTGATCGCTCCGATGGCACCCGGCTGATTGTAAAAGTGCATCGTGATCTTTCTGACGCCCTGCTTCATGTACATCTTGTACTCGTTTTTATAGACGCCTTCCGGATTCGACATCGTTACGTTCTGCCAGCCAAGCAGCTCCTGGGACTTCGGTCTGATCTGGTTACCGGAAATATCGAGGTTCTTCTCGATCTCGGTATTATAGAAGCCGTACATCCTCTTAAGCGCCATATTACTTGCGTTCTTGAACGGGAGCTTATTATCGATCATGATACCGACATACATTTCCGCGTCCTTGGCCTGAATCATAAGATAGTCGAGATTCAGCGAATACAATCCCGATACGGGCACGTCGATGTTAAACGTCACGTAGCATCCGTCGGCATCTGTGTAGATGGCGTTCGGAAACTGTGAGCAGTCGACAGTCACGGTCGATTCGGAATTGTTATCGTAGTACTTGATGCCGCCGTCGTAATTTTCGTACTCCGTAAGCCTCACAATGCTGCCGCCTTCGGTGCCGGTAAGCGATGTCATATCGACGACGATGTCTTCGCCGGTATAATCGGTATAACCCTTCTGACCGTATTTAGTCAGCACCTTTCCGTACTCCAGCAGGCTGTTATCCAGACGGTTCTCCGTAGACATGAACGGGTTGAAGTCCATTTCGTCATTATTCTCCACAGTGAACTGCTTCGCTCCTACCTTACGGTTTCCGTAAGATATGAAAATGACGATCGCTACGGCGACAATTACCGCGAGGATGATCGATATGCGAATGATCTTTTTCTTTTTCTTGTTCATACGCCAGGCCTTCCCGCATAATCTGATAAAAATGCACAACGGCAAAGTCGTGAGCCATAGGCCCGCGACTTGTTATGCAATATTAACAAATTTATTATACTTTTTTTGTGTAACTGTGTCAATAACGGCGGGCAATTTTTTTCTTGTCTTTCCCGGAGGCCTATGGATTCCGCCGGATATATGTGATATACTTTTAAACGCAAACTAAAAACCCGCGGAGGTCCAATATGAAATACACCCAGGAACTCGAAAAAAACAGCCGTTCGTACGGCAGCATCCCCTTCTGGAGCTGGAACGATAAACTTGATCCGGAGCGCCTCAAAGCGCAGATCCGCGACATGCACAGGCTGGGGATGAACGGCTTCTTCATGCACGCGAGAAGCGGCCTCGAGACCGAATATCTCAGTGACGAATGGTACGACGCCATTAAAGTCTGCGTGGAGGAAGCGAAAAAGTACGGCATGGAGCCGTGGTCGTACGACGAAAACGGCTGGCCAAGCGGATTTGCAGGAGGAAAACTGCTTGACGACCCGTATAATCACGCTAAATTTCTGAAAGCTGAAGTAAAAAACACGTTCGACCCCGAAGCGCTTGCCGTCTACGCGATAGAAAACGGAAGATCGAGGCGCATTGACGGCGAAGAACCGGGCCTTAAAGAGTATTTCACCGTGTATAAGAAGAGCGACACATCGTACGTAGACACGCTGAACGACGTTGTCACACGCAAATTCATTAAAGAGACACACGAAGATTACAAAAACAAGCTAGGCGAAGATATGTGGAAAGATATGCCCGGCTTCTTTACGGACGAGCCCCAGTATTTCAGGTACGCGACAGTCTGGTCGGACACGCTCCCGGAACTGTTTGAAAAAGAGTACGGTTACGATATTTATTCGGCGCTCGACGCGATGTTCACGGATTTCGAGGGTGCGAAGGAGTTCAGGTACGATTACTGGAGGCTCGCGCATAATCTGTTCATCGATAATTTTGTAAAGGTCATATACGACTGGTGCAATGAAAACGGCAGCAGGCTCACCGGTCACGCCGTCGAAGAAGTTACTCTCGCGGGACAGATGTGGTGCTGCGGAGGGATAATGCCGTTCTATGAATACGAACACATACCCGGAATTGACCACCTCGGGCGCAATTACGACGGAGGCGTCGCTTCAAAACAGCTCGGATCCGCCGCGGCACAGCTCGGAAAGCCTAAAGCATTGTCCGAAATGTTCGGCTGCTGCGGCTGGGACGTCAGTCCGCTCGAACTCAAGCGCATCGCCGAGTCGCAGTACGTCGCGGGCATTAACATCATGTGCCAGCACCTCTACCCATATTCGGAGCGCGGCCAGCGCAAGCGCGACTACCCCGCACATTATTCGCAGCATCTCCCCTGGCAGGACCAGATGAAACACTTCGACGAATATTTTAACCGGCTCGGATATACGCTTTCGCGCGGAAAAGAGATCGCGCCTGTGCTCGTCATCCATCCCGTGCATTCAGCATGGCTCAACTATAAAAGAGATATTGACGCACCTACGATCGCGGAACTTGACGAATCGCTGAGAAACGTTACGGCAGAGCTTTACGACAGGCACATCGGATTCCATTACGGAGACGAGGATCTGATGAGAAAGCACGGCAGAGTCGAAGGAAAAACGATCGTTATCGGCGCTCAGAGCTACAGCGCCGTAGTGCTTCCGAAGATCTACACGCTCGACAGTTCGACGGTAGGACTGCTTAAAGAGTATATGGCGAACGGAGGCAGGATGATATTGACGGATGGCGCGCCGGACAGGATCGACGGAAGGGTAAATACTTCCGCGCTTTCGTTCCTCGCGTCAAATGCGACTCTTGATGAACTTTCGGACGAGTCCGAACTTCGCGTTTCTACGAGGCTTCATGACGTCAGGGCTATGCTTCGGTCAACCGACAGGGGCAGGCTGGCGTTCGTTGTGAATCTCACCGGTGAGACGCTCAACGACCTGCGCATCGGGCTAAAAGGCGCGAAGCACCTTAACATTCTCGATATAAACAAGGGCGTGTTCAGAAAGGCCGTAACTGATTTGTGCGAAAAATGCGGCGCGCTCAGAACAACGCTCGATCTGGAGCCGGGCGAATCGGTCGTTGTCACCGAATTTGAAGGCGAAGACGAACTCTCTCCCGAGACGCGCAGCGAAACTATAACTGCAGCCGGACCGTTCAGATCGACCGCAAAGCCCGGAAACATGATGCCGCTCGATCATTGCCGCGTATCCTACAACGGCACTGATTTCGAAGAAAGCAGGCCGATAGAGCTTGTCCGCGACATACTGTACAGGACGAGGTACGCTGGAAAACTGTGGCTGAAATTCGAATTCGACGTAAAAGAACTGCCCGAAGAACTTGATCTGGCCATCGAGCCGATGAATGTGCTGGGCGTCAGCGTAAACGGTACGGATGTTCCCGTCGTCAATGGCGGCTGGTTCGATCCTTCGTTCCTGACCGCGTCCGTCACGCCTCTCATCCGCACGGGCGCAAACGACGTGACAGTTTCGGTCAATTATTTCCAGCGCGACTACGTTTATTACGTGCTTTACGGCGGCGTTTCGGAATCGCTCCGGAACTGCCTCCTGTTCGACACCGAGATCGAAACGATATATCTTTACGGAAAATTCGGCGTTGACACCGGCTCCGGCAATTTCGAGCAGGGGCCGCGCAACTCCGTCATCTACACGGGACCTCTTTACATCACCAAAGAGCCCGAAAGCATCGGAATGGATGACGTTCCCGGTTCCGGATACCCGTTCTTCGCGGGAAGCATACCGTTCGAGGGCAGGCTCGATTATAAGCAGGGCGATCCGACGGAACTGAGCCTTTCCGGCCGCTTCAGCGTGGCGGAGATCACTGTTAACGGCGACTACATCGATACGCTCCTGTTCAAAAAGCACATCGATCTGGCGAAATACCTGAAGCCCGGCAAGAACGTGATCGGCATTAAGCTCTTCAATTCCAACAGGAACCTTATGGGACCGCATCACGGCACAGATCCCGAGCCTTACGCGCTCGGCCCGATCCAGTTCTCGTACGAGAATCAGTGGACAGCGGACGGTCAATGCGGCTGGTACCACGAGAGGTACGCGCTGGTCAATTTTGGAGCGAAGCTCGGCTGATTTCCGACCACATATATGAAAAAAGCGGCAGTCTGAATAAAGGCTGCCGCTTTTTCGTATCGCGCCTAAAGCGCACTTATGCATCCGGAAAGAGCTTATTCGCCCTTGCTCTCCAGATATTTGTTGATCTTTCCTATCATCTCATCGGCGTCAAGTCCGTGGACGGCGCATGCCTCTTCAAGGCTCTCCCCCGCCGCGGCCATACAGCCGACGCAATGCATTCCGGAACCCATAAGGATCGCGGCAATGCCCCTGTCGATCTTAAGCAGATCCGCGATAAGCATTTTTTTATCAGCTTCCATATCGGTCAGACTCCTTTCAATTAATTGTTATCGCAAAACGGACCGCGGCGCATTGTCCGCCGTCCAATTAATGCCAGCCATAATGATTGACCGCGCTTATTTTTCGCTAAGAGCCGCAGCTTCCCTGCGCTTCTTTCTGATCCTTCGCACGATCACGAACGTGCCCAGCCCGACAACGGTCAGGCCGATCACTACAAAATTAACGACACGGATTATCGTGTAGTTTCTAAGCGAGCGCTGTTCCGACGGACCGAGCTCGACAACGAAGTTCACATCTGTCGCCTTCCTGAACGCATCGGGTTTGTAATAAACCATATACCCTGAGAGTTCCGATTCGTAGCTCATCACCGGGCCCGTTTCGTCTCCTTCCGGATCACGGAAATAGAACACCTGTACGAATTCTGGTAAAACAGTCTGATCTTCTATTTTCAGCGCTTCCCTGAGTGTTTCGATAAGCGTGTACGCGCACTCTTTATAATCCGAGAACGACAGCTTTTTACCGTATATTGAAAATTCCATTTCCATCGTGCTGCCGTACTCCTTCAGCAACATCTCGGCGTTATTCACGTCCGCTCCGTCCGAAAGCGGCACTCGGAGTCTTAATTTGAGTTCGAGCTTAGTATCAGCATACGCTTCGGGCCATTTTTCGTCAAAATAACCGCGGATCGCTTCCAAAAC
>JAGADO010000142.1 GCA_017613535.1 Clostridia bacterium | reverse complement strand
GTAAAGGCAAACCGGAATTAAGTTTTGCTCCGGCAAAGAAGTTAGTATTTCAGACTCTTAAAATTAGTCAAGTATGATTTGCCAAATCGTACTTGACTAATTTTTAACATTATGTTTACAACGAATGACCGGTCGCTTTAGTTTGCTTCGTTGAATACAAATTCGACCGTTTCGCTCTCGCCGAACGAGTTCCGGGTCTGCAGAAAATATTTTGTCCCCGCCTCGAGCCCGGCCGTCGGGATGCCGTTATTGATGTTATAGTACACCCACTCTCCTTCACCGGAAGCCGTACCGATCCTGTACTCGGTAGGATAGCCGCTGAGCGAAAGAAACAGTTTGTCCGCGTCCTGGAACGTGACCTCAGGGGCAGGCGGCGCGCTCGCAATCCAGTTGTTCAGCGAATAGAGGTTTTTCTTAACGTTATCGAACACTTCGAAGCCGAAGTCGGTGTTGGGCTCAATGTGCGTGCTTTCGTACAGGGACAATCCTTCCTGCGGTTCTTCGAGCCAGCAGAGCGGGTAGTTCCAGCGCGCTATTATCAGTGCTTTCGGCGACAATTCGCGCACGTTCCGGAGCGAGCGTTCGAACGTCGTCAAACCGTTGATAACGTTATTCAGCTTGTCCCAGCTGAGCCCTCCTTTGTGGATCGACGCCCAGGCAACCATCTGCTCGACTTTATTGTCCTGCCCGACCGAATAAAAAGTGCGGTACATACCCTTTCCCGCGTCATTGTCCTCCTCGTTCTCGACGAACAGCCACACCGGAATATTTGCCGGAACCGCCCTGTTTCCGTATTCGTCGACGTCCGTGCTCTGACTCATCAGTCCGTTCGTGAAGCGAATGTTCCAGCGCGAATCCTCGTAGAGCGGATCGCCTTCCCTGAGCCTTGGCTGCAGGTCCCAGTCGATAAAGATCTCGATGAACGGCTTCGATGCGTTCGCAGTGCCGTCGTCAAACTTATACCACGCGTCCGGATAGCTTTCGTACAGCGTGTAAAGGTCGTCAAGCACGTCTTTCAGCCCGGTATAGTTTTCGCCGAAAAGTCTCGCGGCGAAGTAGATCTTCGGCACATCGAAACCGGTCGCCTCAGATGCGGTCTTAAGCAGGTTCTGGCCGTTCAGATACGTTCCGACGGTGTATTTTTTCCAGCCGGCAGTATCGGCGGTCCTGTAGCACGTGTAGTTCGTCCAGTCGACGCAGATGGCGTTGCAGCCTACGGCGCTGATCCAGTACAGGTGCTGGCGTGCGGTGGCTGGTTTGCGCTGGTCGTAGAGGCCGAGGAGCGGGTCGGTCGCGCGGTAGAGGCCTTTCACCGTTACGGTGTTCGGGTGATCCGGGTTCAGATAGTACCAGCCTTTCTCCGGACGGTCGTTGGTCGAAGGGCTGTTATCGTTGTCGTACCACATTATCATATCCATGATTCTGTTTTCCTCACTTCGGTCTTTTAAGACGATTTCATCCGTGCCGGGATCGCAGGTGCGCATCGGACCGCCTCCCCCGTTCGTGCATCCGGCAGCGGTCAGCAGTATCATTGCCGCCAGCAGCGCGATCAATATTTTTTTCGGCTTGCGTTCGCTTTTTTTCATGGTTTTCGTCAATGTTTTGCGTGCGTTTTATTGTTGCTTACGCTTTGCGTTTTTTGATCAGGATGACGGCAACGACCGCCGCGATCGCCAAGGCGCCTGCGCAGATGCCGATGATCAGACCGGCCTTACCGCCTTTGCCTGCGTCCTTTTTCGCATCGTCCGTGCCCTCTGAAGCATCCGCAGTCACCGAAGCAGGCTCCGTCCGATCGGCAGGAGCATCGGTTGCCGCAGGTTCGTCAGTAGCCGCAGGTTTTTTGGTGGGAGCCTGGGTCGCGGGCTGCTCCGTGGGAGTAGCCGGTTCGTCCGTCGTCTGGACGATATCTATTCCTTTAAAGATGAGCTGGTGGAGCCAGGCGTGCGTCTGACCTGACGCGGATTCCACGAGCGTGATTTTCAGTTCGTGCCCGCCCTTGGTAAATTCGTGTTCGCCAAGTTCGGCAACGGATGGTTCCCAGCCTCCGTCGTGATACAGATCTACGCTTTCGGCAATAACTATATCGTCGCATTCGATCCTGATCGAGCCGGAGTCGTTGTTCAGAATGAACGAGAGCGACACGGCGTATTTTCCGGCAGCGGGGATGTACAGCGAGCAGGTGAAATATTCATCTGCTTTTCCGAAGTCTACCCAGATCGCACTGTCGAGCGGCAATTCGCGCGGGAACGGGTTTTCAAGGAAGTAGTTTGATGATTTTTCGTATTCTTCGCCGGCAAATTCGAACACAGTTTCGGGCGAGTTCTTGTCAATTTTTCTGAGGCGCAGGCAGTCAAGTATCCCCTGGTAGTAGTCGGTATCCGTACCGGTTATTGCCAGCGTGTGCGTGCCCTTGGAAAGGTCGAACGAACCAAGCTGTTTCGTGGATAATTGCCAGCCGCCTCCGTTGTTGAAATTGACTGGTTCGGCGCACTTCGTTCCGTCGATCGAAACGTCGAATACGCCGTGGTTGTAATTCATTATGAAGTCCATATAAACGCGGTAGCTTCCGGCTTCTTCGACCTCAAATTCACACAGGAGAGACAGGCCCGCGTCGTAGACGTTGAATTCCACGCCCGCTTCGACCGGCAGCGCTTCGTGAACGTACGGCTTATTAAAAGACGGGAGCGTGTCCTCGGTATCGAATTCCATGTCTTCAAATTCGATGACGGTCTCGGACGGGGCGCTTTCCGCGGCGTAGGCTGAAATGCCGGAGGCCGTGAGAATGAGTGCCAGGAGCAGGACCCCCGCTAAAAGTCTGAATATTTTTGATCTGTTTTCCGAACGATTCATCGCAATAACAGCTCCTTTTTAAAGTATTTCGTCCAGCTGCTCCAGAACACGGAGCGCGCTGATATATTTGGCGTATTTAAGGTCGTAGACGGAATGAGCCGCGGGATCAGGCACGAACGTCTTGCCCACGGTTACCATATGCTGAGCGGCGACTCGGTAATCGTCGTACGCACCGATGCAGACCGACGCGGCCATCGCGGCACCCATTGCGCCCGGTTCGACCGAAGTGACGGCTTCGACTTTTATGCCTGTAACGTCGGCAATCATCTGCATCCACACGTCAGATTTGGCCGCCCCGCCTCCCGCGCGCAGCACTTCCGTCTTTAGCGTCCTGTTTTTCAGCAGGCGGTCAATATGGTACCGGTGCGAGAAAGCTACGCCCTCGAACACGGACCTGAGCACGGAGGCATTGCCCGCACCGAGCCTGAGATTCAGCCACGCGGCATTCTTAAGCCCGGCAGAATTTGTCCCGTACATGAACGGATAGAACAGAATATCGCAATCTTCCGGCCGGACCGCCGCGACCGCCTTATCGATTTCCCTGTAGTCCGGATCCGGGTCGTTCATTATCTCCGAGAGCACGGCGTCAAGGTTCCCCGCTGACGTTGCGCTGCTTTCTTCGATCAGGTAGTATTCGGGCAGGCAGAACAGCGAATGGTTCACGCCTGCTTCCCTCGGAAGCGGACAGGGGGACAGGTACTCGTTTATGCTCCATGTGCCTGTTATTACGCAGATCGGTTCGGGCGTGGAGACTCCCATGGCGAGCGCACATGCGTCAATATCGAACATTCCTCCGCATACCGCTATTCCCGCCTTCAGCCCGGTGAGTTCCGCCGCTTCTTCGCTTAAATACCCGCAAAGTTCCGCGGCTTCCTTAAGAGGAGGCATGCATTCGAACATCTCGCCTATCCCGTACAGCCTGAACAGTTCCGGGTCGTACCGCTTAGTTCGCAGGTTCATGAGCCCCGTGCCCGAAGCGTCCGTGTATTCCGTGAAACACTCGCCCGTGAGCAGATATCTCAGGAAATCCTTTGCCTCCAGCACGGTTCCGATGCGGTCGTACTGATCGCGGCGGTTCAGTTTCAGCCAGTAAAGAAGCGCGGAAGGCTGGCAGGCAAGCGTCTGCTGCATGTTGAGCTCCGAAGCTTTCTGCGCGATGCCGTTCTCGTACCACTCCTTCACGATGCCCGAAGCACGCGAATCCGTCGAAGCGATCGCCGGAATGCTTTCGCCCGATTTAACGAGAAGGTAAAGGCCCTTTCCGTGACCGGTCGTACCGATACCGGAAATCATTGCACGCTCTTCTTCGGACAATTTCTCCGCAGCCGCGCGGACAACGTCGAATGTGATCGTCCTGATGGCCTCGATGCTTCGCTCGAAATAGCCCGGAAACGGCGACGATACAGGCGTGGGCAGCGACGCTTTTGCCTTCATTGACCCGTCTGTTCCGAATACGCAAGCTTTAATATTTGTCCCGCCTATATCGATGCCCAGAAACAGCCTGCCTGAATTCATCTCTGCGCCTCCGGTGCGGGATAATGCTTGAGCATCACGAGCGGCTCGTATTTGCTGAGGTTTCTGATCCGTACGCCTCGCTTTGCCGGCTCGTAACCCACGAAAAACTCATCTTCGCTCTTCTGCCCGAAACGCAGCATCGTTGCCGTAGCGCAGGCGTGGTCGCCGATCGTGCCGTACCCCTGGGTCAATATGCATCCGTACGCCGTGTCGTCGCTTATTATGCACTCGCGGCCGGGCTTTACGGTCAGTTCTTTGGCGGCAATATACGGGTTTCCGTACGCGATCTGTTTCTCGGTGTAATCGTCGTTGTCCGCGAGCACTACCGGCGGGCGGAAATAATGTTTGCGGTAGTCCGGGTCAACGTTTGCTTCCCAGTCCATCATTCCGATGACGTAGTCCGGATCGCCCTTGTGCTCCTCCGGAACATTCTCGTACAGGAAATCCTCGCCGTAGATCTCATTGTCCGTGATATTCTCGAAAACGGCGTTAACGTCCGAGTTCCATTGCGGCTCGTACGTCAGATACGATCCGGGTGCGTGGACAACGCCCGGTGCGGTGTACCATCCGGTGCCCAGTTCTACGCGGTATGCGCGTGACAATTCGGTGATTTTCGTGTCGCGGCCCGTGAAATCCGCAAGCCTGTCGCGCACTTCTTCTTTCGTGGTGTCCGGCGTAAATCCGAAATACGTGTGCGGGAAAGTTCCGGGATAATTGTTATACTGCGGCGGGTAATAATACGCTTCGGGCTTTCCGAGTTTGCCTACTTTTGCCGCGTCTTCGAATTTCAGGTGCATGTGGTGGAAAAGCGGTCCTTCGTAGTCAAAGAATTTGGAGTACATCGGCCAGGTGCCGTGGCGCCTGTAGCACCCTTCCCCTATCAGTTCCGGTCCGAGTTCTGCGACAAAGTCTTTCAGCGATATTTTTTCGCTGTCGCCCATGTCAATGTAGCTCATGCCCTCGTCAGGCGCCGCTTCCGGTCCGTTCATTGCCGCGATCACAGACGAGAACCAGCGCTCTTTTATGGAGCCGCGGCTCGTGCCGAGCGCGTAATAATCATCCGGATGGAGCCTCAGCCTGTGCCCCGCTGCGCCGAATCTTCTCGGTACGAATACGGGGATGAGCGGCAAAATTCCTCCGCTGTTTTTGTAGTAGTTTCTGATAATGCTCTGCTTATCCATTTTATGCAACACCACCGATTTTCAGTTTTTTTGCGCGGGTCAATGCCGCGGAATTTGTTTCTTTTTTTTCCTGATCCTGTATTCAATTATATTACTTTTTATGCGCGAAGTGAAATAGAAAAAACAAATATCAATATGGATAAATTGTATATTTGTATGTCCGTCACTCTTGGTGGAAAACGCCGATAAATAAGACTAACCGCCTGCATCCTCGAAAAATGCCGGGCGGTTAGTCGTTCACTATAAAGCCTGGAGGCTGCCGCTTACCGGCGTGCCCTCTCAGTTATTTAAATTTTTGCACATGTCGCTCCGGAGTGTCAATTCCCGGCGAACGCGCATATAGATGATGAGTCGAGTTTCTCGAAGCCCTTGAAGAACGGGGCAAGTTTGCGCGCGATGGCAAGGTTTCCGCCGGCCACGTCTGATTCGATATTGAGCGGCAGCAGCGGATCGTGAAGCGACAGACGGAGCAGGAACCAGCCGCGCTCATTGTCATTCTCGCAGCGAACACGGAGACCCTCGTAATTGACCTCCTCTGCCTGCCATCCGGGCTGGACCTTAACAAACGCTCCGAGCGAATCGATGACGGATTGACCGTAAGCCTTGAAATCACTGTCCGCGATATTCAGACGGAATTCCACGGCCTCGGCAGGCTCTTCGAGCTTGTCGATGAGCTCATCTATGTGGCGACCTTCCTTACGCATGAGAGCGAGCTGGATCAGAAGTTTGGCGATGAGGTACGCGCCGTCGTCAAGGAAGTAGTTCTCTTTGAGCGCGCCGTGGCCGGAAGTCTCGATCGCGACGGGCGTGTAGACGCCTTCGTTATTCAGGCGGATAGCTTCGTTGATAACGTTCTTATATCCCCTCTTGAAGCGGTGATGCACGCCGCCCAGCTCCTGTTCGATGAACTTTTTCAGGCCGGAAGAAGTGATAGAATCGGTAACGATCGTTGCCCCCGGATGCTCGGCGATGGCAATGGCGGAGATCATGGCGATTATGCGGTTGCGGTTGATCTCTTTTCCGTGGCGGTCAACAGCGCCGGCTCTGTCAACGTCCGTGTCGAAAATGATGCCGAAATCCGCTTTGTTTTCAAGCACGGCACGCTGTATCGAATCCATGGCGTTTTTGTCCTCGGGGTTCGGTATATGATTCGGAAAACTACCGTCGGGCTCCAGGAACTGACTTCCTGAGGTGTCCGCGCCTAAAGGCCGCAGCACTTTTTCGGCATAGAAGCCTCCCGCACCGTTGCCCGCGTCTACTATAATATGTGTTCCGGCGAGCGGTCTCAGTTCTCCCGTGGCGTTTCTGATCTTGCTCACGAGACCCGCGGCGTAAACGGAGATAAAGTCCATTTTTACCTCGCTCCCTTCGGTCAGGCCGTCGGTAACAGGGCATGCACCGTCTTCGACAGCGTCGGCAATTTCCAGTATCTTAGTAATATCCGCTTTTTCAAGGCCGCCGTCTTTGGTAAAAAATTTCAGACCGTTGCGGTTGAAAGGCAGGTGGCTCGCGGTGAGCATCACCGAACCGTCGTACATATATCCTTCCGTCACGGTGGTCATAAACATCGCCGGAGTGGAGGCGAGACCGCAGTTGACGACGTTTACGCCGCGTTTTTTCAGGGCATTTACCACCGCCCCGCGCAGCGCATCGGCGGACAATCTCGAATCGTTGCCCACGGCCACGGTCAACGTGTTTTTGCCGACTTTTTCCGCCAGCCACAACGCAAACGCTTCGGCAATGATGCCGCCCGCCTCAGGCGTGAGATTCACGTGCTGACCTTCAATTCCTTCGAGCGCGATCCCGCGTATGTCGCTGCCGTTCTGCAGCTTTTTCCATTTCTCTTTCATATAATTCCTCCCGGGAATAAAATGCTGTATAGATTATACTGCTTTGCCGCGGAAGGGTCAAGACAGCTCCGCCGCCCCTTCGAAACAAATCAAGTCTCCGTCCCTTCCTTTTCACTACCAACCACCAACTACATACTACATACTATGCACTCCCAACTATGCACTCCCCACTTCCCACTACCCACTCCCAACTACC
>JAGADO010000141.1 GCA_017613535.1 Clostridia bacterium | reverse complement strand
GGCAATATTTGCAATCTTTTTTGACATTTTTTGCAATTTAATAGTAAAAAAGTTCAAATATAATATGATCGACAGCACACATACGAAAGGAACGTTTTTATGGACCAGACGAAAAAAATAAAAATGCGAAAAGACGCACTTTATGATATTGTCACCGTATCGAGCATGGGCGTCAGACTCACACCCGAAAACAGGCAGCCAGTCGAAGCCGGAGGGCCGTTCATGCTGCAGTCAACATCCGCCGAAACGAATGTACTGAACGTCAGCGCATCGCTCGGACTCAAAACGCTTGTCCTCACGAGATTCGTTGAAGGCAGTCCGATCGCCGCGTACATTAAAGGCGAACTCAGAAAACGAAACATAGCATATATTGGGCCGGACGTTCCGCAAGGCGGACCGTGGGGATACAGGCACCAGTTCAACATCGCCGACTCGGGCTTCGGGTTAAGGGGGCCCGTGGTGCACAATGACCGCGCAGGCGAAGTCGGACGCACGATCGATGCAGCAGACTACGACCTCAAACAAATATTCGAAATTGACGGCGCGCGTATCCTTCACCTCTCGGGCCTGATCGCGTCAATGAGCGAAAGCACCACCAAAGCATGCCTTGACGTTGCCCGCACCGCAAAAGCAAACGGCACGCTCATATCGTTTGACCTCAACTACCGCGCAAGCTTCTGGAAAGGCCGCGAAAACGAACTCAGGCGCGACTTCACCGAAATCGCCTCCCTTTCCGACATACTCATCGGTAACGAGGAAGATTTCCAGCTCGCGCTCGGGATCGAAGGACCTGAAGCAGGAGGCCGCGACCTTGCCGCTAAAACCGACAGCTTCAAGGAGATGATCACGCGCGTCCAGAAGCGTTTCCCGAACGTTTCGATATATGCCGCGACGCTTCGCGAAGTGATCACGGCGAACACACATCTCTGGGGCGGAATCATCAGCGCCGAAGGCAGCTGGTACGTCGAAAAACCGCGCGAAATCCCAGTGCTCGACCGCATCGGAGGCGGAGACGGATTCGTGGGCGGAATGCTGTACGCGCTGCTCAAAGGTTACGGCCCGGACGAAGCTCTTAAATACGGCTGGGCTTCCGGAGCGCTCGCAACGACAATGCTCACCGACTACGCCTCCCCCGTTTCTGAACAGCAGCTCAAAAATATATACGGCGGCAATGCACGCGTAAAGCGCTGATAACTCACGTGTAAGTCGCCGGCAATTCAAGCACGCACAGCCGTAATCGACAAATTCAAATCAAATAAGGAGGAAATATGAATAGCACCTTCGCAGACACAAATCTCAACAAAGCAGACATCGGTCTCATCGGCCTCGCCGTTATGGGTGAAAACCTTGTCGTGAACATGGAATCAAAAGGCTTCACCGTCGCGGTATACAACAGGACAGTCGAAAAAGTTGACCGCTTCATCGAAGGCCGCGCTAAAGGCAAAAACATCATCGGATGCCACTCGATCGAAGAACTTGCCGCAGCACTCAAATCGCCGCGCAAAGTATTCCTGATGGTAAAAGCCGGAGACGCCGTAGATGAAATGATCGAACGGATCATACCCGTTTTGTCCGAAGGAGACATAATAATAGACGGCGGAAATTCGCACTTCCCCGACACGGAGCGCAGGATGAAATACGTCGAAAGCAAAGGCCTTCTGTACATCGGAACAGGCGTTTCAGGAGGCGAAGAAGGCGCGCTTAAGGGCCCGAGCATGATGCCCGGCGGTTCGAAAGCAGCGTGGCCGTACGTAAAACCTATATTCCAGTCGATCTGCGCGCGTGCTGACGACGGCACACCTGAAGGTGCACCCTGCTGCGACTGGGTCGGTGAAGGCGGCGCCGGTCATTTCGTGAAGATGGTGCATAACGGCATCGAGTACGGCGATATGCAGCTGATCTGCGAAGTTTACCAGATCATGCGCGACTGCCTGAAACTCACGAACGAAGAGATGAGCGAAGTTTTCGCGGAATGGAACAGGTCTGAACTCTCAAGCTACCTTATAGAGATCACGCGCGACATACTCGCGTACAAAGACGAAAACGGAAAAGCTGTCGTTGACGACATTCTCGACGCGGCCGGACAGAAAGGTACGGGCAAATGGACGTGCATATCCGCGCTTGACCACGGCGTGCCGCTCACACTAATTTCCGAAGCTGTTTTTGCCCGCTGCCTGTCGTCAATGAAGTCCGAGCGTTCTGCAGCTTCCCTCCTCTACCCTCGCGAAACTTCCGCGTTCGACGGGGATAAAAAAGAGCTTATCGCTATGCTTAAAAAGGCGCTTTATGCGAGTAAGATCGTGTCGTATGCACAGGGTTACGCACTGATGCGCGCCGCGGCGAAGGAGTACGGCTGGGAGCTCAACTACGGCGGAATCGCGCTGATGTGGCGCGGCGGATGCATTATCCGCAGCATATTCCTCGGAAGGATCAAGGAAGCGTTCGACCGCGACCCGAAACTCCCGAACCTGCTGCAGAACGGATACTTTGCAGGCGTCTTAAGAGATTGCCTCCCCTCGTGGCGAAAAGTCGTTTCGTTTGCCGCGCTTAACGGTATCCCCGCTCCGGCCATCAGCGCCGCGCTCTCGTACTTCGACGGGTACACGACCGAACGCGTGAGCGCAAATCTGCTTCAGGCTCAGCGTGACTATTTCGGGGCACACACGTACGAACGCACGGATATGCCGCGCGGTCAATTCTTCCACACCAACTGGACCGGTACGGGCGGTGACACCGCTTCGACCGCTTACATCGTCTAATCCGGGCGAACTGATAAAAAGCGTATTATTCAACGGAGGTCAATAACTATGAAGAATCCAATCAGTACAGATCTGACAGGAAAAATTGCCGTTGTGACAGGCGCGGGCGGCGTGCTCTGCTCGGTATTTTCGAAAGCGCTGGCAACAGCCGGTGCGAAAGTTGCCCTGCTCGATCTTAACCTCGAAGCGGCAGAAAAAATTGCCGGCGAGATCCGCGAAGAAGGCGGAATTGCCAGAGCGTATAAGGTCAACGTCCTCGAAAAAGATTCGCTCGTTGCCTGCCGCGAGCTCGTGCGCCACGACCTCGGTAAGTGTGACATTCTGCTGAACGGCGCCGGCGGAAATAACCCCAGGGCGACGACAGATAAAGAGTATTACGAGCAAGGTGATATTGACGCCGGTACAAAGAGTTTCTTTAATCTGAAGCCCGATGACGTGGGTTTCGTGTTCGATCTCAACTTCCTCGGCGCGCTGCTTCCGACGCAGGTGTTTGCGGAAGATATGCTGGGCCGCGCTGGCTGCAGCGTTCTTAACATTTCGTCAATGAACGCGTACACTCCCCTGACCAAAATTCCGGCTTATTCCGGCGCGAAGGCGGCGATCTCTAACTTTACTCAGTGGCTCGCGGTGCATTTTGTGAAGGAGGGCATCAGGGTCAATGCGATCGCTCCAGGTTTCCTTTCTACGAATCAGAACAGGACGCTTTTGTGGAACGCTGACGGGACTCCGACGGCGCGCACGGGCAAGATCCTGGCCGCTACGCCTATGGGTCGTTTCGGTGAGCCGAACGAGCTCGTCGGAGCGGTGCTGTTCCTGCTTGACGAGAACGCCGCATCCTTCATAACCGGCGTGGTGCTGCCAATCGACGGAGGTTTTTCGGCATACAGCGGAGTTTGATATGAACGATATTTATAAGATCGCACGAAGTGAAAACGGCCTAAGCAAGTCGACAATAAAGTACGCTTTGCTCAAGTCGCTCGAGGGCCGGAAACTGAAAAAAGTGCTTATTTTACCGCCTGATTTTACGCGGTTCCATTCGGGCGCCGGATACATAACCGACGTGTATTACGAGGCATTGACGAACGCCGGAGTTCATGTGGACGTGATGCCTGCGCTCGGAACACATGTGCCCGTTTCGCGCGCTCAGGCCGAAAAGATGTTCAAAAAAGTGCCTTATGAAACGCTCATACCGCATAACTGGCGCACAGACGTCGTAAAACTCGGTAAAATTCCGCGGGATTTCCTCGAAAACATCACCGAAGGACTGTGGCACGAAGAAATTGACGCCGAAATAAACCGCCGCGTCATGGATGAAAGCTACGACCTCATCATTTCGCCCGGACAGGTTGTCCCTCACGAGGTCATCGGCATGTCAAACCACGCTAAAAACCTGTTTGTCGGCGTCGGCGGAAGCGACATGATCAATAAAAGTCATATGGTCGGTGCAGTGTACGGCATGGAGCGCATGATGGGCCGTGACAATACCCCCGTCCGCCGCATTTTCGATTACGGGATGGAGCACTTCCTGAAAGACCGCCCGATCCTGTTCGTTCTGACTGTCGCGACCGCTCCCGGCGGCAGCATCCGCACTCACGGTTTGTTTATCGGGTCGGGCCGCGATTGCCTCACCGAAGCCGTGAAGCTCGCGCAGCAGAAAAATATCGATTTCGTAGAAACCGGCATCAAAAAGTGTGTCGTTATGCTCGATCCTGCCGAATTTCAGAGTACGTGGCTTGGCAACAAAGCAATCTACCGCACGCGTATGGCAATCGCTGACGGCGGCGAGCTGATCATTCTTGCGCCCGGTGTAGATCGTTTCGGCGAGGACAACGAGTGTGACCGCCTTATTCGCAAGTATGGTTACCGCGGCCGCCTGCACACGCTTTCCGAGTTCGAAAAGCCCGAAAATTCCGATCTTCGCGCCAACATGGGCGCAGCCGCCCACCTAATCCACGGTTCGTCCGACGGCCGTTTCTCCGTCACCTATGCGGTCGATCCATCATTCCGCTCTGCCATCGAATCCGTCGGTTTTCTTTCCGCCGACATTGGCGAAATGCTCCGCCTTTACGACCCGCGCACCCTTTCGCCAGGCTACAACGTTGTCAACGGCGAGCGTATCTTTTTCATTCCCAACCCCGCCCTGGGGCTGTGGATCAACAAGGAGAAGTTCAGATAAAATGAAGATTAAATAACGACGCACGGCCACATTCCGACTTTACCGCGATCGTGGCCGTGCTTTTTCATCATTAATCCTTGAATTACCTGCCCACATGATGTAATATTATTAAATCAAGGTCGCGCGCTTTGTGCACGCGCGCGTACCGCTCAAACATCATCAGGAAAGACAAACTAAATGAAACATTTCAACATAAGTATAAAGACAAATAAAAGGAACAGACAGCTAAACAAAACTGTGCTTATATTGACAATCGCCGCACTTTCGTTGTACCTGCTCCTCTGCCTCGCCGCATGTGACACAACCACGCAAAACGACAACACACCCACGGGAAACGTTGTCATTGTCACACCCGCAACGACCGGCGACGCAAACCACAGCGAAAGCACCGATGCAGCAGGCGCGACCGCCACGCCCGCGAAGACGGTTAAAATAAAATACTCCGCCGAGGCCGGGGGCAGCATCAGCGGAGTGGCAGAATGGGACCAGGAAGAAGGAACAAAAGCGGGGCCGGTCGCTGCCATTGCCGACGAAGATCACTACTTCACAGGGTGGTCAGACGGCGTTGACACCGCAGAACGCAGCGACACGATAACGTCCGAATTCGTAGAAATAACAGCAAAATTCGCAGAAAAATTGACGGTAAGATGCAATTCCGAGCCTTCCGACGCGGCAATATTCGACAGCGGTGCGGTGGCAAAAGCGATCCCCGGAGAGACTCTCACGGTCAAAGTCAGCGCAGGTGAAGGGTTCGTTTTCAAGGGCTGGTCGGACGGCGTCAGCGAGCAGGAACGCAGCATCACGGTCAACGAACCGGTCGTTTTGACCGCGCTTTTCGATGAGATCCCGTCGATTCCAGACATCTACATTACCACCGAAGGCGGCGCGTCGATCACATCCAAAACCGAATACCTGACCGCTTCCCTCTCGATCACCGAACTCGCGTCCGTCCGAAACGCAGAAGGCCTCGGATGCAGGATCCGAGGCCACGGAAATTCCACATGGGACCACTATAAGGAGACGAAGCCGTCGTTCCGCCTGAAACTCGACGAAAAAACCGAGCTGGCGGGCGTTGGCCACGGCCCCGGAAAAGACTACGTGCTGCTGTCGAACCACTCCGACGCCACGATGCTCAGAAACTACATCGTATTGACCCTGGCCAGCCAGTTCAGCGGCTACAAGTTCGTGTCGGATTTCCGATTCGTGAACCTTTACCTGAACGGCAAACCGATGGGCCTGTATATGTTGTGCGAAAAGATCAAAACGGGCAGCGGGCGGATCGAGATCGAGGTCGACAAGACCGGCGAGGAGGCTGATACAGGCTTCCTGATCGAGATCGATAACCGCGTCGCCGATAACCCGGGCGATGACGTTTTCTTCACCGTTCCGGGCACCGAGTGCATGTTCGTGATCAAGAGCGACGGCAATTCCGATAAGCAGCTCGCGTTCATCTCCGAATATATGAAGAGCTTTTACAAAGCGTGCAAGAGCGGCGATCGCAGCGAGGTCGAAGCGCTTGCGGACCTGTCGTCAATCATCGATTCGTTTATTCTCGAGGAATTCACGCGCGAGCGCGACAGCGGCTTTGCGTCGTTCTACATGGTCAAGGAAAAAGGCGGCCTCCTGCGGTTTGATTGTCCGTGGGATTTCGACCTTGCCCTCGGCAACGACAACATGTATCGTGCGACCAAGGGTCTTCTTCTTGATTCCGGCAGCGGCCAGAACGCCCCGAACCCGTTCTACAAGGCCCTTTACGAGCACGACTGGTTCCGCCGCGCCGTCGCGTCAAGGTTCTCCGAGCTTGAGCCCGTGATCCGCTCAATGATCTCTTCCTTCACCGACGAGGCCGAATTCCTTCGCCAGGCCAACGCCGCCGATGACCGCCTCTGGTCTCTCTACAGCCACCAGCTCCTCTGGGCCCCCGAGCGCCTCTACACCCTCCCCGACTACGACTCGCACCTCGAATACCTCCGCAACTGGATGACCGAGCGCCTCGACTGGCTCGCCGGAAAGATCGGGTGATTAAGCTTCAGTATGCCTGTACCGTAGCCTTCTTCTCCGGTCAGTCATCGCCTTTTTTCCTCCTCTTCACCGCATCATATGCCCACTTGAAGAACCCTGTCAACGGCCTGAAAACAGGGGCGTTGTCGACAATTGTAGCCATCAATTCTTCGGGGCTGTACATCGAATAATAATCAATATCGTGCTCAAACGGAAGCAGATACTCGTCAACATCCTTCAGATCACGGAAAATAGTTTTGGCACCATCGACCAGTGAACAGAGTTTGCGAAGCTGCTCAGCCGCGCGATCGAAATCGCAGCGCTTGTAATACAAAAGTGCTTCGGCAAGAATTGCCTCAACCGAATCTTCCATCTCATACTTTTTGATCAGCCGCTCCATCGCCTGAGCGTCCTCACGATGCGCATAGAGGAAAACCAGCAAATAACGAACGCCGAGATTATCGTTGTTACAAAGCTTGAGCATATCCTTCGCTTCATTGATCGCCTGCGAGAACAATCCCATCTGGTACAACTGGAAAAAACGGCCCATTCTGAGGCGCATATACGGTCTGGTCTCAAACACACCCCAGAACGAACCGGCATACTCCTTAAAACCGTTGTCCCGTTCGATCTCTGCCGCTGCCTCGTCAATAAGCTTATTAAGTGCTTTTAGCCTTTCGACAGGCGTGAGTTTTTCTGTATCCAGCAGCTCGCGCTTAAGGTCGAAATTGTCCGGGGCAATCTCCAGCCCCTTCAATAGGTATTCGCGTTTTGCTTTCTTCGACTTCGCCTCCGCGGCCATCTCAAGGTAGTCATACTCGTCCAGCTGCACGTCGTCAACATCACGTTCATCTGCACGCTCGTTGAATTCTTTCATTAACTGTTCGCTAATGTTTCTGATTTCCTCATCCGTCGGTTCTTTTCCCATCGCGTCAATACTCCTGTGGAGCTCTTTAAAAAATTGTTCGGAAACAGTATTCATCTCTGCATTCTCTCCTTCAGATTATTTCAAGATCTTTTAATAACTTGTGCCTGGTCTTCGCGCGTTTAAAATCGTCCTTCAATTCAGACCCGCTGCGCCTTGCCCGGATCCCCTGCCTGACGTACCGGCCGCTCTGGTAGATCCAGCAAAAAGGCTTCAGCCACTTGTGCTTTTTGTACGCCTGCCAATTGCCCTCGCCTGATTTCTGGAGCCTCGTAAACAGTCCCTCGCGCTTGATCGAAGCCGTGATGCTCTCGATCTTCTGGCCCTCGCCGTTCCTGCGGCCGAAATTGCCCGAGATCAGCAGATTTTCGATCAGATCATCGCACAGTTTATCATCGGCATCCGAACACCACGTGATACCTTCCGTGCGCAGTCCCATATATTTCTGACACATTCTGGTGGCAACTTTAGCGAACTTCACGAGCCTGACATCTGCCGCCGCCGCTTCGAATTCGGCCGTCCAGAACTCGTCATCCAGCTCGCGGTCAACGTACATCATCCAGTCCACCGCCTGCCTGAGCCCGAGCCCGCTTTTCAGGTGCGTCTTCATATGGTCGAGCAGCACGACGCCGTTGCCCAGTCGGTCCAGCATCGTGAATTCGGCGTTGTCAACGCACGCTTCCCTCAGCTTCGCAAGCCCGTTCGTTACGTATTTCTCGACTTCCTCGCGGTCCTCGTGGCCGAAATGGTGGTGCAGTTCAAAATGCACGCGTCCCTTATCATACGCGACGTGCCTGATATTTTCCACGCCATAGTCAACAGGCTGATATCCTTCCGCGAGCAGCACTTCGCGCGTCTGCTCAAACATTTCCGGCGGAACAATAAAATCGATATCCCCCATCGCCCGTTTCGACGGATCGCGGTAATTGACCGCCGCAGCAAGTCCTTTTAAAACAGCGAACGGTATCTGTTTTTCGCGCAGCAGCGCCGTGAGATTACTTTGTGCATTCAGATAGCGAATGTACGTGACGAGCTGCCTGTTCTCCGCGTCCTTCCAGCGCGATCTGACGTCAGCAGGGACGTTATCCGGAAGCACAGAACCGGTGACGCAGACAACGCTTTGCGCCATCGCCTCTTCGTAAAGCCGCACCCAGTCGATGCCCTCCGGAACAGCATTGACCGGCGCTTCACTGCCGTCAACTCCAGTCCTGAATTGTGATAAACTGATCAATTTAAGCAAATAGGCCTGTTCAATTGTCATAGATCCTGATCTCCCGTTTCTGTTTACAACCCCATCAAATAGCTTTCAATATTCTGATAACGGATCCCGCCTATCTCGGTGTCATTGCCGCGGTACAGGACCGTCTTTTTAGTGATCCTTCCATATCGGAATTCAGCCGCGCCGCACTTCTTCTCATCCATCAGATGTCTTGCCTGCTCAATAACCGGTTCTTTGCTGTATTTGACCTCATACAACTCCGCTTCAAGCTTGTCCGGATCAGCGATGACCATATCGAACTCACCGTCGGAAAACTGCAGTTTGAACACATTCATTTGGGGCTTCGCGAGTTTCGTTTCAAGCAAAACGACGTCCTCAGCCATTCTGCCCTTTATCTCATTCATAATACGCATTATTATATATTTTTGCTCTTCGGCGGACAGCTCTTTAAACAGCGGATCCGGGCGCAAAGATTCTATAAACGATTTGGCCTGAGAATACCTGAGTCCGGGCTGAGTGAACACAATATGCTGTCTGCCTCGCCCGGAGGCATCGTTATCGACCACATTGACCTCTTCGATCAGGTCAAGCGCGGACAGATACTCTTTTATCTGATAAACGTGAGTTTCATCGATATTGACCGAACATTCTTCCCTGTTTTTAATTTCGAGGAGATCCTTTAACCTCTCAGTAAATCCAGCAACGTCGATATCGTCAAGGATCGTTGTCGGAGCGGATCTATCTTTGCGCAGGTTATTTGCCGAAATACGGAGGTCGTTCGATCTGAATTCCCGCTCGAGCACGTCGATCGTAAACCGGTGGTTAATGTCTTCGATAACCCTATTTATAGCGCCGGTCAATTCATTTTTCTCATACAGCGAATATAAATGTCTGAAATGCCCCTCATACTGATAATATTTCAACGAGTGCTGTATATTTTGCGCTATTGCACTGTCAACATATTCGTCCGTACTTCTCTTATCCGCGAAAGCCCACTCATTATAGTGGACGCCGCTCATACTCATTGTTCCGCCGTATTGAATATAGTTGTCGATCCCATCGATACCGAGAACACTCGCAAATTCTCTGTATGGAATAAACGTCGTGTGGAGCAGTCTGCAGCGGTCATACAGTTCGTTGCTCTTCGTGATCCAGAAACCAAGTGAATCCGTCCCCGACAGAACGATTTTCATCCCAGCAGCTGCATAAATATCCGATAACAGAGCGGCGCCTTCGATAAAATCTGTCAAAAACGTTACTTCGTCAATAAAAATATACCTGTATCCGCGCTTCTCCAGCAGTTTCAGATCCGCGTTCAGATCCGATATCGAGTCTTTTCTTGTAATCTGAATAAAAGCAGCGCGCATCAGATCCTCGTATTTCATCTCGGCAATGACCTGCTCAATAAGTGTCGTTTTCCCTGTCCTTCTCAGGCCGTAAAGAATGAACACTTTATTGAATTCATTGCCGTAAACATAATCACTGATGTAACGGTATCCGCTTCTCTTTTTAAGGTCTTTGACGTGGGCAACAGATGACAAAAGATATGATCCGATCCTGACTTCAGTCCTGAAACCCGGAGTCCCTGCTTCGGTCAAATCATCGTACGAAGCCAACATCCGCTCCAGTTTCTTTCTTTCTTCGATCTGTTCCTTTATGTTGTCAAGCTCTTCCGTTTTCAGTCTGCGCGACTTCTGCTTTCCGTTCTCGGTCCATTGAAGAAAGTGATATTCATAATAACTTCCGTTGCTGCCTTTAACACGTTTTATGGTTATACCGCCTTTAGGAAGCAGCGCTATTTTATCCTCGATATCTTGCCTTGTCACCTTATCACCTCCCCGGCAGGAACGATTTTACTTTATTTTACTTAAATTGTCAAGTAAAAAAAGTAAAATATACATTTACTCGTTTAACTTTCCCTTTAACTTTCCTTGATAATTCCATAAGGGAAAAATATCAATCAAGTTATTCTATATCCGAGGCTCTTTCTTACCGCCGCTTTGGAGGACAATATCGAGATCGCCGAACCTCAGCAGGAATCGGACCTTTCGGAATACTCCGGTCAATTCAAGCTGCGTTTGCCCCGAAGCCTGCACAGGTCGCTGTCCGTTCATGCGAAAGAGGAAGGCATCAGCATGAACCAATACTGCCTCTACCTTCTGACCAAAAACGACGCGGCACACACCGCATAAGCAGCTGTTTGCTAAACTTTATCCCAAGCAGTCATAAAAGAACAAGCACTTTATGCCACTTAATAGCACAAAGTGCTTGCCGCCTGACAGTTATGGTGCTCTTTTATCTGTAATACCCCGCATACCACTCTGCAAACGCCCGGAGCCCTTCACGGATGCCGATTGAGGGCGTGAAACCGTAATCCCGCTCCAAAGCAGCGGAATCCGCATACGTGACTGGTACGTCGCCGGCCTGCATACCGACCAGCTCACGGTGACCCTCAAAATCATAATCAGCAGGAAGGATCCTTGCCCGGACAAGCTCCTCCTGGAGCACGGATATATAATCGAGCAGATTCTCAGGCTGACCGCCGCCGATATTGTACACCGCGTAAGGCGGAACCGGCAGTCCGTCGTCACCGTTACGCTTTTCAGGAGCCCCCTGCATCACGCGGAAAACACCCTCAACGATGTCGTCGATATAGGTGAAATCACGCTTCATATCGCCGTAATTAAAGATCTGGATTGTCTTGCCCGCAGCCAGTTTCTGCGTCGCGCTGAAATAAAACATATCGGGTCTCCCAGCAGGGCCGTACACAGTGAAAAAGCGAAGGCCGGTTGAAGGAATGTTGTAAAGTTTCGAATACGCGTGAGCAAGGAGCTCATTGCTCTTCTTGGTTGCAGCATACAAACTAACCGGATTGTCCACTTTATCGTCCGTGCTGAACGGGACCTTTTTATTGCCCCCGTACACCGAACTCGAACTGGCGTAAACCAGGTGTTCGACGGGATTGTGGCGGCACGCCTCGAGGATGTTGTAAAAACCGATAATGTTGGACTCGATATACACGTCGGGATGGTCAATCGAAAAGCGAACTCCGGCCTGAGCGGCGAGGTTGACAACGACGTCGAATTTATATTCAGCGAACAGCGCGTCGATCAGCGCTTTATCCCCTATCGAACCATTCACAAAAATATGTTTGACCGGCGACGAAGCAGCGGCCTGTTCGATCTGCGCAAGGCGCCACTCCTTTAGCCTCACGTCGTAATAATCATTCATATTGTCCAGGCTGACAACCGTACCGCCGCTAAGTTCTTTCAGCAGCCGGATGACCAGATTAGCGCCGATGAACCCTGGCGAACCCGTCACCAGAATCGTTTTATTGTTAAGCTCGATATGTTTCTTACTCATCTTATCCTCCCGGATGATCCCTTTATATTCCCGCTGCACGCGCTCATAACTCTCCAAATTACCGATATCGTAGCGTTTCCCCGGCATTTCCATACTGTAAACGACCGAATTACGGCACATCCAGGCCACCAGACTGCCAGGCGCATCGACGCCGCAGCCGTCACGTATCGCATCGCGGATCCTGGCCGCATCTGCTTTAGTGTAAAAATAAAACGGCGGCGTTGCCCACTCGGATTTCGGCTCTGCAGGCTTCTCTTCGAACGAAATAAGTCGCTCGTCTGCACTTATCTCGCTGACACCGCATTTGGTCAATCTTTTGTGATCGGTCTCGCGGTACCGCATCGTGCACGACGTTCCTTTTTCTCTGGCGTACGCGATAAAACGCGTCAACGAAAAGTCAAGCACGTTATCACCCGCAATGATCAGAATGTCGTCATCTAACCCCAGCTTATCAATAGCGAACTGTATATCGCAAACCGCACCGAGCCGCGTTTCATTTGACTCCGTACCATCGTCCACTACCGTTATCGGCAGCTTATGGCCATCCGCCCAGGCCTCGAATTTTCCCGCAAATTTGTGGTTCGAGATCACGACATACTCATCTATAACACCAGCGGTGTCAATATCTTCGATCAGCCAGTCGAGTATGGTTTTCTCTCCGACCTTAAGCAGCGGTTTCGGAAAGTTTTCGGTCAACGGATACAGCCTGGTCGCGTACCCTGCAGCTAAAATCAAGCACTTCATTCAATATACCACTTTTTACCCTTTTCTCTAACCGGCGAAGCAGCATGCTCACAGTTCGCCGTTCCATTTGCCATTTGCAATTTGCAACTTGCAATTATTCATTAGCCATTCCGTCCGCGCTTTCGCACAAATGAAAACTGTACTTCCCCTTCATCTCCGGAAATGCCGTCAAG
>JAGADO010000140.1 GCA_017613535.1 Clostridia bacterium | reverse complement strand
GGCCGAGCTTTAGTTCGGCGGTATACGGCCACATTTTGCTTTTCCGCTGATTATGGCCGTATGAATCGGACTCGGCGCACGGCCACAAACGGCGATTTTTCCAATTGTGGCCGTGCTTTCCAGCAGTTGTATACGGCCATATTTTGCTTTTCCGCTGATTGTGGCCGTATGAATCGGGCTCGGCGCACGGCCACAAACGGCGATTTTCCCAGTTGTGGCCGTGCTTTCCAGCAGTTGTATACGGCCACATTCCACCTATTCCTTGATTGTGGCCGTACTTTTCCGCGTCATCACACGGCCACATCTCTCTTTTCCCTTGATTGTGGCCGTGCGATCAATTACCGCCGCAAAACTCAAGAAAATCATTGATTTTCCGGCAGAAATCAGTTGCGGAAATTGGCCGGCCGGTGGTATAATTAGCACGAAAAAACTACCGGAGGTTTTTTGTTATATGAGTCCTGACAGAGCACCGTTCTCAGATCTAACACATCAGGTTGGGCCGATCGGCCTCATTGTCATGGAAAGCTGCAGCGATCTCGGCCAGCGGGTGGACAAACACCTCAAAGCTTTCCACGAAGAACAGAATGGAATTTGCCCCGACACGTTCATAATCAAGAGCCGCTGTCCCCGTTTCAGCAACGGAGAAGCGAAAGGAATTATTGACGAGTCCGTGCGCGGCAAAGACATCTACATCCTCACCGATGTCGGAAATTACAGCCTCACCTACAAGTTCATGGGGATCGAAAATCACATGTCCCCGGACGACCACTACGCCGATCTGAAGCGCATCATTTCGGCCATCGGGGGCAAGGCCAAGCGTATCAACGTCATCATGCCTTTCCTTTACGGAGGCCGCCAGCATAAGCGCGCCGCCCGCGAGTCGCTTGACTGCGCGAGTGCGATGATCGAGCTGCAGAACCTGGGCGTGACCAACATCATCACTTTCGACGCTCACGATTCGCGCGTGTCGAACGCGATCCCGCTCACCGGCTTCGAGGACGTGCACCCCTACTACCAGCTGATGAAATCGATCCTGCGTGAGGTGCCGGACATTCAGGTGGACAAGGAGCATTTGATGATGATCAGCCCGGACGAGGGCGGAATTCACAGGAACCTGTACTATTCGACGTTGTTCGGACTTGATCTCGGCATTTTCGTCAAGCGCCGCGATTTCTCGCGCATCGTCAACGGCCGTAACCCGATCGTTGCCCACGAGTTCATCGGTTCGTCGGTGAAGGGCAAGGACGTTCTGATCATGGATGATATGTTGTCGTCAGGCGATTCGATCCTTGACATCGCGAAGGAGCTCAAGCGCCGCAAGGCGAACCGCGTTTTTGCGGGCGTGACGTTCGCGCTGTTTACCGAGGGTATCAAGGAGTTTGAGGCCTATTACAAGAAGGGCTTGATCGATAAGATCTTCGCTACAAATCTTACCTATCGCCGTCCCGAGCTTGCGGACAAGCCCTGGTTCGTCGAGGTCAGTATGTCGAAGTATATTGCCAAGCTGGTGGATGCGCTTAACTATGATGAGTCGATCAGCGTTTTGCTTGATCCTCAGCAGCGTATCATGAATCTGCTCGAGCGGCACAATCGCGGGGAGAAGATTTAATTAGTGGCAAATGGCAGCGAACTGTGAGCATGCTGCGAATTTCAGGGAGATGCGAACCGGATGAACAAGAGGTAAAATTGGAAATGGTGGCAAAGCGGTGCTCGGATTCTTGGGCACCGCTTTTTTTCTTCCTTTTTTAACAGATGTCAAAGCGATCCGGCGTCATTCGGAGCTCCGGGGCGCCGCTTCCTCCTTTCAGGCTCAAAGGACGCGCCTTCGGGCGCTGCCTCGGAGCCTGGCGAGAGATGATGAGGTTGCAAAAATCATAGCAAATTTCAAATATCAATATTTGCTATGATCGTGGGCGCCGTCTCCCCTCTTGAAGCGCTCAGTTTCCGACCCGAAAAACATAGCAAATTTCAAATATCAATATTTGCTATGACGCGGGCGCTGCCTACGGGCCTGAAAAATGGCCAAAACTCCTTTCTCTGCCTGAAAAATGAGCGATTCCGAAAAAAACAATCATAGCAATTTTCGTATATCAAAATTTGCTATGTAATTTAAAAGGAATCCGGCAAAAAAATGAACATTTTGTCCGGATGGAAACATAGCAAATCTCTGATTTTCATAATTTGCTATGAACGAGAGGATGAATCAGGCCCGAAAATGAGCATTCGGGCCTGACGGATCTTATATCAGCAAACCACATAAGCAAAAAAGCGACCGCTGATCTCCTTGACCGAAAGGAGCTTGCCGCCGGTGACGGTGATATCGGGCGTGGCGAACGGACCCATGCGCAAAGATGAGACGTTGACATCACCGCTCCAGCAGGCGACGTAGCCGCTCCCGGCGGATTCGCAGGAGGCCGCAGTTCCGGCGGTGCAGGCGACGTAGCCGCTCCCGGCGGAAGCATTTTGTTTGCAGACCGCCGAAACACAATGCACATACTTACCGCATTTCACACCGCCGTGCTCCTCACACCCGGCTCCGGCAGCAATGCCGTCATTGCCCCCGATCCTGCCGTAATAGAAATCCACCTTGCGATGCCCGCCACCAGCAACAGCCGCTGAAAAACCATTGACCTTGACGCACTGCCAGCCATCGGGAAGGCGCGGAACGAAACGGAGCCCCTGCTCCGGGCAGATATCATCGATACCCGCGATAAGGCGCGCACACTTGACCGTCTCGGCCTGCTGCACCGCGTTGCCCAGATCCGAATTGCGGAACCAGAAGCGCCCCGAACCGTGAACGATCACGCCCTCGGGCACGATATACGGCTCATCCGTGTGGTGGTAGCACATGTCCGCCGCGGCCTCGACGCAGGCCGTCAGCTCGTCGAACCGATCAAGCATAAATGCAGCCTGCGTGATATACCCCTGGCCGTAGCCCATCTGGCGCGCCGAACAGGGAGCGTAATAAACTTCCTTCTCCGCATCAAACGTGCGCGACATCAGGTCGAACAGCTTCGGATCGCCGGCGGCAAGGTCGTATCCGAACAGGTCGCTGTAAATCAGCAGATCGACCATGCGCTTGTACTCGTACGTCCAGCAATCGTCAGTCGTATCGGTGTAGACGCGTCCGAATCGCGGGTGGTCAAGCATGAAGTGTTTTTCCGCTCCCCTGCGCAGCTCGCCGGAGAATTCGAGGCACTTGCGGGCGTAGGCGTCATCGCCGATCGCATCGAACAATCGCGAGTATCCCAGCAGCGCGAGCGACGAGATCAGGTTCGAAAACAGATCGTAGCCGCCCGGGATCTGCGTGCTTGCCTCCGAATGCGAATAGAGGATGTCGGAGAAATTCGACTCCGCCGGGTGCTCCTTCTGCCAGAAATAATAATCCGCCGCGGCGACGAGGTGAGGTTTGTGTTCAATAAGCCATTCGCGCGAAACGGCGCCCTTGCGGAAAAGCGAATACATGAAAAGCATGACGGAAGCATGGCCGTCGTTCTCGTTGCCCTCGTTGAACAGGTCGTTCTCGTCTCGCGCGATCAGGTTCGCAACTCTTTTCCAGTGCGGGATCTTGAACCGCACAGAGGGGTAATACAACAGCTGCTCGAGGTACTCCGCACCCTTCACCGCCCGGTCAAAATAACCGGCATTGACGACCTCCATAAGCGTGCGCCCGACGTCCCTTGTCCACACGTGCCCACCGTAACTGCCGCGCCCCGTGCAATACGTACCGAGCCCGAGATAGCAGCTGAAATTTGCCGCGCCCGGCGTCGAAGTGTGCGACCTGCCGTCATCGTCAAGTTTCTTATACGCCATATCCATTATGTTATACCTGTACACGTTCGTGAAGATCTCTGCTTCGGGCGTGCCGGTAAACGTGATGTCCGGGGCGTCAAATCCCTCGATCTCGCGCTTCGGATCGTGCGCAGGAATCTCATCTTTGAACTGGTACAGGCGGCGCATCAGGCGGTCAAGATCTGCGTAGTACTTACGGCCGAGGAAGAAGTCGCGGTCAACGACTTTTTCTTCTCCTATTTCCGCCGGCACAGCCTCTCCCGTGCTGCCCGTTATCGCCGAAATCGCCACGTTCGCGCGCTTCCCGTCCTCCTTCGTTATCGCGATTTCCTTGATCGTCTTCGCGGGATCGGGGCGGTACGCAAACACGAACTTCGAGGCCTTGTACGCATCTTCGGACTTGTTCTCGGTCAGTTTGAGAGAGCGGTCAAGCAGAACTTTTGCGTGCTTGTCAGACAGGAACGGCTCCTGGTACGGCGCTTCGAAGCAAAGGAGACCCTCTTCGGGTTTCGGGCGGAAATACAGGTTGTAGTTCCAGCAGTTTACGCCGAAAATGACGGAGATCAGGTCCTCGGTCCGGTCGGTGTACGTGACGTGGATGCGCGCCAGGCGGTCGCCAAGGAACACGCGGATCGAGTGATCGTACTGCACTTCGTTCTGCGACCACCATTCGGAGCTGAAATCCGAATCGGACGTCATGCCGAGAAAGTAAAGTATTTCCGCGCTGTCACCGAAAGCGTACGGCTTATCACCGAGCTTTTCGACAACGCCTTTTTCGTTTTTGGAAACGCCGAACGGTATGCCGCAGACGTTTATCGTTGTGGTTTCGCGGTCAATTCCGAGTTGTTTGAACATATGATTACCTCCGTTTTACTGAGCTGTTATACTGTAGTTCGGCCGATGAGCCTGTCCCTGATCAGACGTACGCCGCGGCAAACAATCCGCCGCATGCGTCTGCGTTCAGTGCCGCGAGCCTGAATTCCTTCATCTCGCGCTCCTCACCAAGATCGATCTCGATAAGGTTGAAAACTGTATTGCCCGCCTCGAACGCGCGGTTCCGGCACCAGAACTCAGGCTGCGGGAAAAGCGGCGGATGCGCCTCGGAAAAATCGGAAATATTGCCCCCAGCCTCCGGAAATAATATTTCCCGCGATCTGTCGAGCCCGTTCCGGAAGCTCGAAAAGTTCGCGATGACGGTATTTCCGAACCCCATGTCAAGGTCTCCCGGGAACCTGAGGTCGCACGTTATCACGGGCCTGAGCATCGAGTCTTTTTTCACCGCTTCAGCCTCGATTCTGAGTATCCTGCTGAACATGTCGTGGTTTTCGATAAATGCGGAAATAACGAGGTACAGCTTGCGGATCCTGCGTCCTTCGAGCGGCACGGTGACAACGGGGTGTTTTTCTCTGCCGAACGGTACGAAGCCTCGCCTGTCTGTGCGAAGGGGTATGCCTTCCAGGAGCGGCAATTCGATCGTTTCGCCATCGAAGCCCTTGAGGAAGCTGTCCGGATCCATCACGATACAGCCGCGCGCGTATGAATTTCCCAGTTTACGCCAGTAAAACATCGGTTTTATCAGCTCTTCCGGAAGCGCGATGGGCAATGCTTTTTCGTAGTACTTCCCGGATGCGAATTCTTTTCCGGCTTCGAGGTCCGCGTCAATGCACGTGTCTCCACAGTATATTTTTATATTGTTTCTGCCGGGTGTCAGGCGGAGTTTCTGGAGCGTTCCGGCGCTGATCGGGAATGATATGCTTAGCTTCGCTCCGGGGGCAATTGCTTTTACGGTTTCTGTGCCTTTCAGCACTTCTCCGCCTGCTTTGACGCGCCACGGTCCGAAGATCGCTCTTGAAGAGTGGTTCTTAACGGTGACGTTCAGCACGCAATCTCCGCATTCGCATCCGCCTTCCGTGCGGTGAAGTTCAGCCGAAACGCTAAGCCGCGGGAGGATCGTCAGGTCAACTCCGCGCAAGAGCTCGATATATCCTCCGTCGTCCCCCTGTTTGACCCTGAGCTTCACAAAAAACGACCTTCTGGCAAAATTCATTGTCCCGAGCGGCCCGAATTTCAGATACGGATCAAGCAGGTCTTTCTTCAGCACACATTCCGTGCCGCCGGACCCGGCCGTGATCTCATCGAAAATGCCTTCCCTGTCGATCAGCCCGGCTATTTCCGCGCCTTCCGTGCGAATGCTTAATATATCGCCCTGGGAAATAATATTTCCGCATATTACCGACGCTTTGATCGGTGTAAACCCGACGGTCACGTTAAATGAACGCACAGCCCCGGCCATAACGAAAACCTGCGTAAAACCGGCGCGGCGTCTGATGCCGTAATGCGCCCGGGCACCATCCGCGATGACGCTGTCGATAATTGCCTCGGGCAGCACAAACGCAACTATTTTCTCCGTATCGTCGCAGATCTCCGCCCTGAGCGTGATTGACCGCCCCGAACGTTCGACTTTTATATGCGTCCCGGGAAGCGTCAGTTCGGCTTCGGGCCAGTCTTCCGGCAGGCAGGGAGCTATCTCCGTGCGATTACGGAGCTTGTCCCTGCGAAGACCGAACAAACCTTCCACAACGCCCTGCGTATACATCGCCGCCGAAGGAGAGAAATACGCAAAACGCTTCTCATTCGCCGTTTCAGGCCACGAACCGCGCTGGAAATCGCCGCACACTCTGCGGGCAACGAATCTTAGCGGATTTACCGCGTCTTCCGCCTTTCCCATGCGTGCATAAGCCATCGTCGCGAACGGCTGCATATCCGATCCGGCCTGCATTCCCCACGTAGGCACGCCCTGTATGCAATGATCTCCGAAATGGTTTGACTGGTACACTTCCCCTTCCGGCCCCGTCAGCCGCGACTTTAAATGGTCGAGCGACGTGAGCGCGTCAATATCGTCGAGATATCCGTATATGATCGGGTAGCAGATGCCGTGGTACGTGGTGTCAAGGTGTTTTTCGCCCAGTATGTCTTCGTACCAGATCTCGCGGCCGAGACCCTTGTCCCAAATGCATTCTCGCCACGCCTTCAGCGCCGCCTTCGCCGTCAGTTCGTATTTTTCCGCTTCTTCGTCCTTCCCGAGCAGCCTCTTCAGCCACGCGAGAATTTCGAACATCCGCACTCCCTCGATGCCCGTAGCCGCGCCCTTTCCCGGAGTGCTCTCCATATCCTCCTGATTTCCGATCTGCCTGTACCAGCTAAACACGCCGGACCCGGTCGGATCGTACTCGAGCATACTCTGTCTGAGGGCACGCTCCATGAACGGTTCCGCCTCGCGCGCGAAATCGATATCTCCCGTCATTTTCACGTAATGCTCAACTTCACGCAGGAAAAACTGGTTATTTCCGCCCCAATCGCGCCTGCCTCCGCCGGTAGGACACATATCGGGTATTGCCCCGCTCTCAAACACATTCTTCATCTGCGAACGCAGGCAGTCACGCACGCGCTCAAAGTTCCCGAGCCACTCTTCGTGCGCCGTATGCTCCATGTGCCACATCGTCGGCCAATGATGGAACGATTCGATCCAGCCGTACGGCCTCAGCCAGGAGTATTCGACGTTGTACAGCGCATGCGTAAACGCTTCGTTCAGCTCGGGCTCGGGCGTGTTCAGTACTGCTTTTCCGGCAAGTTTTTTGTAGTGGTCGATCGCTTTTCGTATTTCTTCGCTTGCGTCGCGTGTCGATACGGTATATGCGTCCTCTTCGCTTTCGGCAAATCCGACGGTGACGTAAATATTCTCGCCGGTCAATTTACACACGGCGTACGTTCCGCGGCCTTTTCCCGCATTTTCATAATTATTTTCAAATATTTCCGCCTGTACGAAATCACCGCGCACGGCGGTAATAATATTATCGCCACCGCGCCTCAGTATTACGGTGTGATCATCTTTTATTTCCGCAGTATTTCCGGCGCAGGAAATATCCGGCCCTCTGAACGCCTCGTTCGGAGAAAAGTGCATAAACGCCAGTCCCTCTCCCCCGAATCTGAGCCAGAACGCCTCTCCCGTATGGTTAGCGATATGGATAGCCGCGCCTCCGAGATGCTTCTGGACCGGCTTTTCAAACGCAGCCTCATCGCGGCCGACCAGCATCGGATACAGCTCGACCTCATACCGCCTGCCATCCTCAAGCACGGTACGCGAAAACAAACCGCCGGGGACATTGTCCGCCGTCGTAGCGTCAAGAGTGTTTTCATACAAAGAGTACACCGGAGCATTGTCCCCGATACCCGTGACAAACTTAGCCAGCACGACCTGTTCCGCCCCGCGGGCAACGTTTCTGTCGTACGTCGTTACGCCGAAGTTCGGGTACGCCTGCCGCATGAAACATATACAGTCGTGAAACGCGGTCGCCCGCTCGTCGAGCAGGTCAAGGCCGTAAGGCAGTTCTGATTCTTTTTTTCTCATGATTCGCGCCCTCCGCTGTTTTTCTTCTAAAGCAGCTGATGTTGTGATAATACTACAAAATCCCGCGCGCGTTTTCAATAGATAATTCATATGTCGAAATGGATAAAATATATATCCCCGCCGGACGCGTTTTTGCACGATTCAAATATTCGATTTGTATATTTTTCACTTCGGATTGTCTATTTTATGCGCGGATGATGTATAATAGAATTAAATCAGCAGGAAGAATTGCCCTATAGAGCGTAAAAACGGCAGGATCCGGGCTGTCTTCCGGGGACGGATGCTATGAACGGTAAATGGAAAAAATATATACTCGGTTTGTACGAAAAAGCGTTGCCCGGCGAGATCGGACTTAAGCAAAAGCTTGAACTCGCGCGCATGCACGGTTTTGATTTCATGGAACTGAGCATTGACGAGTCCGCGGAGAAGCAGGAAAGGCTCTTATGGAGCAGGTCAAAGCGCAGACAGCTGGCTTCGATGTCCGCAAATGTTCTCCCGGTGTCTTCGATATGCTTCAGTATGCAAAGGAGTTTTCCATTAGGGAGCTCAGATCCGGCGATCCGTGCGCGTGCGGTCAATGCGATGGAGCAGGCTATCGGGTTTGCGTACGATACGGGCATCAGGATAATACAGCTCGCGGGGTACGACGTGTATTATGAGCCTTCAACGGATGAGACACGCCGGTATTTCGAACAGAATCTGTGCGAGGCGGCGGAGAAGGCTGCGTCAAGGGACGTGCTGCTGGGGCTCGAGACGATGGAGAACGATTTCATGAACACCGTCGGAAAAGCCATGAAATATGTTGACCGCGTGAATTCGCCGTATCTCGGAGTATATCCGGATCTGGGAAATATTTCCAACGCCACTGACGACGTACGTTCGGATATTTTGAGCGGCCGCGGCCACATCATTTCGGCGCATCTTAAGGAAACGAAGCCGGGAATATTCCGTAATCTTATGTTCGGAGAGGGAAATGTCGATTTCGCCGAAGCAGCCAAGGCGTTTAAGGACGCGGGAGTGAGCAGGTTCAACGCGGAATTCTGGTATCTGGGCGGAGACGCCGAAGCGGGGCTCGACCGCGCGAACAGTTTTCTCAGGGGCATTCTTGACAATACTTTTTATAACACCGATAATTAACCCTGTCAGGGCGGGTAACCCCGCAGGAGGTGCGGTATGCTTGAACAGTTAAAACAGGAAGTATTTGAGGCGAATATCGAACTTAGCCGGAGCGGCGTCGTGATATTCACGTGGGGCAACGTCAGCGGTATTGACCGTGCGTCCGGCCTGGTGGTCATAAAGCCTTCGGGCGTGGATTATTCGCGTATGGCCGCGGAAGATATGGTGGTCGTTGACCTTGACGGAAAGCCCGTAGAAGGCCATCTGAAACCTTCGTCCGATCTTCCCACGCATCTTTACCTTTACCGGACGTTTCCGGAGATAGGCGGTATCGCGCATACACATTCCACGAACGCGGTCGCTTTCGCCCAGGCGGGGCTCGATATTCCGGCGCTCGGAACGACGCACGCAGACGTTTTCTACGGACCTGTCCCCTGCACGCGCCCGATGACGAAAGAAGAAGTTGATACCGAATACGAAAAAAACACGGGAGTCGTGATCGCCGAAACGCTGATCGGAAGGAACATTGACCCATCGGCGGTACCGGGAGTGCTTGTAAACAACCACGGCCCGTTTACATGGGGTCCCGATGCCTATAAATCCGTCTACAACGCCGTTACGCTCGAAAAAGTCGCTGAAATGGCTTTCAAAACGCTGATGCTGAACGGTTCGGCGTCTATGCCCGGCTATCTGCTGGACAAGCATTATTTCAGGAAGCACGGTAAGAACGCGTATTACGGTCAATGATCTTCGCCGTGTACGGCTCTGGCAGGAGGAGAGTTTTGAATGAGTAAGGTCAATTACGCCGGCAGGCTTACTGAGAGTACGTACAAAGTCGGTACGCATACGCACGATTGCTGGGAGCTCGTCTATTACACGGAGGGTTCGGGCACGGTCGAGATCGCGGACGGAATCTGCTCGTTCAAAGCGCATGACGTGTTCCTGATCCCGCCGAACGTGCCCCACTCGGACTACGCTGACGGAGGTTTCCAGAACTATCACTACACGTTCAACGACAGCGAATTCGTGCGCGATTCGTTCCTCAAATATTCCGACACCGAACCGGACGAATTTTTCCCGCTGATCGAACTCCTCTACCGCGAATACCACCTGAAGCGGCAGAATTATCATAATATTATTGACAGCCTGCACGACGCGATCATCCAGTACGCGATCTCCGTCTCCGCCTCCGCGGAAGGCCCCGGAAATCCGTACGTTGCCGCCATCATAAACGATATCATCAACAACATTTCGAATCCGCATTACCGCGTGACCGATGCGTTTTCGGACATTCCGTTTGCGCCTGATTATTTCAGGCAGGTGTTCCAGAAGACGACGGGCTACTCTCCCCTTCAGTACCTGACGTACAAGCGTATTTCGTACGCGAAGCAGCTGCTTAAGCTGAATTATCCGGGCAGCATGTCGATACAGGAGATCGGGAGGCGTTCCGGTTTCACGGACAGTTATTATTTTTCCAGGCTTTTTAAGAAGGAGACCGGGATGAG
>JAGADO010000139.1 GCA_017613535.1 Clostridia bacterium | reverse complement strand
TGGATCTGAGCTGTTCGCAGAGTTCGCGGAGTCCTTCTCCGTCGAGCGCGTCGAAGCGGCCCGAAACGACCTTCACTCCCTTGACCACAGGCGCTGCGGAAACGAGTCCGTCCGCTCCTGCTTTAGCTGATTCCATCTTTACGTTCTCGAGCTCTTTAACGGCGCTCTTGAACTGCTCGGAAAGCTGCCTTGCCTTCGCCGCGGCCTCTCCCTTGGATGCCTTGAGCACGTCTGCGGTATCGCTGAGCTGAGCCTCTTCTTCGAGGAACAATTCTCTTGCGCCCTCTCCCGTTACGGCTTCGATCCTGCGCACACCTGCGGCAACGGCGCTCTCGTGTACGATCTTGAAGAGTCCGATGCTCGCCGTGTTTTTAACGTGCGTACCGCCGCAAAGCTCGACGCTGTAATCGCCCATCGAAACGACGCGGACAACATCGCCGTACTTCTCATCGAACAGCGCCATTGCCCCGGACTTCTTAGCCTCATCGAGCGCCATCTCGCGCGTCACGACGTCAAGGTCCTCGTAGATCGCGGCATTGACGAGCTTCTCGACCTCTGCGATCTCTTCGGCCGTCATCGCCTGCAGATGGTTAAAGTCGAAACGGAGCCTGTCGCCGTTGACCGACGAACCGGCCTGATGCACGTGATCTCCGAGCACTGTGCGAAGCGCTTTCTGAAGCAGATGCGTAGCGGAGTGGTTGCGCGCCGTGGCAAGTCTTAGCCTGCGGTCTACTTTGAGTTCGGCTTCATCTCCGGCCTCAACAGACCCTTCCGTGCACTCGCCTATGTGGCGGAAAATACCATCCTTCGACTTGGTCGTGTTGACAACGGTGAACGTACCGGTATCGGTTTTGATCACTCCCTTGTCGCCCGCCTGACCGCCGCTCTCTCCGTAGAACACGGTGCGGTCGGTAAGGATAACGGCCTTGTCGCCTTCCTCGAGAGCAGGCATAACGGTGCCGTCGTCTTTAAGGATATACAGGATCTTTGCCTTTTCGCAAAGCGCGGTGTAACCGTCGAATTTTGTGGCGGGACAATCTTTCGGCACGACGAGCTGTTCTCCTGCCGCCCACGAACTTTCGCGGTCCTTAATAGCGTCACGGGCCATCGCGCGCTGGTTCGCCATCTCGGCCTTGAACCCTGCCTCGTCAATACCCATCCCGTTTTCCTTGAGTATGTCTTTCGTCAGATCGAGCGGGAAGCCGTACGTGTCATGCAGCCTGAACGCGGTCTTTCCTGGCAGAACCGGAGTCTCGCCTTCCTGAGTATTTGCGCGGATCTCATCCATCGCGGCATTCAGAAGGTTTATGCCCTGCTCGAGCGTCATATCGAAGCGCTCTTCTTCGATGCGGATAACTTTCTTGATATAATCCTGTTTCTCGCGGATCTCCGGATAAGCATCGCCTGAAAGTTCAACTACGAGGTCGGCAAGCTCCGAAAGGAACTGTTTGCGTATGCCGAGTTTGCGTCCGTGGCGGGCCGCGCCGCGCAGAAGTCTTCTGAGCACGTATCCTCTGCCCTCGTTCGACGGGACAACGCCGTCTCCGATCATCATTACGGTAGATCTGATGTGGTCGGTGATAACGCGGATCGAAACGTCAGTGCCCCAGTCAGCGCCGTACGTCTTGCCCGACCATTCGCAGACTGTATCGAGGATCTTGCGCACCGTGTCAACTTCGAAGAGGTTGTCAACGCCCTGCATTACGCAAGCGAGTCTTTCGAGTCCCATTCCGGTGTCAATATTCTTGCTCTTCAGTTTTTCATACGTTCCGTCTTCCTGCCTGTCAAACTGCGTGAAAACGAGGTTCCATACTTCGATGTACCTGTCGCAATCGCAGCCGACGCCGCAAGTGGGTTTGCCGCAGCCGTATTTCTCACCGCGATCAAAGTGTATTTCGGAACAGGGGCCGCAGGGACCGGTGCCGTGCTCCCAGAAGTTGTCCTCCTTGCCCATCCTGATGATGCGCTCTTCGGGCACGTGCTCCTGGTTTTTCCATATGTCGTACGCCTCGTCGTCTTCTTTATATACAGTCACGTACAGGCGGTCTTTCGGTATCTCCATGACCTGCGTCAGGAACTCCCACGCCCATGCGATCGCTTCTTTCTTGAAGTAATCTCCGAACGAGAAGTTTCCGAGCATTTCGAAGAATGTGCCGTGGCGCGCGGTCTTTCCGACGTTATCTATATCCGGCGTTCTGATGCATTTCTGACAGGTCGTTACTCTGCGTCTGGGTGGTATCTCTGCTCCCGTGAAATACGGTTTGAGCGGCGCCATTCCTGCGTTGATAAGCAGCAGGCTCGGGTCGTTTTTGGGCACGAGCGAAAAGCTCGGCATGCGCAGATGGCCCTTGCTTTCAAAGAAGCTCAGATACTTCTCGCGGATAACGTTTAGTCCTAATTTTTCCATAATAACCGAAGATTCCTTTCTTTTTTTTGCGTTTGTGCCGGTCAAAAAAACACTCCGCCCCGGACAAGGGACGAAGTGTGTCATTCTTCGCGGTACCACCCTTTTTCCCGATCGGGCCGCAGCCTCTGACCGGACTCTTTCTCAGGCTTTAACGGTATCCCTCCGCCGTGCCATTTCCTGCACGGAGCTCCCCGGTAGCTTCGTCCGTCTGCCGCATGAAGATTCGCACCAACCATCTTCTCTCTGTAAAGCCGCCTGACGTCTACTGGTCCGGTTCAAAGCCGTTTTTTTAGTTTTGTCAACACTCCCCCGCAGCGTGCGCCGCCGGTCAATGCCGACCTTGCTGATTATACCCGAGGAAGGGGGAAATTGCAAGGGGCAAGTGGCAAGTGGCAGCGAACCGAGTGACAGTACGAATTTCGTAACTCGTGCGAAGAAGTAACAAATCCGCTTTTTTTAGTTCTGCGAAGCCGAGTAGACAGATAAAAGGTGTCACTTCCTTTTTTATCACAACGGAAAAGAAATCCTGCGCAATTTGAGGATCCGGGGCGCCGCTTCATCCTTTATTGACCACTGCTTTTGCATGCCTTGCCTGCTTTGACCCTGTCGATGATAAACAGCACCGCCGCGATCGCAACGCCGACGGCAGAAACGATACCGACAGCGAGCCAGTTGACCTCGGCAAGGCCGTTTATGTTCCAATTGCCCGATTCAGCATCCTGCATATTTTTGAATATGAGCGCAACGTCAACGATCACCGTAACTGCAATGGCGAAGATCGCCAGTATCGAGAAAACGGGGATGCGGTCGTTCCTGCGGGCAATGCGCACAGGCGTGGGAAGACGGAAATTCATTGACGTGCCGAGGAAGTACGCGGCGATCAGCATAACGATCGTTTCGGGGACCATATAAGTTGCGTTGTAGGCAAACGAATAAGCGAGCGCCGCCTTGGTGGGAATTGACAATCCGGCCCAGACCGTTGCCCCTGAAATTACGTGGCAGGCGTACCTCAGAATGCATACGAGAAAAGCGCCGGAGCAGAGCTCGAGCGACTGCTTTTCGCCGAACCGCCTTCTGAACGCACCTCCGAAACCGATGACGGCAAATGCGATCACGTAGTCGAGCATGATGACGGCGATCACCGATTGCCACGTTGAGACGAAGCTGAGCGTTTTAAGCCCCAGAAGCTGCTGGATCGCGCCGTAAACCGCTGCGGAAACGAGGCCGTAACCGGGGCCGTGGCGGTAAGCGATAAGCATTACGGGAAACATTGACGCCACCGTAACAGAGCCGCCGTACGGGAGGTCAAGAAGTTTGATGATCGAGAGGACAACGCCCATTGCCAGCAGTACGCCGCTTTCGACAAGGCGCTGTACGTTTGTGACTTTCACATTCCGCGTGCCGCGTTCTTTTACCGCTGCGGCCGGTTCTTCGATTGATCTTAGCATAAAAAAACTCCTTTCTTCATAATCTTACCGTTTCAAAGAAGGAGTGCAAACCGCTTCCCTACGGTAGGATTACCTACACAGGTTCGAGGGGACCAAGCGATCGCGCGACGCACACCGCTTATCTCAGCCTTAAAAGCGCCCCCAGCGGACAAGCATATTGTACCCCTTGCCCCGGAGGAATGCAATCGGTTTTTTACGCGAAAAAAGTGGAACGGGGGACAGAGAGGCGTTCCGCGATTTTGTTGTGCGTTTTTGCTTTGCCAAGCTGTAGAAAAAGCAAAAACCGTGAGAATGCCGTGGAACGCCTCTCTGTC
>JAGADO010000138.1 GCA_017613535.1 Clostridia bacterium | reverse complement strand
CGGCAATATATCTGACGGTCATCCCTTCGTTCATTGCCATCCCCTTTTTATTATATCACACGCCCGCTAAAACAGGAACAGGAATGTTGCCGCAAACGTTATAGCAAGGCCGATGAGCGCTATTTTAGTCGGTTTTTCTTTGAAGAGCAGGAAGCCTACGAGCGCGGTCAGCACGATCGAGCCGCCTGTCTGTATCGGGTACATCACTGACGCGGGAAGTTTGCTTGCGCCGAACTGCTGGAACATAAAGGAGATCCCGTCGAACGCCGCAGCGAGCACGATGAACACGAATGCCGACCGGAATGCCGCGAGAGCCACGCCGCTCCCGCTTTCCTTTTCCGTTTCGGGAGAAGCAGATTCTTTATCCTTACGCCCCCTGATCCGCGCGAAAAGCTTGATCGCGATCAGCGAGATGAGCGAAAGCACTCCGTTCGAGAGCGTGCAGAGCATGACGAACGTTATCAGCACAGGCCTCTGGTCGGACATTTTAAGCGCGTGCGTCTTGGAGATCACACTTACAATACCATTGAGCATAAATACCGCAAAACATATCACACCGAATATGATGCGTTTCTTCACACCGGTCTTTTCGCCTGCCGTTTCGCTCTTTCTGGTGCCGATGAGAGGCAGGAAAAGAGATATGACCATGAGCACGATACCGACTATCCTGAATACGTTTATGCCCTCATTCAGCCATATTACGCCGTAAAGGTACGGTATTATCATTCCGCCCAGCATCAGGAAGACCGTGAAAATACTCAGACTCCCGAGACTCAGTATCCTGAAGCCAAGCAGAGTGTACGCGCATACGCACAAAGCCAGCAGCGCCGACATCCAGAGCGAGTACGGGGTTATTGCCGGGAGCGCGCGGTACATAATGACATATATGACGAAGAAGATCAGCGCGCTGACGAAGCCTCTTAAGCACGAGTATGTGAGTGCTTCTTCCGTACCGGAGCCCAGGCGCTTCTGCACGATTTTGTTTGCGGTGAAATACATCACCAGCAGTATCAGCGCCGCCAGTACGAACATATAGCTTACGAATGTATCCTGTGCAAAAGCGGTTATTCCGCGTATAGCTTTAGCGGAAGTAATTACGATCGCAGCCACCGTTTGTGCTCAGCCTCCGTTCATTTTACGACCATAAGTTTCTTTATGATCTTCACACATACTTTCATATCTTCGACGCATGCGAATTCGAATCTCGAGTGGAAATTCTCACCGCCTGTGCAAAGGTTCGGACAAGGCAGACCCATGAACGAGATCCTTGCCCCGTCGGTACCGCCGCGGATAGGCACGCACTCCGGCTCAACGCCGCACTCGCGCATCGCGGCTTTAGCGTTGTCAACGACGAACATGTTTTTCTCGATGATCTCTTTCATATTGTAATACGAATCTTTCATGATCAGTTCGAGCGTTCCCTTGCCGTACTTGCGGTTAAGTTTGCGCACGAGTTCCTTCATCAGCTTTTTTCTGTCTTCGAATTTGCTTCTGTCGTGATCGCGTATTATGTATGTCAGTTCGGCGTACTCCGTTTCGCCGCTCATTCCGGTCAGATGGAAGAAGCCCTGATAGCCCTCCGTCTTCTCGGGGACTTCACGTTTCGGAAGGAGTCCGTGCAGTTCGCACGCGATCGCCGCCGCGTTTTTCATTTTGTTTTTAGCGCTTCCGGGGTGGATCGAAATACCGCGGACAATTACTTTCGCGGATGCCGCGTTGAAGTTTTCGTATTCGACTTCTCCGAGCTTTCCGCCGTCAACGGTGTACGCCCAGTCTGCCCCGAACGCTTCTACGTCGAAATGATCCGCTCCCCTGCCGATCTCTTCGTCGGGAGTGAAGCACACGGAGATTCTGCCGTGCTTTCTGCCGCTCTTAACAAGTTCTTCAAGCGCCGTCACGATCTCTGCCACACCTGCCTTATCGTCCGCACCGAGCAGCGTCGTCCCGTCCGTCACGATCAGGTGCTTACCTTCGTACTCAGCAAGATACGGGTAATCCGAAGTCTTCATAACGATGCTTTCATCGCCGGAATTACCGAGGACAATATCTCCACCGCCGTAGTTTATTATCCGCGGCTTAATGCCCGTATCGGAAACGGCGTCCGACGTATCCATGTGGGCAATAAAACCCACCTTGTCCTTTATTTTATCCGTGTTTGCCTCCAGGAAGCCGTACACGTACCCGTATTCATCAAGTTTAGTTTCGAGTCCGAGCGCGTCAAGTTCCGCTTTCAGCACTTTCGCCAGTTCCAGCTGCTTTTTCGAACTCGGGCTTGTCTGACTGCTTTCGTCAGACATCGTAGGATAGCTCACATATTTAAGAAAACGCTCTGTCAGATCCATATTACCGCACCACCCGCTTATTAACAGTCCGCGGATCCCGTTCCGTCCGCGTGAAAATATGAACCGGCAGCAACGTTTTTCGCGCTGCCGCCGGTCTGAAAATCAAAGTATGATCATTTCATCAGATCTTATCGTTATCATCGAATCTGTCACCGCACTGAGGGCAGAACTTCGGAGGATTCTTCGGATCTTCGGGCTCCCAGCCGCACTTATCGCAGCGGTACAGAGGAGCGCCTTCCGGTCTCTTCGCGCCGCACTCGGGGCAGAAGTTGCCTTTATTCACAGCGCCGCATGCACATACCCAGCCTTCTTTCTCTGCAGGTCTGGGAGCGCCGCACTCGGGGCAGAACTTACCGCCGTTTACGGTCACGCCGCATACGGGGCATTTCCACTCGTCGGCAGCCTTTGCGGGAGCGCCGCCCTGAGGAGCCTGAGGTCCGCCCTGAGGTGAGCCTGCGTTTCCGCCCTGGTTACCCTGGTTAAACAGCTGGTCGATCGTGCCTGCGCCTGCGTTCATAGCCATGCCCATTCCGATGAAGCCGTTCATAGCGCCGCCTTCATTAGCTGCAGCGGTATTCATAGCGGAGATGACGCCGCCTGTCATACGTCCTGCGGCAACGGTCGGATTCAGCGTCATGGAAGTTTCCTCCCACTCGGTGATCTTCTTCCTCTGATCATCGGGGATCGAAGGAACGCCGATGTTCATGGAGTAGATCTCGATTCCGCGCTTTCCCCAGTCGTCTTTCAGTTCTTCATTAAGAGCATCTCTGACTTCGACGGTGTGAGCCGGTATCTGGTCGTACGAAACACCCTGAGCGGACAGCACTGCGAGAGCGGGCTGGAGCGCCTGGATGAGCTCGGCCTTAAGCATGGAGTCGATTCGGTCGCGCTTGTAATCTTCGGAAACGTTTCCGCAGACGTTCGTGTAGAACAGGATCGGGTCAACAAGTTTATACGAATATACGCCGTTGCAGCGAAGGTCAACGGAAAGCTTGAATCCGAGCTGCTCGTTAATAACTACCTTGAAGGGAACCGGGCTGGCAGTGCCGAATTTGTTTCCGGTGATCTCTTTCAGGTTGAAGTAGTAAACTCTCTGGTCCTTACCGGTGTCGCCGCCGTAGGTGATACGACGTCCGATGGTCTTGAACGTTTCGATGATGGATTTTCCAAGACTGCCGGCAAAAATACTGGGCTCGGAAGATGTGTCATAAGTGAACTGACCGGGTTCTGCGCAGAATTCTACTACCTTACCCTGATCCACGATGATCATGCACTGGCCGTCAGCAACGGCAATGCCCGAACCGTTAGAAATGATGTTATCGTTGCCCTTGGTATTGGAGCTGCGGCTGGTTATTCTTTTCTGTCCCTTAACGACCAGAGTGTCCTCGGGAATAGCTTCGCAATAGAAGAATTCCTTCCACTGATCCGCAAGAGTTCCGCCGATAGCGCCTGTTAAAGCTTTAATGAGTCCCATATTCTTTCTCCTCTCATAAAAACGTAATCTCTTATTTCACGGGGCGCACGAGCGCCCTCTCGATTACAGCCTGCGTGAATTATATATTATTCCTCGGATTTTTTCAATAGTTCTCTTCCGAAATTTCGAAATAACTCTGGGGATGTTTGCACGCCGGGCATTCCTCCGGCGCCTTTGTCCCTATCACGATGTGGCCGCAGTTTCTGCATTCCCAGATCTTAACGCTGCTTTTTTCGAAAACTTCCGCATTTTCGATGTTTGCCAGCAGTTTGCGGTATCTCTCCTCGTGATGCTTTTCGATGGCGGCGATCAGTCTGAATCTTTTAGCCAGATCTTCGAATCCCTCTTCTTCAGCGGTCTTAGCGAAGCCTTCGTACATATCGGTCCACTCGTAGTTTTCGCCGTCGGCAGCTGCTCCGAGGTTTGCCGCCGTGTCGCCTATTCCTCCCAGTTCCTTGAACCAGAGTTTAGCGTGTTCTTTTTCATTCTCAGCCGTCTTCAGGAAGATGGCGGATATCTGCTCATAACCTTCTTTTTTTGCGGTGGAAGCGAAATACGTGTATTTGTTTCTCGCCTGCGATTCACCCGCGAATGCCGCCAAGAGATTTTTCTCGGTCTGCGTACCTGCATACTTATTAGCCATAATGATTTCCTCCTTTTATTTATGCTTGTATATTTTCTTTTCCAGTGCAAATATTTTGTCGCTGAACGTTCCCGGTTCCATGTTTTTGAATGTTTCCGCATATATTTCCATGCGGCTGTCGATCAGGTCGATCAGGTGTAAAAGTTCCGCTTCCGCGCACATCGGAACGACGGCTGCTCCGAATTCGGGCTCTCCGTGGTGGGACAATATCATATGTTCGAGGAGCAGCGTTTTTTCTTCCGGCACTCCCAGCTCTTCAGCGGCGTCGGCAATGTTTTTCGCTCCCATCACCAGGTGGCCGATAAGCTGCCCTTTCACCGTGTAATCCGTCACGAGCCCGAGCTGCGAGCAGGCAAGTTCCTGCGTCTTCGCGAAATCGTGAAGCAGCGTTCCGGCGATAAGCAGATCGCGGTCGATCACGTCGGTGTATTGACCGGCAAGCCAGTCTGCGGTCTTCAGCATATTGTACGTGTGCATCATCAGCCCCGATACGAAGCTGTGGTGTACGGACTTCGCGGCCGGCCAGAGCGAAAATGCCTTGCCCTGCCTCTCCAGCATCACTTCGCAGATGCTCCTGTAATCCGCGTCGCCGATCGAATTTACCAGTTCGCGGATCTTCTTTCCTGCTTCAAAAACGTCTATCGGTGCGACAGGCACCAGGTCCGCGTTATTGTATCCGTCCGACGGTTCTGCGTAACGCACGGAATTAAGCGTAAACTGAAGCGTCCCCTTGAACTCCCCCACTCTTCCGCGCACGAAAACAGGCTTTCCGTCATCAGCCGAACTCACCCCTACGGGTCCGGAATAATTCCAGAACTTGGCCTCGATGCTCCCTGAATTATCGGTAAGCTGGCAGGCAAGGAAACTCGAACCGTTGACCGACGTCTTTACGGCTGCGTTTTTGATGATATATACGTCTGAAACGTCTTCGTTCAATATGAATGTCGATATCTTTTTATGCGGCAATCATTCCATCTCCGTTTCGGCTTTCTGCGGCCTTTGCCTATCTTTTTTATTTTATAATAAATTGCGGATTAAGTAAACAATTATTTGCCGCGGAGGCTCTTTTCCCGTCCGCAAAAGCCGGACAATAAAAAAGGCCGGTACGGACCGGTCTTTAATACGTCCCAGATAGGAATCGAACCTACGGCGTTCCGCTTAGGAGGCGGACCCTCTATCCCCTGAGGTACTGGGACAACGAGGGATATTTTACACAATTATTGCCGCACGGTCAAGCGATTCTTTTCCTTTCCCGACACGCGCGGATGCCGTCAGGCTTCCTTCCTGTTTTTCCTGCTCTTCAGCAGCACGACGACAGCCGCGGCCGCCAGAAGGGCCGTTGTCCCGATGATGACCAGAAGCAGCGGATCGAAGCCCCCCGTCTTACCGGAACGCGCATCGATCATCTTTTCATACCTCGAAGCATCGGAAACAAATCTGAAATTGAAGCGGTCGTTGGGAGCCGTATCGCCCAGATCCATAAACTCCATGATCTCGCCGGTCTCGGTGGAATTGTCAGTCCACTTGAAATCGAAATTCGCCGCAGCACCGGACTTCAGCCCCAGAAGAGCCTTCTCAAGCTTAACGGTAAGGTATTGACCGCTGACGCTGTACTCCGCGTCACCGATCTTCTGCGACGTCCATGCATTTCCGTCAAATTTCTCGACACTGATCTTTCCCTGATCTCTTTCGCGGTTAAGGACAATATCGTACCCTTCCCAGCCGGTCGAGTGATCCATATCCGTATCGATCAGCAGGTTCATCCACGTAGAATCATCGGCGAGGACAATATCATTCACGGTCTTCACCATGAAGTACAGATAGTCCGCATCCTGCGAAACCTTTGCGAAATCGAAATCGTTGCGCCCCGTGCCGTTGATATACTTGAACGCGCTGTCGTACGAATACGTGTCGCGGAACTCCACGTCCCCTATAGTATCGCGGAACTCGGGCCCGACCCGGCTCCAGGCATCAATGTCACCCGCCGCGATCGACGTCTGTCCGGAAGAGAGCTTCAGCTCCGAAAAACCTTTATACTTTCGGATGTAATACACCATCTGGTAGTAGAAATTGTCGCCGAAACCGACACCGTCCCTGATCTTCATGGGCTCGATATCGCGCGAAAATTCCGGGTTGAACTCGTCAACATAGCACACGTTTTTGATGCTCGTAAGGGCAAGGTAATTCTGCCCGCGGCCGTTGCCCGCGATCCACTCGTTCCAGCCCGTTATCATTATCACCTGCGGATCCGCCTTGATCGCCGCTTCAAACTGCGAAGCAAAACCGAGGCCTTTACGCGTCTCATCGTACGTGAACATAAAGTCGCCCATCCAGTTATCGGGCTGAACGCCGTTTACGTAGCTGCGGCCCTTGCTCGAAGAAGCATGGTGGCCGGCCGTTACCGACATCTCCTCAAAAGTACCGTTCAGGTCGCGGCCCTTGTGCTGCACATAATTCCCGCTGCCGTCGTTCCACGTCTCATCCATCCACGTCCAGTATCCGTCACTGTCGCACCATGCCCAGCAGCCGCGCACCGTAAACTTCTCATTCAGGTAATTCCGGGTCTCCTCATCCACTCCGGAAATGTTTCCGAAAATCAGAGGCTTCCCTTCCCACTTAAAGAACAGTTCTTCGTACTTTTCCCAGTTTTTCTCCGAATATACAGATCTGCGCAGGTTTTTAACGTCCGCGCTGAAAGTCTCCGGAGTATCGCCGGTCAGGAAGCAGATCTGCGGCGTGTGGCCGCCTTCCTTCCTGATCTGAAGCCATGTATCGAACAGCAGCGTGTGGCCTGACGTAAACACTTCCCTGTTAGAAACATCGAGGAAAATGAAATCTACTCCGGCGGCTTCGAGCATGTATGCGTGCTTTCTGTACACCCACGCGTCACTGTTTTTGTAATATCCGAAATACGGTTCCGCCCAGTACGCTTCACCGCCGGATTTTTCGAGGTACGACTTAAGGCCGTCAAGCCCTTTTTCAAGATATATCTTTGTATTGTCCTGGACATGGATTCCGGCACCGACCCAGCACAGGAAATAGAACACTCCGACCTTTCTGTCATTGCGCACCTGAATGTTTTCATTGCCAATCGGAGTTATTCTCGAAAGGTCGTCAGTCGCGACCCAGTTCCCGTAATCAATGACGCGCTCGGTATCGGTTTCGGGCAGGCTCTGGTCAATTTCCGTCCTGTCGAAGAACAGGTCGTCAACGTACCCTTCGTACTTTTCGAGTGCAAATATCATATGCCCCGCGCGCTGCATCGAACTGTTCTCGGATCGCCCGAATTCGCTCCCGCTGCCGTCAAAGAACACGAGATCCGCGCCGTAATTGCTGACGCTGTAACGGCTCTTAGCAACAGCAAGCTCTGTGTACGTTATCCTTGCCACCGTTTCGCCGTCGATCAGCACTGTAAAATATGTTGGTTTATCGGTGATCTCGACGGAGCACTCCCTTCCCCCGGCGGTGAAGCGAGAAATATCAAGTTCCACGCTCTTATTGTTAAAATCATCCGTTATTGTAAGCTCTTTATCCGTAAATTCAAACCTGAGACCTTTGTCCGACCGTTTGAGTTCCGTCCCCTGAACGCGCAAAAGCACCAGCAGATTACCTCCGGTGATGCTCATCCTGAATCCCATCGAACCTCCGGCGATGCCGTAATCGTCCCCGAGAGCACCCCTCGTCGCGAGACTCATGTTTTTATTTGCCAGGCAAACGAGCCTGCCGTTCTCAACTTTCATCCCGGGCCGCGCTGTGATCTGGAGCGTCTCATGCTGCGAATAATACGTAAGGTCCTCTTCCGAGAAATCGAACGTATAGCGCTCAGATGACTTGATCGCCCACTCCGGGACGGTTCCGGTCAATTTCGGAGAAACACTGTTTTCGGTTTCTTTCTCCGCGAAAGCATGCGTTGACACCGACACGGCGGCGGTCAACACAAGCACCAGCGCGATCACTTTTGCTGCGGTATTATCTTTTTTTTTAGCCTTTTTTGCCTTCGATCTGCGTATCAGGTAATACACCAGGTAAAAGACAGAGATATACATCAGGAACAGCACCACTACTATGATCGGATAAAGCACCTTGCTGCCGTTCACGAGGTTGTAGAACATCGAATACGGTGTGCCGTCGTGGTACATCAGGAACATGTAGTTATACGGGATCAGGATGTCGGCAATATACGCCAAAGCGCAGTACGTCGTCAATATCGCGAATGATATTCCTATGTTTTCTTTTTTCATTGTCGCGAGCCCGGTGATGGCAATATACAGCGCCGAGAAGCCCGAGATCGTGTGTGTCAGTACGGATGTGACATTGTCAAATCCCAGCACCGGGTAACTGCCGAAATCCATCGCGTCTACGTATGTACCCATAAAGGCGATCAGCAGTCCGAAAATAAATACGAAATCGAGAGCGGCTTCCCTCAGGCGGCCTTTCGAGAATGCAGCGATCGGAAGCAGCAGCATCGGTATGCTGCACAGGAACAGGGGCAGCGTTATCTTCCAGTGCATCGGGTCGTGTTCCCTGAAACACAGAAATACTATTTTGAACAGTTCGATGGCGTCGATCGCGATCGCGGCTGCGATTATGACTTTGTTTTTAGTTTTTTCGCTTCTGTGTCTGTTCCTCAATCCGAGTATTACGGCCAGCGCGATCATGATCAGAATGAAAAAAGTCACGAACGTGAGGTGCTGCCATGACATATATCCTTCCGCCTGTCTCGTGTATCCGCCGTATCCGAAATATTCTCTTATAATTTCTTTCATATCGATTCCTCTTTTGCGGTCTTCACATGGTTCTTCCGGTGTCCCGCATATTTACGGGCCTTTCGTCAATGCCGCGTGCCGTTGCCCGCCCCGGTCACTTTTCTGTCTCGAATTATAGCCGGAAAGGGGTGCATTGTCAATGTGAGGGGTCTGAAACGCCGGTTTAGCTCTGCTTTCTGCTGTATCCGGCAGTTATGTTATCAATTCGTCAGTAATTCGGAGATCAGTTTTCTGACCAGTTCGACATTGAGAGGAACTTTCGCCGTTTCCCAGGTCAGGATTAGATCGATCCCCGGCAAAAACCCGTTTGCAAGGTAAATATTGAGCTTTTGAATTGCCGATTCGAGATACTCCGGATTGTCAAGCATTCCGAAATGCTCCCATATAAATTCGCGGCGCTGAGCGACGTTGACAACGGTGAAATCCGGGTGAAAAGTATATGCTCCGATTCTTATCTGCCGCTCGTAGATGTACGGCACTTTGGCGCTGAAAAGATCCTCGGCAATAATGAATTCTGATTTGGACCGAAACTTTTCTCCGCGTCTGGAAACGTATGGATTAGTGTTATCGTCAATACTTTTCTGTGTATATTTCTGCGCGCGCCAGCGGCTGACAAACATCTCGTCTGATTCCACCAGCGGCTCGAACATTTCTTTTCTCGGCGCGGACAATTTCCCGTAGATGTCCTCGAACATTTTGCCCTCGAATTCGTCAAGGATCTATGAAGGCAGCTTTCTTCATTTCGGATCGCCTTCTCCGCCTTCTCAAGATACCCCTTTTTCGCCAATCTTCTCGCCAGCTCCTGTTCGCTTTTTGGAATGTATTTGTCGCTGCTGCAGTCATGACCTTTTCGATGATATGTTCTGAGTTTTCCTTTCCGGAGACTGATCCTGAGCGACCCTTCCGGCTCGTCAATTTGCATTGTTTTGATCTTTTCAATATAGGTACTTAATATGTTAAGTCTCTTTTTAATTGCTATTATTATAGGTGATTTCTTGGCCTTTTCCTTTCGTTTTTGTCAATTTTTGTTAGATTTGTATTATACCATTTCGTGCGTTTTTATGGAAGTATTTCCCGAATATTTCCGGAAATATATTTGATCTTTCTCGTGCGATGCTTTCCAATGTATCCCAAATTTCGATATATGAAAAAAGGGATACATTTTCCATTTTTCCTTTGCCACTTGCCATTTGCCACTTGTCATTTGCCACTTGCCATTTTCCATTTGCCATTTGCAGCTTGCAAAATCCCCCTCCTTGCACTAAAATACCCCTTTGGTCATACCCCGCGGAAAGGATGAGGAAAACCATGTGCGGAATAGTAGGATTCACAGGACGCAGACAGGCGGCGGCAGTGCTGCTAGAAGGGCTCAAAAAGCTCGAATACAGAGGATACGACTCGGCGGGAATTGCCGTCAGGAACGGAAGCGAACTGGCAGAAGTCGTGAAAGCCACCGGCAAACTGAAGAACCTGTGCGAGAAGACGGACAACGGAAACGCGCTCAAGGGAACGTGCGGCATTGGCCACACCCGCTGGGCGACACACGGAGAACCGACGAAGAAGAACGCACACCCGCATGTCAGCGGAAACTGCGTCGGATCGGGCTCGGGACCGGTAGAATCGAACGTGGTCGGAGTCCACAACGGAATAAACGAAAACTATCAGGAACTCAAAGATAAATTGACGCGGCACGGGTACGTGTTCTACAGCGGCACGGACACGGAAGCGGCGATAAAACTGATTGACTACTATTACCGGAAATACCAGCTCGGGCCGGTAGACGCATTGACCCGGTCGATGGTCAGGATACGCGGCTCGTACGCGCTGGAGGTCATGTTCAAGGACTACCCCGGCGAGATATACGTGATGCGCAAAGACAGCCCCATGATCATTGGCGTTGCCGACGGCGAAACGTACGTCGCGTCCGATGTCCCGGCGATACTCGAACACACCCGCAGCGTGTATTATATTGACAACATGGAACTCGCGCGCCTCCTCCCCGGCGAAGTGCATTTCTTCGATCTGAACGGTGACGAAGTAAAAAAGGATCCGGTCGAGATCACGTTTTCGGCGGAATCGGCGGAAAAGGGCGGTTACGAACATTTCATGCTAAAAGAGATACACGAACAGCCCCGGGTGCTCGCGGACACGCTCCACAGCGCGGTCGATCCAGATACGTGCAGGATAGATATAGGCCCGGACGACGGGACGCTCAGGAATACGGAGCAGCTGCTTATCGTGGCGTGCGGTTCGGCGTATCACGCGGGCGTGGCCGGTCAATACGTGATCGAAAAACTGGCAGGCGTTCCGGTGCGCGTGGAACTCGCTTCCGAATTCAGGTACAGGACGGTGCCGGTCACGGGCAATATTTTAGCGGTAGTCATTTCACAGTCCGGCGAGACCGCGGACAGTCTGGCCGCGCTCCGGAAACTCAAGAAAAACAATATCCGTACGCTGGCGGTGGTCAACGTCGTGGGTTCGTCTATAGCACGCGAGGCCGACTGCGTATTCTACACGAAAGCCGGTCCGGAGATCGCGGTGGCAACGACCAAAGCGTACAGCACCCAGCTCCTGTCGATGTACCTCCTGGCAATCCGGCTTGCGGAAGTCCGCGGAATAATTGACGGCGCGAGAAAGGCCGAACTCATTGCCGAACTGGAAGCGCTCCCGGAAAAAGTTGCCAGGCTCCTCGAAGAAAAAGAGCGGCTCCAGTGGTTCTCGACCAAACTGGTGAGCGCGCTCAGCATATTCTATATGGGCCGCGGCATTGACTACGCCGCCTGCCTCGAAGGCAGCCTCAAAATGAAAGAGATCAGCTACATCCATTCCGAAGCGTACGCTGCCGGCGAACTGAAGCACGGCACGATCTCGCTGATCGAAGACGGCCGCCTGGTCATCGGCGTGCTGACACAGCCGGACCTTTACGAGAAGATGATAAGCAACCTGGTCGAGGTCAAGAGCCGCGGCGCTTTCCTTATGGCGGTCACAAATTACGGCAACTACAGCGTCGAGGACAACGCCGATTTCGTTGTCTACGTCCCAAAGACCGATCCGCTTTTCTACCCGTCGCTCTCGATCGTACCGCTTCAGCTGCTGGCGTATTATACGGCGGTAAACCGCGGCGAGGACGTTGACAAACCGCGCAATCTGGCCAAGAGCGTCACTGTTGAGTGATCCCCTGCGCACGCCGGCTGCCCCGACTAAAAAAGTCCTTTACAAACCCTGAACAAAAGTGTACAATACCGATTGCGCTTCCGGGGTGTAGCTCAGTTTGGCTTAGAGTGCTTGCTTGGGGTGCAAGAGGTCGCCTGTTCAAGTCAGGTCACTCCGATCGCGTAAAATGCCGGGTCATAAAAAGCCCGGCATTTTGTTATTCATTGTCGCTTCCTGCGCTGCCTGTCTCTTTTTCTGCGCAGCCGTCATCGCTTCCTTCGCACTCGTCCTGCACCTGAGTCAGGCGGGCGCGGCGGGCGGAAAAATGCATTCGTATGTAGTAAACAACTATCGAAATAATATTGAACGATTCGATCATGATACCTGCGATCGAAAACGTAAATATATTAAAAGCGAGCCAGCACGGAGATACGCAAGCGAGCTGACCGATGCGGATAACGCCCGGATCGCGGGTCCACATTGCCCCGAGACAGATGAAATTGCCGATAACAGGAAGGAGTGCAACCGGATCGGTCGAAGCGGTAAATATAGCGAGTATTGCCATGACGGCGGCGATCACGGACATTACGACAGTGCTGCGAAGGAACTTAAACCGGTCGCCCAGTATGATGACAACGCGGAAAGCGAGTCCGACCGCATTCTGCGCCATTCCGGAATATGCTGCGGAGTCTCCTCCGAGACCGATGAACAAATAATGGAACACGAACAGAAAGCACGATGCGATCTGCATCGCGAAAAGCTTTTTATTGTCCTTGAACTGGAACGACAGCACCAGCAGCGCCATCGCGATAAACCCGATGATCTGGCCGGTAATAGTAAAACCGTTCATGATCCGGCGTCCTCCGAAAGCATGCTGTCAAGTATTTCTGCCGCTCCCCGCACGAGTTCCGGGCATGGACGCTTTTTGTAAAATTCGGCGGTACGTGCTTCGGAAAGGCCCCCCGCCTCGGCATTGACGCCTGCGCCGGTCAAAAGCTCGCGACAGACTATTGACCCGTATTTTTCGCGGAAACGTTTCGCAAACTCACGCACGAGTTCGTAGTGAGCGTTTTTTGCGGCAATATCTCCCGGTACCTGGTAGCCCTTCAGCATTCCCAGGACCATTGACGCCGCGCTGACCGTGCCGCAAACCTCACGAAGCCTGCCGAGCCCTCCTCCGAACGAAGACGAAAGCTTTGCCGCGGTATCGATATCCAGGCCCGTCATATCGCAAAATGCGCAGAAGACCGCCTGCGCACAATTATACCCTTTATAGAACAACTCTTGTGCTATCTCGCCGTGGCCGGTCAATTCGTTTCTCCCCCGCCGTTATCCATATGACGAATGGCTGCGCGCCTGATCTTTCCGCTGACCGTCTTCGGAAGCTCGTCAACAAATTCGAGTATCCGGGGATATTTGTACGGCGCTGTAACCTTCTTAACGTGATTCTGCAGTTCTTTTCTTAGCTCGTCCGTCGGTTCGTATCCGCGGTTTTTAACGAGCACGACCGTAGCTTTGACCACCTGGCCGCGCACCGGATCCGGCGCAGCGGTGATAGCGCATTCGAGCACCGCGGGGTGAGTCATCAGCGCGGATTCGACTTCGAACGGACCGATGCGGTAGCCGGAGCACTTGATGACGTCGTCAACGCGCCCTATAAACCAGATATATCCGTCCTCGTCCATCCACGCGTTGTCGCCAGTGTGGAAATCGCCCCCGCGCCAAAGCTTCTCGTTTGCCTCTTCATCGCCGAGGTACCCCGCCGTAAGTCCGACAGGAGGATTCTCCTTTGCCCCGCGGATAACGATCTCGCCTTCCTCGCCTATCTCGCACTCTTTTCCTTCTTCGTTTACGAGCGCGATGTTATACAGGGCGGAGGGCTTCCCGGTGGAACCGGGCTTGGGCGTGATCCATTTGAAGTTTGCCATGAGCACAGGCGTTTCCGTCTGTCCGAAACCTTCGTATAATTTATGGCCCGTAAGCTGCTCCCACTGATCGAAAACGGCAGGGTTCAGCGGCTCGCCCGCCATGCAGCAGTGGTGTATCGACGAAAGGTCGAAGCGGGTAAGATCTTCTTTGATCATAAAGCGGTACATCGTTGCCGGCGCGCAGAACGTCGTGATCCTGTACTTTTCTATGACGCGCAGAAGTTTTTCTGGCACGAATTTTTCCATGTCATATCCGAGCTGCGCGGTGCCGGAAAGCCAGCCGCCGTAAATCTTTCCCCACGAAAACTTAGCCCAGCCCGAGTCGGATACGGTAAGGTGAAGGCCGTTGTCCTCGACCTGCTGCCAGAAGCGCGACGTCAGAATGTGGCCGAGCGGATATTTCTGCAGGTGGAGCACCATCTTGGGCATACCGGTCGTGCCGGACGTGAAATAAATAATCATCGGGTCGTTTGAATTGACCGCGTACTCACCGGAAGGCCTGTCAAATCTGTCCGGACAGGCCATAAATCCCTGTCTGTAATCG